>NZ_JBEHGD010000004.1:0-152645 GCF_040225835.1 Corynebacterium sp. KPL3927
GAGTTGACCTCTACTGAGGTTGACGCTGAGGGTGAGGACACTCCGGATGCTGAGAAGCCGAATGAGGTTGCTGAGCATAAGGACATTGATGATGAGGATCAGACGGTAATCTCTGATGATTCTAAGAAGGATCTGAAGCCGGAGATTTCGACGAATGCTGATTTTGCTCAGGGTTCGCATGAGGTTGTTGCTGGTGCTGAGATTGTTGATGAGGTCAGCTATGAGGGCTTGGTTCCTGGTAAGGAATACACGCTGCAGGCTGAGTTGATTAGCAAGGCCGATAAAGAGACTGTTTTGGGTAAGGGTGAGACGACCTTTACTCCGGAGAAGTCTGCTGGCACGGTTGATGTGAAGATCACTGTTGATAGTGATGTGACGGAGCCGGTTGAGGCTGCGGTTGCCTTTGAGGAGTTGACCTCTACTGAGGTTGACGCTGAGGGTGAGGACACTCCGGATGCTGAGAAGCCGAATGAGGTTGCTGAGCATAAGGACATTGATGATGAGGATCAGACCGTAACCTCTGATGACTCCGATGTCCCAGGCAAGCCATCCAAGGGCAAGATTCCTAAGTGGGCCATCCTGATTCCGGGCATTGGCTTGGGAATCGGCTTGGGCAAGATTATCTTCGGCCACCACGATCACGACCACGGCCACCATGATCACGACAAGCCGAAGGATAGTCCTGAGAAGGAGACCGAGGGCCACGGTGAGCACCCAAGCACCGAGGTGAAGGGCCAGGATACGCCGGATAAGGTTGACCAGAACTCCAGCGAAGAGCCTCGCCCCACCGAGGTGAAGGGTCAGGATACGCCGGATAAGGTTGACCAGGGTACCGACAAGGACGATCGTCCGGTCGAGGTTATGGGCCAGGAGCCTGGAAAGACTGGTAAACCGCTACCGTCCGACGCAGGACGTACAAAGATCAAGTCCGTACCGTCCGGTGCGACCGAGCTTGACCCAGGTATGCGGGACTACATTAAGTAGTGTGAGCGTACTGGTCAGGTAACAGGCGATAGCGCCTGGGCACAACATGTCCCCCTTCAGGGTGTCACCGCACACGCTGGAGGGGGCAACCCATCTGATGAACCATCGAGAAGACCACAATGAGGAGATTGGGCAATGTCTGAGGAGACAGGCCGCGAGGAACCCGTAAGCCGGGGTAAGAAGATCGGCTTTATCGTGCTGGTAGTGGCCGTAATTCTGATGTTGATCCAGCTGGCTCTCTACCTCACCACCGGTGGGGAAGATGATGAGGCTAGTGAGGGGGCATCGGAAAGCGTCTCGGCCGTTGACCCCCCGGACGATAAGGGCGATGCCTACGTCGATGATTCCGGTGCGCAGGAGCACGAATTCGAGCCGGCCCCGGGCCAATTCGAAGGCTTCGAAGGCATGTCTGTGGGCATCGACGGTGAGTACGCCGCCGTGGACCCAGTGCAGGTAACTGACCAGGGCGTGCTGCTGCCGCCACACGATGTCTCCCGCTTGGGCTGGTATTCCGCCTCGGCCGTGCCTGGCGATGCCGGCAATGTTGGCTCCAGCGTGATCACCGGTCACGTGAATTACCAGGGCCAGGGCACCGGCTATGCGGAGAAATTCACCCGGCTGCAGGAAAACCAGGAATTCACCGTGGTCATCGATGGTGAGGAGCGCACCTTCCGTGTGACGGAAAAGCCGTACCGCCTGCCCAAGGGCGGGGATTTCCCGGACGTGGTTAATGACACGGACGGTACCAACCGCCTGGTCCTTATCACCTGCGGCGGCAAGTTCGTCGGCGGTGCGCTGGGGTATGAGGACAACATCATTACCGTGGCAGAGCCAGTAGATGCCCCGGTTCCACCAGAGGCACCCCAGGCCTAGCAGTCTGCTTTAGAGCCCAACGAGCGCCCGGTTCGAGGATGAAAATCTTTGGCCGGGCGCTTGCGTTTATGCACTTCACGCATGTGCGCCCGGGGTGCGACGGGCATCTATGAAATAATTTGGGGAAGTATCTGCTGCTCGGAGCGGAATCAAAGGAGCAAAGTCATGGATATTCCAGGCAAAATCGCCGGTCATATCGGCACGCCGCTGACGGGCAATGCCACGAAGGTATTGCTGCTCGGCGCGGGCGAGTTGGGAAAGCAGCTGGCTATTTCCTTCCAGTCCCTGGGCCTTGAGGTGCACGCGGTGGATAAGTACAAGGGGGCGCCGGCGCACCAAGTGGCGCACTATAGCTATATCGCGGATATTACTGACTCCGCGCAGGTATCAGAATTGGTGCAGCAGATTCAGCCGCACTACGTGGTGCCGGAGGTAGAAATCGTCGCGGTGGAGGCCCTCGAGCAGGTTGAGCAGTCCACCGATGCCGTCGTCGTGCCCACGGCGCGTGCCTGCGCGCTCACCCAGGACCGCGAGCGGGTCCGCGCGGTGGCAGAAGACATTGGATTGCCGACCTCCGCCTATCGCTTTGCCTCCTCGGTGGAGGAGCTGGAGGAAGCGGCGACGGATCTGGGGTTTCCGTGCATCGTGAAGCCTGACGTGTCCACCTCGGGCAAAGGCCACATGCTGGCGCGGGATGTGGAAGACGTGCGCGAGGCGTGGGAGACGGTGCGCCGCGTGTCCTCGGACTCGCAGCGCGTGGTGGCGGAGCGCTTCGTGGATTTTGACCTCGAGGTCACGCTGCTGGCCATCCGGTCCATCGATCCGGCCACGGGCAAGCTGGCCACGTGGTTTAGCGAGCCCATCGGCCACCGCCACGAGAAGGGCGATTTGATCGAAGAATGGCAGCCCACCGGCATGAGCGAGATTGCGCTGGAGAACGCGCGCTCGGTTGCGGCGCGCATCTCCAATGAGCTGGGCGGGCGCGGCGTATACGGCGTGGAGCTTTTCGTCGCCGGCGATGATGTTTACTTTTCTTCGGTCTCCCCGCGGCCTTCGGATACGGCGATGCTTACCGCCTATACCCAGCGCTTTTCCCAGTTCGACCTGCACGCCCGCGCCATTTTGGGCTACCCCATCGATGCCACGTTGATAACCCCGGGAGCCAGCATGTTTTTGCACGCGCAGGAGCCGCTTGCCGATGTCGCCTTTACCGGCATCGCCTCCGCCCTCCACTACGCCGAGACGGACGTGAAGCTCTTTGGCAAGCCCGATGCCTATAAGGGCCGGCGCATGGGCCTTGTGACTACGACGGCGGAAACGGTGGAAGAGGCCCGCGACCGCGCCGCGTTGGCGGCGCATAAGGTGAGCGTGACCTCTACGCCTGGCCTGCTCGCGCAGGGCGGTGCGCGCGGCATTGACCCGCAAGCGGACAATGTGCCCGATATCGAGGTTGTTGAATACGAGGGCGGGGTCGAGCTCGACCCCAAGCTGACCTCAGGCGTAGACGATACCGACTAGCCCCGTGCGGCGCGGCGCTGGTTAGCGCTGCGGGGCACTGCCGACCGTGCCAGTCGGCGCCTAGTCAGGCCCGCAGTGCAGCGCTGGTTAGCGCTGCGGGCCGGCGTGCTTGACCATCTCGTCCCACTCGACGATCTTGATGCGCTCGCGGCCGTGCGGTTCGCCGGCGGCCTGCTCGGCGGAGTTGAGGCGGTGCCAGCCGTCCCAGGTCGTGACGGCGATATCGCGGCTGCTGAGCAGGTCGAGGATATCCTGCGGATCGCGCTTGGTGGCGGATTCGAGCTCGCCTGCCTTGTAATCCTCAAGCAGCATGCCGGTGGTGTCCTTGGCGTCGGATTTAGTATTGCCAATCAAGCCCACCGGACCGCGCTTGATCCAGCCGGTGGTGTAGAGGCCGGGTAGCTTGTCGCCGTCGACATTGGCAAGCACGTGGCCGCCGTCGTTGGGCATGGTGGCCGTGTCGTTGTTGAAGGGAATCCCCTCCACAGACTGCGGGTGGTAGCCCACAGCGCGGTAGACCGATTGCACTGGCCATTCGGTGAACTTGCCGGTACCGCTCACGGAGCCATCGCCATTGAGCTCGGTGCGCTCGGTTTTGATGGCGGTGACGTGGCCGGCATCGCCAAGCACCTCTACCGGGGACTCGAAGAAGTGGATGTAAAGCTTGTGCGGGGCATCGCCAGGCTCGCGCATGGCGTAGGACTCCAGGGTCTGGCAGACCAAGTCGGTGGACTTGGCGGCGCGGCGGGCCTCCTCGGAAGCCTCGTCATAGATGATGTCTTCCGGGTCCACGATGACCTCGATGGTGGGGGACTCATCGAGCTCCTTGAGCTCCTTCGGTGTGTACTTGGCCTGCGCTGGGCCGCGGCGGCCAAAGACGTGGACCTCCTTGGCGCGGTTTTCCTTCAGGGAAGCGTAGACATTATCCGGGATCTCCGTCACCAGCAGCTCGTCTGCGGTCTTGGCCAAGATGCGGGATACGTCGAGCGAAACGTTGCCCACGCCCACGACGGCGACGGACTCTGCCGACAGGTCCCAGTCGCGCTCGAAGTTGGGGTTGCCGTCATAAAAGCCCACGAATTCGCCGGCGCCGTGGTTGCCCTCGAGGTCCTCGCCGGGGATGCCCATTTCCTTATCGGCGGTGGCGCCGGTGGCGAAGATGATGGCGTCGTAGTAATCGCGCATCTCTTCGACGGTGATGTCCTTGCCCACTTCGATATTGCCCAGGAAGCGGATGTCTGCCTTCTCCATCACATTGTGCAGCGACTGCACGATGCCCTTAATGCGTGGGTGATCCGGGGCGACGCCGTAGCGAATCAAACCAAAGGGCGCGGGCATCTTTTCAAAGAGATCGATCTGCACGTCCACATCGGACTTTACGAGGAGGTCAGAGGCGTAAATGCCGGCCGGTCCGGAGCCGACCACGGCGACACGCATGGGGCTAGTCATCTGTTTAGGGTGTCCTTTCTTTAGGTTTTTCTCACATTCTACGCGGTGGTAGTGCGATAAATACCACACTGCTCTGAGTTATCTACCCCCAGTTTAGGAGGTTGCGGAAGGGCGGGGGAGGGGGTGATTCACGTACAGTGGAGTCGTCACCACGTGCTAGTAACTGTGATGTACGGCATGATGTTACGGCGCGTGTTCCCAGTGTTCCCGTGACGGCAAAGGAAAGGTAATCCGCATGTCTGCATCCCAGTCCACAGTGTTAAGCTCCATCGGCCGCGGCTTCGACGGCCTCGATATTCCCGCCTTGGCGGATAGCCTTGGCGCTGAACTGCTCCGCTTAGAAGATTTTGATCCCACCGTGGCGGATGTTTTGGCCAACGCGCCCACCGCCACTGCCGATGCCCTCTTGGTCCAAGGCACCGGCGAGATCTCCTTCGATGCGGAGGTCGCCGCCGCGCTGGGCCTGCCACTGGTCATTATCTCCGGCGCCCCAGAGCGCGCCGCGGAGCTGGCACAGCGCAAGGCAGAGTCCCTCGGCGCCACCGTGGCAGGCGTCTTCACCGACCTAGAGGCCGTGCCAGGTGCGTTAAGCGCGGCAGAGGAGACCGCGCCCGTCATGTCCGCAGACCTCTTCCAAAAGCAGCTCATCGACCAAGCCAAGTCGGCTGGATCCCACATCGTCTTGCCCGAGGGCGATGACGACCGCATCCTTGAAGCCGCCGATGCTTTGCTCCGCGATGAGGTTGCCCGGCTGACCATCCTGGGCAAGGAATCCGATATCCAGGCCCGCGCCAAGGAGCTGGGTCTGGATGTCTCGGGTGCCGATATCATTGACCACCTGGAATCGCCGCTTGCAGAGGAATTCGCTGCCGATTTCGCAGAACTGCGCAAGAAGAAGGGCGTGACCCTGGAGCAGGCCCGCGAGACCATGCAGGACATCTCCTACTTTGGCACCATGATGGTGCACAAGGGGCTTGCCGATGGCATGGTATCCGGCGCCGCCCACACCACCGCCCACACCATTAAGCCGTCCTTCCAGATCATTAAGACCAAGCCGAATGCTTCGGTGGTCTCCTCCATCTTCCTGATGGTCATGCGCGGGCGCCTGTGGGCCTTCGGCGACTGCGCCGTGAACCCGAACCCAACCGCGGAACAGCTGGGCGAAATCGCCGTGGTCTCCGCGCAGACCGCGTCCCAGTTCGGCATCGACCCGCGCGTGGCCATGCTGTCCTACTCCACCGGCGCTTCCGGCACCGGCCCGGACGTCGAGCGCGCCATCGAGGCCGTCGAGGCCGCCAAGAAGCTGGACTCCTCGGTGAAGGTGGATGGCCCGCTGCAGTTCGACGCCGCCTGCGATCCCGGCGTTGCCGCAAAGAAGATGCCGGATTCTGATGTCGCGGGTAAGGCCAATGTCTTCGTTTTCCCCGATCTGGATGCCGGCAATATTGGCTATAAGACCGCGCAGCGCACCGGCGGCGCCTTGGCCGTGGGGCCCATCCTGCAGGGCCTGAACAAGCCGGTCAACGATCTATCCCGCGGCGCTACCGTTCCGGACATCATCAATACCGTTGCCATTACCGCTATCCAGGCTGGAGAGAAATAAATGTCATACGTACTGGTCCTTAACTCGGGATCCTCGTCCATCAAGTTTCAGCTGGTGGACCCAACCGCTACTGCCACCGATGATCCACTCGTCTCTGGCCTGGTGGAACAGGTTGGCGAGCCGAGCGGCGCCATTACCATCAAGGTTGGCGGGGAAAAATTCACCGAGGAACTGGAAGTGCCCGACCATTCCTTTGGCCTAAAGCGCGCCTTTGACCTGATGGATGATCATCAGGTGGGCCCGAAGGACGTCGATATCATCGCCGTGGGCCACCGCGTGGTGCACGGCGGCCGCCTCTTTTCGGAGCCGCAGCTCATCGAGGATCAAATTGAATCGATGATCGAGGACCTCATCCCGCTGGCCCCGCTGCACAACCCGGCCAACCTGGACGGCATCCGAGTAGCGCGCAAGATCCTGCCGGATATTCCGCACGTGGCGGTCTTCGATACCGCATTCTTTAATACCCTGCCGCCGGCCGCAGCGCTCTATGCCATCAATAGCGAGGTCGCCTCCAAGTACGATATCCGCCGCTACGGTTTCCACGGCACCTCCCACGAGTTCGTCTCCCAGCAGGTGCCGAAGATTTTGGACCGCGATCCGGAACATACCCACCAGATCACGCTGCACCTGGGCAATGGTGCCTCGGCGGCGGCCATCCGCAATGGCCGTGCCATCGATACCTCGATGGGACTTACCCCACTGGCTGGCCTCGCCATGGGTACGCGTACCGGTGATATCGATCCCGGCATCATCTTCCACCTGGTGCGCCAGGCAGGCATGAGCATCGACGACATCGATAAGCTGCTCAACAAGCAATCCGGTGTCAAGGGCATCGCGGGCGTGAATGACTTCCGTACGCTGCGCGAACACATCGATAACGGCGATGAAGACGCATGGCTGGCGTATAACATCTACATCCACCAGCTGCGCCGCTTCATCGGCTCCTACATGATTGCTCTGGGCCGCGTGGACGCGATTACCTTCACCGCCGGCGTGGGCGAAAACGACACCGAGGTGCGCCAGGACGCGCTGTACAACCTGGATATGTATGGCATCGACTTTGATAAAGAGCGCAACCTCGTCCGCTCCGATGAGCCGCGGGTCATCTCCACCGATGACTCCCAGGTCAAGGTCTTGGTAGTTCCCACCAATGAGGAGCTGGCCATCGCACAGAAGTCCGCAGACGTAGCCGCCAAGGCGCGCGAGGAAGGCCTATTTAAGTAGGCCATCTAAACAGGCGCTAGAAGGTAGTGATGGGGCGGACTTGGTTGGCCAAGTCCACCAGCGCGTAGCGGTGGCGGCTAAACGGGGCCTGGCGGGCAAGAGCCCGCAGGGTCTCGGCCAGGCCGGTGCGAAGGCCGCGCTGGGTAAAGGCGTACTCGAAGAGATCATTCGGCGAGGATGCCCGCGCGAGATCGGCGTTGCGCAGGAAGTTAAGGCCCGCGGAGATGACGGCGATCTTGATTTGGAGGAAGCGCGGCTCGTTGGTGGGGACTTCTTCGAGGCGTCGGGCAGCGCGGCGAATGCGCGACTCCGATAAGTCGTGCACGATGAGCTGCAGCACGGTGGTCAGAAGCGCCATGCGGAAGTGCCGCGAGGCATTGGGCACCTTATCCAAGGTGGCTACGGACAGCTCCACCTGCCCTTCCGCGCGCAATTGGCGGGCAAGCCCAAAGGCGGAGGACACCGTCGTGGGGTTGGTGGCCCAAACGATGCCGTATAGGCGCATGGAATTAAACCGCAGCGCGCCCGGGTCTTGGGTGACGTGCGACCAAATCTCCGGCTGGCCCTCAAAGGCGGAAGAGGGAAGATCCGCCAGGGTGGTGTAGAGGTTGGAGCAGGCGCGGGCTACGGTGGCATCGATAAGCGATGTTTCACTGTAATCAATCTGTTGCAGGATGAGCTCATTGATGGCCGCGATGGCGAGCTTGGGGGCGGCCTCACCGGGCAATAAGTCCAAAACGGTGGCGAAGTACTCTTGGGCATCGACGTAATCATCGTGCAAGAGCTCCGTAATGCCGGCGTACCACTGGTAGCGCCAGTCCTGGCCCAGGCGGCCCTCGATGGAGCCCAACCACTGGCGCGCCTCGTCGGTATAGCCCAGGTCGATCATGGAGCGCACCACGCCGAGGGGAATCTCGGCGGAATGCTCGTATTCCGGGGTGCGCATGGCCTGGCGCAGGGTCTCGAGGGCTTCCTGCGGCTCGGCGTACGAGGTACCTTGCAGCAGGCTGGCGCCGACATCGTCGCGGTCCACCAAGGGCGTCGGCAAGGCAGAGACCACCTCGGGGGCGGTGATTTGGATGGTGCGGTCGATACCATCGATAAGCTGATCCGTGCGAAAGACCAGGTGCTTGGTGCCAAAGGTGGTACGTTGCGGCGAGAAGAGCGAGTGCTGGGAGGGGTACTGGCGGCCGTCGCGGATGGCGAGCACCTCGCGCAGCACGCCGTAGAGCTGGGTGCGCAGCTCCTTGATAGAGCTAAACCGGCGCTGCGGATCGCGGTGAGTGGCACGCAGCAGCAGGCGGTAGAGGGAAAGGAAGCGGCGCAGCTCCGGCTCCTTGGACGGGTTGGGGATACCGGGAAGGAAGACGCCGTCCTCGCAGGGCAGCTTGAGGCACAGCGCGGCCAGGGTGCGGCCGATGGTGTAGATATCGCTGGCGATGGACGGGCCCTTGGACGCGACCTCCGGGGCCTGAAAGCCCTGGGTACCGTAGATAAAACCGAAGGCCCCGATGCCGGAGACCGCGCCCAGGTCAATGAGCTTGACCTGGTCCTCGGTGACGATGATGTTATCCGGCTTCAGGTCGTTATAGACCACGCCGCGCGAGTGCAGGTACTCCAGCGCAGGCAGGATTTCCAGGATATAGCCAATGGCAATGTCAACGGGCAAAAGCTCGTTGGGCTGCTTATTGCGCCTGCTTCTTAGCGATGGCCCGCCCACGTACTCCATGACTATGAAGCCACCCGGCACGCGGTCATCGTCGATGAAGTTAAAAATCTTGACGATGCCCGGGTGGGTAATGTCTGCCAAAAACTCGCGCTCGGCCTCGGCAGCGGCGGTCTCGTCGGCAGACTTTTGGGCCTGCATGCCCTTGAGCACCACCACGCGCCCGGAGACATAGTGGTCATTGGCCAGGTAAATCCAGCCCATGCCGCCGTGGGCGATGACGCCGAGGATTTCGTATTGCTCCGCGACCATATCGCCCGGTTCTAGCTGCGGTGGCGGGACCTTTTTGCCCTTGATCTTCTCTTTCGGATCGATGAGGGCGGCGGTGGGATCGGCCGGGGTAATAAACGGCAGGCGCACCATGCCATCAGCAACCGGCCGCTCGGTGCGCTGCGTGCCGCGGCGCTCGCGGAAGGTATCGATCGCCTGCTGGCGCGAACGTTCCGAGGACTTTTCCTGCGCCGTTTTCTCATCGCGTTCGCTCTCGCGCTGAGCACGGATATTCTCTAAGTCCGCGAGCAGGCTGGAGAGGTGATCCGGGTCGATGGAACCGTCGTCGTCTTCATCGTCATCGGCAAACGGATCGAAGGCCACCGCAGAGGTTCCCGGATCCTCGCGGTGCTCGATGGGTTCGCTGGCGAACGGATCATACGCCACGGCTGCCGTGCCCACTCCGCCGGTGTCGCCGGTATCGCCCGTATCGCCGTCGTCGCTGCGGCCGCCGGGTCCGCCAGTGGTGCCGGTGGTGACTTGATCGTCGCTCGCATTGGCGTCGTTGCCGTTCCGCGCGCCCTGGGCTGCGGTGTCCTGGCCAGCAGCGTTTTGGCCAGCCGTGCTGCCGGGCGCTGCGCGCCTGCCCGTGGCCTCCGTACTCGGGAAGGCAGCGGCGGGGGCCGTGCCGGGAACCTGCGCCGCGGCAGTATCAACATCAGCTTCGCTAGTGCCCTTATCGCTATGGTCAGCGTTGGGGCGAGCAGCGGCGGTATCCGGACCAGCGGGGTCGGCGGCGTCGCCTGTGTTAGCTGCGTCAGGGGAGTCGGCAGCGCCGAGACCTCGGTCCTGGCTGCGGTCTTGGTCAGGGTCTTTGCCGTGGTCAGCGTCGCGGTAAGAAGCCTTGGTGGGCTTTCGGAATTGGCGCTGGGTATCGAGGTTTTCGGGCTCTAGGTACTCGAGCTCGTCTTCGCTGAAATTCGGGTTATGCTTCATGACTTATCTTCCTCGATGTATGTACCCGACGGCAGAGTGGGCTCGTCCAGGTAAGCACCTAGCCACCTGTCAAAGATGTCGGACCATGTCCCGTCGCGGCGGATACGTTCCAAGGTGGAATTAACCTGGCGCAGCAGCGGGCGGGTGTCATGATCTTTGCTGGGGCGGCGCGCGGCAACGCCGTAGTTCTCGGTCTTTAGGGGCTCGCCCACGATGGAGGTATAGGAATCCTGCGCGGCCATGCCGGAAAGCAGGGCATCATCAACCACCACGCCATCGGCCTGGTTGAGCTGCAGCGCCATGAGGCAATCGCCCCAGGAGCGGGTGATGAGGATATCGGACTTGGGGGCGCGCTCGCGGATGGTATCCAGCGCGGTGGAACCGCGCACCCCGCACAGCCTTTTGTCTTCCGCATCATCGATGGAATTCATCCCAGCGCTGGTAAGGACCAGCATGCGGGTCTGCGTGGTCATATAGGGGATGGAAAAGGCCACTTCCTTCTCGCGTTCGGGGCTAATGGTCATGGTGCGCACGATGATATCGACGGTGCCATTATCGAGCACGGCGGCGCGGTCAGAGGATTCGACGAAGCGGAAATCCACCTTATTGGGATCGCCGAAGATATCGCGGGCAATCTCGTGGGCGATATCGACCTCGAAGCCGCGGACATCACCGGAGGCGGCATCGCGGTAGCTCAACAGGTTATTGGAGCGGTCCACGCCCACGATAAGGCGCCCGCGCTTGACGATGTCCGGCACCCGCTCCTTCGCCGTTTTGCCATCCGGCCGGTAGGTGCCTCTGAGTTCGGTATCGTCTTCCTTCTTGGGCGCGGTGCTACCGGCTTCTTCTATGGTGGAGCCCTCCGGCAGCGGCGGGCCGGGGCTGGCATCGAGTGCCTGCTGTTCGGGCGATTCCAGCGGCGGGGCGGAGCGAATATCGCAGCCGGCCAGCGCGAGGACACTGCAGGTGGCAACTATGGCGGTAAGCGGTGCTCGGTAGCGCATTAGAGGTACTCCTGCAGTCGGGGACGAATGCCCAGCCACACCGCGAAGATGGCGCACAGGGTGAGCAGGAAGACGGCGGAGGAGACCGCGGTCATGGCGGTCAGCCCGCGCTCTAAGTAGGTGCGCATGGCGATGCGCGCCTGGCCAATGAGCTCCGAAAGCTCGCTATCGAGCTCGTTGAAGGACTGCGCGGCGGTGGTCTCGCCATCCTCAGGATCGGTGATGGTGGCCTGGTAGACCGCCTCATCGTAGTCGCCCTCGCTCAGCGCCTCCATGAGCTTTTCGTGCGAGTCTTGCCACTTTTCGGTGGCGGCGCGGGCGCTGTGGATGAGCTCGGGATCGTTGACCTCGACGTCATCATCATGCAGCGCGCTTTCATAGTCCCCCAGCGCCTTTTCAATGGAATCTACCGAGCCGGAAAAGCGCTCGAGCGTATCTTCCTCAGACGAGCGCAGCACCAGCGCGAGGGTTTCTGAGGTGCGCGCCTGCTGCGCCTCAATGCGCGAGGCCGTTAGCGAATCCCACGGGCGCGATGCGGTTTCAAAGCCCTGATGGCCGGTGGACCAGGTGGCCAAGTTAGACAGGGCCACCCAAAAAATGGCCAAGAAGAGCAGCACCGTTGCGGTTAAAAAGCCGCGGTTAAACCGGCGGCGCGTCTGGCGCCACAGCCACCATTGCGCGACGATGAGGAAGAAGACCGCGGCCAAAAGGCCAGAGAGCGGCACCCACTGCGGCGAGGTGAGCTTTTGCTGCTGCTGGTTGACCTTCGCGGTGGTCAGCTGGAATAGCTCGGAGGCCGCCGGCAGGATGTGCTCGCGCATGAGCGAGGAGGCATTGGACATATAGGAGTTAGCCACGGCATTGCCGGCGCGGTGGTTCGAGCGCGCCTTTTCAATCATCGCGGTATAAATGGGCAGCTCGCGCTGGATAAAGGTGACAAGGTCGCGCACGCGGGCATCGTCAGGCGTGGTGCCCAGCACGGATTCGGTCGCGGCGATGGAGGCGGCATCGATGGCATCGTTATAGCGCTCGCGGTTGCCCTCTGATTCCACGCCGGCCTGCACAAATCCGGTGGTGGCGATGGTATCGGCCACCGAGAGTGAGCTATAGAGGTGGTGGGCCGCATTGGACATCGGCTCGGTGGTATTAAGCAGCTCGTCGAGGTCGGAGTGGCGGGCGGCGGAAGATTGGGACATCGATAAGCCGGCGGCTCCCAATGCCACCGTGAGGATCAGGGTGACGGTAAAAAGCTTGCCCGGGGTGGTGGAGGCGAAGTAATAAAACCGCCGCAGCAGGCGCGCCGGGCCCGCAAACCATTCCATGGCCCGGTGGGTCAGCCCGCTTAGGGCCGGGCGAGAGGGCGCGGTAACCTCATCCAGCCAGTGATCGCTGGGGTGAGCGTCCTCTTCGCGCTCTGACTCTACCCGCACTGCCTGCTCAGTCATTTACTTAGAATAACGCCCCCAGTGTGCTGGGCGCCACCATTTACCCGCGTGTGTGGCTAGGATAGGAAATATGCATAACCCTCACAGTGGAGACGGCTGGGCGGCGGGCCCCAGTGGCATTCGCGTATGGGGAAAATTCGGTGCCGCCGGCCTCTTCCTCGTCGCCGGGCGCGAGGTGCTGCTGCAACACCGCGCCGCGTGGACCAATAACGGCAATACCTGGGGGATTCCCGGCGGCGCGCGGGACCTACAAGAAAGCCCCACTCAGGCCGCGCTGCGGGAAACACACGAAGAATGCGCCATCGCGCCTGCCGATGTCGAGGTGCTCGACACCCAGGTAACGGCTGGGCCCTATCCTCCAGCGGGGGATTTGCCGGGGGAGTGGACCTATACCACCGTGCTGGCGCGCACCCGCAGCGGCCTGCGCCTGCCCACCACCGCCAACGAGGAATCGCACGAGCTGCGCTGGGTGGGCCTGGATGAAGTGGAAAACCTGCCGCTTATCGCGCCATTTCGCCACGCCTTTCCCGCCCTGCGGCAGCGAGTGGAAAAACTGTACCGGTAAAGTATCCAAAATTATGGCACTGTAGTGCTCATGATTGAAGTACAGGGACTGACTAAGGATTACGGGTCTGTCCGCGCCGTTGAGGATCTCACCTTTCAGGTAAAGCCCGGTGTGGTCACCGGCTTCTTGGGGCCCAATGGTGCCGGCAAATCCACCACCATGCGGATGATTGTGGGCTTGGACGAGCCCACGGCGGGCCAGATTCGCGTAAACGGCAAGCACTACCGCGACCTGGAGCACCCGCTGCGCGAGGTGGGCGCGCTTTTGGATGCAAAGGCGGTACACCCCAACCGCACGGCCGCGAATCACTTGAAGTGGATGGCGGCGTCCAATGGCATTCCCGCCTCCCGCGTGGATGAGGTACTGGGGCTGGTGGGGCTTTCCGATGTCGCCGGTAAGAAAGCCGGCGGCTTTTCCCTCGGCATGGGCCAGCGCTTGGGCCTTGCTGGTGCTCTATTGGGTGATCCCGGAATCCTCATCCTGGATGAGCCGGTCAATGGCCTGGATCCAGAGGGCATCCGCTGGGTGCGTCAGCTCGTGCGCGCGCTAGCCGCAGAAGGCCGCACCATTTTGATTTCTTCCCACCTCTTGTCCGAGATGGCCCAGACCGCAGACCACCTCGTGGTCATTGGCAAGGGGAAGATGGTTGCGGATAAGCCCACCCACGAGTTCGTCCGCGGCCACTCGCAGTCCTTGGTGTATGTGCGCTCTAACCACCTCCCGGAATTCGGTGAGGCCCTAAAGAAGGAGGGCGTGTCCTTTACCGAATCTAAGGATGAGGAGGGCCGCCCGCGGCTCGAGGTCATCAACCAGACCACCGAGTTCGTGGGAGATCTGGCCTATTCCACCGGGGTGCCGCTGCACGAGCTCACCCTGAAAAGCGCATCGCTGGAGGATGCCTTCATGGATCTCACCGGCGATGCCGTGCAGTATCACGCAGGCACGCCTGGTGCCTCGGGCGCGCAGGCAGGCCAATCCGGTGGGTTCGCCCGCCCCAACGAGCAGGAGGTTTAATCCGCCATGTTGAATATCTTGAAATCCGAGTGGATTAAGCTGCGCACCACCCGTTCCTTCTGGTGGACCACCGCGCTATTCCTTCTGTTTTCGTGGGGTTGGGCTGGTGTCACCGCAGCGTTTACTGAGCCGCTCGATCCGGAAGCCGTTGATATGGGCTTTCAGCCTATTGGGGCCGAGTTCACCGTCGTATTCCTGGTAACCCTGGGCCTGCCGGTGCTGATGATTCAGGCCATCATGCTGGTGACCACGGAATACCGCTTTGGCACCCAAGCCATTACCTTCATGGCCTCCCCACGGCGCTGGAGCGTGGCCGTGGCCAAGCTGGTCTTATACGCGGTCATCGCGGCCGTACTGACCTTCATCGGTGTGGTGGGCGCGTACCTGCTTACGGATCTGCTTGCTGATAGCTCCATTTCCGCCACCTTTGACCCCTGGAACGATGAAGTCGGCCGCGAGCAGCTGTGGAAGTACCCACTGGCCGCGGTCCTCGTGGTGGCCTTTGCCCAAGGCATCGGCATGCTCATTCGCCAGACTGCGGGCTCTGTGGCGCTAGGCCTTATTTTGTACTTGGGCGTGGATCAAATCGTCAGCATGATGCCCGTGGTAGGCGATAAGATCGGTAGCTTTATGCCCTTTACCGCTTTCCAGAACTGGCTATTCAATGTCCCAGTGGATAACGCACTGTGGACGGAATCCGCAGGCAGCGGCATCGTATTCTTCATCTGGGCCGCAGCGCTGTGGGCCCTTGGCGTGTTGGTGCTGCACAAGCGCGATGCTTAGGCGAGGGTATCGTGTTTGTAGAGAGGAAGCTCTAATTAATCTGTGGACCCTCCGGGCGAAGTTATTCGGGTTCGCCCAGCGTGGGTAGGTCTGTTGTTTGAGACATGACTGGTAACCGGCTGATTGTGATCAGCCGGTTATTTTTATTGGTGGTGGTTAATAGCTCGCTCGGAAAAGCAGCCTTTCCGGATGGGAATCTATCCGAGATCCCGAAGGAAAGGGCACACCGCAGATTAAAATCTTGGCACCATTAAATATAATTTAAGTATATCGGAAATTCAGTTTAAATATTGTCTATACACTGACAATATTTTTCTTTTGCGTTAGGGTTGGAGGTGAAGAAAAAGAAATTGTGTAGAGCAATTTAGTCAAGTTCATCCGAGGGAGTGGTAAGCGTGTCCAATGAAATGCTTCCAGATTCTGTTGAAAAGTTTGTAGCCCCGACTATCGCGGGCGCAGCATTAGTGGGAGGAGGGGTAGCCGCAACTACCCCTCCAGCCAAGGCGCAAGGACCTATCGGTAACGCTTCTGAAGTGGTTAGCAACATGAAACCTGACGGGGTGCGTGCGCACTCTATTGTTAACGAAGTCAATGCAGCAAGGGCGGATCATGGTTTAAATCCCGTGACAGAAAACCCTGCGTTAAACAATATCGCTCAAGACTGGGCCGACCATTTGGTGGGAACAGGGGATTTGCAGCATCGGCCAAATCACTGGGAAACCTATCCGGATAGTATTCCTGCCGGTGGCGAAAACGTCCTTCAAGCATGGGACGATTTCGCAGATGCGAAGCTGGTGAATATGTGGCTGAATTCTCCCAGCCACAGGAAGATTTTGCTAGACCCAGAAGCGAAAACGGTTGGCACGGGCGTTGCCGTTGGGGCGAACGGTGAGCTTTTTGCCGTACAGAATTTTGGACGTTAAAGCAGCGCCTTTTAATAATCCTCTTCGGAATAGGCGCGATATGATCACTCTTGTATTCCCTAAGCTTTTGATACGCTCTCGCGCATAGGCAATGTCAGAAGCTAGGATCAGGCTTTACAGTAAAAGCAATAGACAAGAGGGAAATCTGCGGAGAATCCGGCGTATCTTTCGCAATTAGTTCCAATAATGAACGCCGAGCCGGAGTCAATTAAGTAGGCTACAAACTCATCTCTGCGGTAACACAGTGCGCGGTTTAATGCGCGGTGTTTTATCCTGGCTCTGCAAAAGAAAGCTTGTGTTTAGGTAGCCTATGAGCGGGCTATTGGGGCATCGGCAAGCAAAGCTTATTGCAGGGCCGAAGTTAGCCGCATGACGTTATCGACGTAGCGGCGGACAAAACCGCGCTGGTTCCACTCCTCGAGGGTGAGCTCATGGCACACCGCGCGGTAATTGGCGGCGAGCTGGTTGAACTGGGCGAGGAGATCGCCTTTGGCCACGAGCATGGTGGTCTCATAGTTGAGGCCGAAGGAGCGCGGATCCATATTGGACGAGCCGAACATGCACAGCGGATTGAACTCCTGGTCATCTGGATCCGTGATGATGAACTTGGAGTGCAAAACGTAAGGGTAGGGGAATTGGTAGATATGCACCCCGGCCTCAAGCAGTGCCTGGTAATACGAGGACTGGGCGTGGTTGACCATGAATTGGTCTGCGGTATCGGAGACATAAAGCTCCACATCCACCCCGCGGTAGCAGGCGGTGGTCACGGCCTCTAAGAGGGATTCATCCGGCACGAAATACGGCGAGCACAGCACCAGGCGCTGCTTGGCGTGGTGCACCAGGGAGTTAAACATGCGCAGGTTCGGCTCGGTGGTATAGCCGGGGCCGGAGGGAATCATCTGCAGGTAGTTGGCATCGACGGTTTGGGCATCGTCATAGGGCAGCTCATCTAGTGGGAGGTTCTCGCCGGATTCGGTGTACCAATCCACCGCGAAGACCGCGTTCATGGCGGTGACAATGGGCCCGGATAACTCCACCATGTAATCGATCCAAAAGCGGTCAGTGGTTTTATATTGGCGCTTGATCAGGTTGATGGAACCGATAAAACCTACCTCGCCATCGATGATGACGAGCTTGCGGTGGTTGCGCAGATCCGGGCGGCGGAAGCGGCCCTTGTGTAGCTGGATGGGCAGCATGAGGCGCCAATCCACGCCGATTTCTGTGAGCCTATCCCCCAGCGAGGAGTAGCCCTTGTACTTAAAACTGCCAATCTGATCCAGCAATAGGCGGACCTTGACGCCGCGGGCGGTGGCGCGGGCGAGGGCCTGGAAAAATACATCCGTGGTCTCGTCCCAGGATTGGATATAAACCTCGATGGAGATGTACTTTTCGGCGCGGTCCACAGCGGCGGCGATGGCGCGAATGCATTCATCGTAATCCGCATGCAGGCCCAGGTTATGGCCAATGAGCGCCGGAAAACCGGTTAGCTCGCGATTGAGCTTGATGACGGATTCCACCTCGGCCGATAGGATGCCCTTCGGGTGATCCGGGGTGCGGGCGGAAATATCCTCGAGGCGCTCATTGGCCTCTTGCTGGATCCGGTGGCGGCGCCGGTTGATATACGGCGAGCCCATGAGCAAAAACAGCGGCAGGCCGATGACGGGCAGCACCAGAATGGCCAGCAACCACGCCGTGGAATTGGAGGGCCGGCGGCCTTCTGGCACGAAGCCGACGGCAATGATCTTGATGGAATAATCAATGATGAGGAAGATCAGCTGCCAGAAGCTGAGATCGAGCGACCAGGTCATTTAACGCACGGAATCGAAATCGGGCAGATCGAAATCTGCACTGAGCGGGCAGTGATCGGAGGTCTTTTCGCCAGCGCGTTCTTCCATGTCTACGTGCGCGCCGGTGACGTGCTTGGCCAGCGGCGCCGACGCTAGCTGAAAATCGATGCGCATGCCCTCGTTCTTGTGAAAGCGCATCCCCTTGTAATCAAAGTAGGTATAGCGCTGATCCTCGGTAAAACAGCGCGTGACCTCTTCGAGGCCTGCCTCCTCGAGCATCTGGAAGGCGGCGCGCTCGGGTTCGGTGACATGCGTCTTGCCGCGGAAGGCCTCGATATCCCACACGTCCTCATCGTGCGGGGCGATATTGAAATCGCCGGTTAAAAGCAGCTTGGATTGGGCGCGGCCGGCGGCGTAGTGGGAGAGCTGGTAGAGGAAATCCAGCTTGTAGTCGTAGTGGCGGTCCGTAATCTCGCGGCCGTTGGGAATATACAGCGACCAGATTTCTACCCCGCGGATGCGCGCACCAAGCGCCCGGGCCTCGCGGTCCTGGGGCTTTTCAGGGTCCTTGGCAAAGCCAGGCTGGTGGGGGAATCCGGTAAAGACTTCTTCCGGTTCTTCTTTGGAAATGATGGCCACGCCATTCCATTGGTTCAGGCCATGGCAGGTGACATGGTAGCCGGCATCCTCGAAGGCCTCGCGGGGGAATTTATCGTCCTTGACCTTGGTTTCTTGTAAGCACAGCACGTCAATATCGTGCGTGTGGAGAAGATCCAGCGCCCGCTGGATGCGGGTGCGAACGGAGTTGATATTCCACGTGGTGATGCGCATGGATAATACAGTACCGCGCGGGCAATGGCCCGGACTAGTCCAGGCCGCGGCCGGCGGGCTAGGCGGACTAACCCAGCTGGGGCTAGTCGCGCAAACGGGCGTAGATCTGGCGGTGCTGCTCGATGAACCCCAGCTTTTCATACAGGCGAATGCCGGCGGTATTAGATGCCAAGACATCGAGGTAGGCGTGCTTCGCGCCCTGCTCGCGACCCCAGCGCAGCATGTGCTGGCCCAAAAGGGCGCCTAAGCCCTGGCGGCGATGCGAGGGTGCTACCTCCACGGCGGAATACCCCAGCCAGGCGGTGCCGTCGCCGGATTCGGTGATGGTGCCGCGGGTGATGGCAACGGTCTCCCCGCCAATAATCAGCCGCCCAAAGCCCATCGTGCCCTCGATGCGGGCGCGCAGGTATTCCAAGGCCTGGGCAGGCAGCGCCTGGCCGCGGAAGTGGTACATCTCTAACCACGCGTCATCGGGCTGGTCATCGATGCGGAACTCCGCGCCGCTGGGGTGGGAGCCCGGGACCTCGGCGGATAGACCCTCGAGATCGCGCAGGACCATGACGAGGATTTCGGGTTCGGTCTCCCAGGTGGCATCGGCAAGCAGGCGCTCTGCAGGCTTGCCAATGCGCTCCGGGATAAGCAGGCGCACCGGCAGATCGTGGCGGCGGTAGAACTCCGTGATTTCCTCGAGCGGGACCGGATTAAAGCCCGCGGAGGGCCCGAGCGGGACGGCGGAATTGGACCGGCCCGTCACGCCATCGCCGGCGCGCATGAGCCAGGAGCCGTCCGCGGTCCACGTGTGCTCCTTGCCGGGAAAGGCCTGGGCGGTGGCGTATTCGACGGCGCGAATATCGGAATTGCGCACCATGCGCGGCGAAAGCCGCTTGATGATCTTCAGCTGCTCGGGCGCGATCTCCACGGCCTCGAGATCGGAAGGATAGCCGCCGACCTGCTGCGGACGGATGACCAGCGGCTTAAGGCTAAGGACGTGGCCAATGACATCGCTGTGCACATCACCAAACTCGCGCCGGGCCACGACGCGATCGCCTACCTGCACGTCATCGGAACGAAAGATGCGGGACATGATTAATCGTCGTGCCCGAAGGGATCTTCGTCTTCACCCGGCATCCAGGTGTAGCCCGGCTCGGTCCAGCCATTGCGCTTAATGGCCTTCTTGGCCTGGCGCTTGTAGCGGCCGATGAGGGTATCGGTATAGACGTAGCCATCGAGGTGGCCGGTCTCGTGTTGCAGGCAGCGGGCAAAAAAGCCGTAGCCCTCCACGGAAATGTCGTTGCCGTGCTCGTCCTTGCCGGTTACGCGCGCCCAGTCGGCGCGGCCGGTGGGAAAGCCCTCACCCGGCACGGAGAGGCAGCCTTCGTCGTCGGAGCCGTCATCGGCAGGCATGGTCTCTGGAATCTCGGAGGTCTCCAGCACTGGATTGATGACGCAGCCCTTGCGCATGCCGGCCTTATCGGCGGGCAGCTCGGTGCCGTCCGGGCCTTCGGTATCGGGGCAGTGGTACACGAAGAGCCGCTTGCCGATGCCCACCTGGTTCGCAGCCAAGCCCACGCCGTGGGCGACCTCCATGGTCTCGTACATGTCCGCGATGAGCTGTTGCATCTCAGGGCTGGAAATCTCGGATTCTTCCACCGGCGTGGTGGGCTGATGAAGCACGGGGTCGCCGTGGATAACGATGGGGCGAATAGTCATGCTTTACAGTTTAGGCATGAACCCCTTGTCTGACCTAGACGCCGCCATCTTAGATTTTGAGGAAACCGCCCCGCGCAGCATTGGCCGCAAGGAAGAGGCCATTCGTGCGCAGCTGGATATCTCGCCGGTGCGCTATCACCAACGCCTCAACCTGCTTCTTGATGCCCCCGCTGCCGCCGAATCCCATCCCCTCTTGGTGGCCCGGCTAAAACGCCTGCGGGAGGAGCGCGAAAACACGCGGCGCGCCGCGCGGGGAAATACCCCACCGCGTTAGAACTGGCTACTAATGTTACTGAAGTGACTAAAGAGAATCCGGATAATCTATACGACCAGCAATTCGACGACGCCGCAGACGGTGCCGCTGCGGAGGATGCCGCCGCGGCCGATTATGGCGATGCTTATTATGACGACGCCTACGACGGCGCTAATGACGATGAGATAGGCGGCGAAGACGCTGCTGCTGGCGCTGCGGGTGCCGGCGCAGGAGCCGCTGCGGCCGCAACCGGCGGCGGTGGGGGAGGCGCCCACGCCAAGAAGGGTGGTTTACCACTGCGCGGGCTTGCCATGGTGTTGATCGCCGTGGCCGTGATGCTTGGCCTCTGGGGCCTTTATGCCATGACCTCGGAGGATGACGATTCGACCGTCGCTTCCGATTCCGAGCAGTCGAAGTCAGACGGCTCCGCCAATGGTGGCCAGGAGGGCAACGGCGCGGGCGGTCCTGCCGCGGATGGCGCGCGCGGCGATGGCTCCCGCGACGGGGCTAATAACCAGCCGCCTCGCGAAGGCGAGGGCGATAACGCGCACCCGAACGCCGGCGCCGAGGGCGAGGCTAACCGCGATGCCGGCCGCGATGCCGGTGCACGCGGCGGAGGTAACGATCGCGGCGGGGATGAAGCTCGGGCTGGCGGCAACGATGCGCCGTCCGCTGCGCGCGACCGCAATGACATTAAGGTCAGCGTTCTTAATAACTCCGGTGAATCCGATAAGGCCAAGAACGAAGCCGACGTGTTGAAGGACGGCGGCTTCAAGGTGGGCTATGTGGGCAACCTGCCAGGCGACGTCCTGACCGTGCCCAAGACCACCGTCTTCTACCCAGAAGGCGATACCTCCGCGGAGTCCTTGGCTAAGGAAGTCGCCGCGCGCTACCAGGCGGAAATTAAGCCCATGAATAAGGACCTGCCCAAGGAAGCTACCGAGGACGGCGCCGTTGTGGTCGCCCTCGCCGTCCCCCAGGCCTAAATAAAATTCATGGAATATTACCTGCCACCCGTTAAGCTGGACCAGTGAAGATTCCGGCAGAAGTATTCGCCCGTTCCCCCGAGCCCACGCTCGGGGTGGAATGGGAAGTCGCGCTCGTGGACCGCGACTCGCGCGATCTCGTCCCGCGCGGGGCTGAGCTTATTGATCTCGCCACTGCCGCCCACCCAGATATTCACGTGGAAAAGGAATTCCTCCAGAATACGGTGGAACTAGTCACGGGCATTTGCACCACGGTGCCAGAAGCCATCGCGGAGCTAGAAACCTCGCTGGCGGCCGTGGAAGAAGCAGCTGCCAAGCTCGGCATCGATGTGTGGGCCTCTGGCGGGCACCCGTTTACGGATTTCCGGGAAAACCCGCTTTCAGATAAACCCAGTTATCAAGAGATCATCGCCCGCACCCAGTATTGGGGAAAGCAGATGCTGCTGTGGGGCACACACGTCCACGTTGGCATCAGCCACGAGGATCGCGTCTGGCCCATCATCAATGCGTTGATGACGAAGTACCCCCACCTCTTGGCCATTTCTGCGTGCTCGCCCGGGTGGGAAGGCCTCGATACGGGCTACGCCTCCAACCGCACGATGCTCTATCAACAGCTGCCTACCGCTGGCATGCCGTATCAATTCTTCACGTGGGACGAGTGGCAGTCCTATATGCGGGATCAGGCCATCTCCGGGGTCATCAACCACACCGGCTCGATGCACTTTGATATCCGCCCAGCCTCGAAGTGGGGCACCGTAGAGGTCCGCGTATCCGACGCCACCTCGAACCTGCGGGAGCTATCCGCCGTCGTCGCGCTCACGCACTGCTTGGTCGTGCACTATGACCGCATGATTGATGCGGGCGAGGAGCTACCCGTCTTGCAGCCATGGCACGTGGCGGAAAATAAGTGGCGCGGTGCGCGCTACGGCATGGATGCCCTCGTTATTACCTCGCGCGATACGGACGAGGCTTGGGTCAAAGATGAATTGGCCCAGATGGTAGAAGAACTCACGCCCTTAGCCCGCGAGTTGGGCTGCGCGGAAGAGCTGGCCTTGGTGCACGAAATCATCGACGGCGGCGCCGGATACGAACGCCAACGCCGCCTCTTCCAAGAAACCGGCAGCTGGCGCGATGTCGTCGAAGAAACCTGCCGCGAGCTCCACACCTTCCGGCCGGTGCGCTAATTAGCTAAGCGATGATCGGCTAGCCGTGCGCTCAGTGATCGCACGCTTAGAGCCACACCGGCAGTCGCTGGGCGCGGCCGCCGCGGGGTGCACAGATGGCTGCCGCGCCCCGCTGCTGCGTACCGCTTAGTCGTTATCTAGGGCGTGGCGGCCGCCGTGGGACGGGGGAGCAGGAATATCGGTATAGCCCTCGGTGGACGGAAACTCGCGGGTCTCAGGGTTAAATACTGGGAACTCTGCGGTTTCGTCGGTAGTGGCAGAACCCCGTGCGGTAGCGCCAGACGCGTGAGCTCCGGCTGTCTGAGTGCGTTGCGGCTGGGCGTGCTGCGGCTGGGCGTGCTGGGGCTGCTGGGCGCGGTGCTGTTGGGCGTGCTGCGGCTGAGCAGCACGCTGTGCCGCGTGCCGGCCCCTGGGGGCATCTTCCTCGCTGGGTTGGGTGCCGGGGATAAATCCCCACAGGGCATAAAAGGCGATGTAGAGGATGCCGGAGGCGGTGAAAAGGAGCATGGCCCAGGGCTGGAAGTCCAACTGGTTCAAAGAGCGGTTGGAGCCCTCGAGCCAGAAGGCTGCGGAGACGTACGGCAGCAGCACCACGCACATGGCCGCGAAGGAAATGAGTGCTGCTACTTGCGCGCCGATGACCCCGCGCAGGCGCTTGCCCAGTGCCTGGTTGACGGAGATGAGAACCACGATGGACAACGGGAAGACCCAGACCCAGTGGTGGTACCAGGAAAAGGGCGAAACCAAGCACGCGCTAATGCCGGCAAGGGACATGGCGGCGGAGTTATTCTTGTGCTTCATCGCTGTGCGCAGGGCCAAGCAAGTCAAGACGAAGACCACCGCTACGGCGGCGAGCCACATCCAACCGCCATCGATGCCCCACGCGCGCACCATGATCGAGCGGATGGATTGCGCACCCGGGTTAGTGTGTTCACCCACGCGGGAGGAATTGAAGATGGCATCGGTCCAGAACACCCCGGCATCCGGAATGGTGACGAAACCAATCGCAACGGTCACCGCAAAGGTAAGGACGGAGATAACCGCCTGCCACCAGCGCTTTTGAAATAGGAGCACCAGGCCCATAAAGGCCGGCGTGAGCTTTAAGCCTGCGGCGAGGCCGATGCCAATGCCGGGTAGGGCCCTCTTCTTAGGAACGACGTCGAGGGCGACCAAGAACATCAGAAAGACGTTGATCTGGCCGTAGAACAAGGTGCCGTACATCGGCTCCACAGCCGGGGCGCACAGCACTAGTAGGATGGCGACGACCCAGGTCAACGGCGAAAGTTTGAGGCCGCGCTCGTGGAAGACCATGAGGATGACTGCCAATAAGGCAAGGATGGTGCCGCCTTGCCAGAGGATGATAAGGGGGTCATCGGCAAGCGCGGAAATCCACTTGAACAGCGTGCCGGCAAAAGGAGGGTAAGTAAAAGGCAGGTTGCCAATATAGGCGTTGTCATAAAGGTTGGCGCCGTTAGCCACCTCGCCGCCGGCGAGCCAGTAAATCTTCAGATCCAGCGGCACGCGCCAGATGAAGGCATTGGGACCGTCGTATTGGCTATAGCGGGAGATGCTGAAAATAAAGAAGGCAACCAAAAGAGCGGCCAGAGTAGGCAGTCCGTAGAGCTTTTTCACGGTGAAAGGTGCCTCCTATTTGCGGCGCAGCGAACGGCCGGCGGGGCGGTCATTGCGCGACATCGATTCCTCGGAACCATACAGGCCTTCACGGCGTGCAATGCGTGAGGTGCGCTGCGCGGTTACCGGGCTGGTAAACATCGCAAACAGTACCAGCAAAATAAGCATACCCAAATCACCACGCTCGGCCATACTGAAAGATTCGGCGCCGGTAATGCGGATGAACGCACCCATGATGGTAAGGATGAGCCCGGTGGTCTGCGGCTTGCTCACGGCGTGAACGCGGGACATCGTGTCTTTAAAGCGTGCCAGGCCAATGGCGGCGGCGAGGATGAGGAGGCTGCCGCTGATGACGAGGATGAGCGAGAGGATATCGGCGATTAGAGACCAACTCATTGGTTATCCCTCTTCCTAAACCTGGTAACAGACACGGTGGAGATGAAGCCGAGCAGCGCGATGACCAGCATGGCCGAGACTACGGAGGTATCTAGTGACCAGCACATGTAGGTCGCCAGCGCGCATTGGAACATGGCGGTAAAACCGTCCATTCCCACCAGCCGGTCGAGGGAGTTGGGCCCTACGATAATGCGCCAGACGGTAATTAATACGGAGACCCACAGCAGGAATGCGGGAACCAGCAGGATGGCGTGATAGATCTGCGGATCCATTATGGGTGGCTCCTTTCAAAGATCTCGATCATGGAAGATTCTAGACGGGACACGGCATCAATTTCGCGCTGGATCTGCGCCTCATCCCGGGCATCCAGGATGTGGATGGTGATCATGCGATTGGCGATGTCAATGTCTGTCACCGTTCCACCCGGCTGCAGGTTGTACAGCGTCACCGCAAGGGAGAGGATGAACTCATTTTCCAGGCGCATCGGCAATTCCAGGATGGCGGTTTGAGGCAGCGGCTGCGGCCGGGAGGCCAGCCAGCCCACCTTGAGGGAGGCATAAAACAGTTCCCAAAACCAGCGCAGCATGTAGCGCAGGAATTTGCCCCACGCGACCTCGACGCCGGCAATGGGCATCGCCGGCAGCGGCAGGGCAAAGACGATGACCAAGGCAACGAGGAGGCCGCCCACCACATTGCCCACCGTGATTTCGCCCATGAGCATGCACCACATGACCGTAATCCAGACGGTAAACCACGGCCGGAAGCGGTAGCGCACACCGGCAAAGCGGCTCTTAGTCATCGCGGGCCTCCTTCTTTAGTGGGGTGGGGCTTTCGTGTGTCCCCGATTTCGCCGGCGCGTCCGATTTTGGCGTTTTCGAGCTCGGCGTGTCCGCGCTCGTCGTCTCCGGGGCGGCGGATTTCGGATCGTGGGCCGGGCCGGGATCCGGCAGCAGTTGGCTGCGCTCCTTGTAGGAGTCCGCACCGCCTTCGTAGCGGTCCTTCTGGTCAAGGTGCCGGGTAGGGTTATCGGCATTTTCGCCCAGTACGGCGTACTGATAAATGGAGGTATCCTGCGCGGATTCGGCAGCGCGGGAGGTGACACCGGAAATCGGGCCGGCGAGGAAGGTAATCGAGGTCGAGGCGATGACCAGCAGCGTCGTGGCGCCCACCATGCCGAACGGCACCCGGCCGACGTCCTGGCGGGAGGAAAACTCGACCTCATCGGTGATATCAGAAAGCGGGGCCGGGCGAGCCAGGGCGACATTGCCTTCGGGGGCATCGGCGCGGTCGCGCTGGAAGCCCTTGGCCCAGACCAGCATCATGACATAAAGGGTCAGCAGCGAGGTCACCAGCGCGCCGCCGATGAGCACCCATGCCAGCCAAGAGCCCTCATTGGCACCCGCCTGAATGAGGATGATCTTGCCCAAAAAGCCAGAGAACGGCGGCACGCCGCCCAGGTTGATTGCCGGGATGAAATACAGCACGGCGATAAGCGGGGCGGAATACATCAGCGAGCCCAGGCGCCGCAGGGAGGACGTACCGGCCTGGCGCTCGATAAGGCCCACGACCAAGAAGAGCGCGGTCTGCACCAGAATGTGGTGGATGGCGTAGAAAATGGCGCCGGATAGCCCCTGGGCGGTGCCCAAAGAGACGCCGAAAATCATATAACCAATGTGGCTGACCAGCGTAAAGGACAGGAGGCGCTTAATATCGGTCTGCGCGATGGCGCCCAAGATGCCCACCAGCATGGTGGCCAGCGCCACCCACATCAGCACGGTATCGAGCCCACCATTGGTGAAGATGGACGTGCGCGCGCGGATGATCGCATATACACCGACCTTGGTAAGCAGGCCGGCGAACACGGCCGTGACCAGCGAGGGCGCTGTGGGATAGGAGTCCGGTAGCCACGCGGCCAGCGGCACCACCGCGGCCTTAATGCCAAAGGCCACGAGCAAGGTGGCGAAGATGGCGGTGCGGGTGCCCTCCGGGATGTCGTGCATGCGTTGGCCAATCTGGGCCATGTTCATGGTGCCGACGGAGGCATAGACATATGCCAGCGCCAGAAGGAAGATCATGGACGAGGCCATCGAGACCATCACATAACCCACGCCGGCGCGAACGCGGCCTGCCGATGCCCCCAAGGTCAACAGCACATACGAGGCCACGAGGAAGACCTCGAAGCCGACGTACAGGTTAAATAGGTCGCCGGCCAAAAAGGAGATATTTACACCCATGGTCAGCAGCATGTAGGTGGGCAAGAAAACCGCGACCGGTTCATCCTTGGTGCCATCGCGCACACCCTGGGAAATGGCGTACCAGATGACGGAGAATAGCACCACAGACGAGGTAAAGAGGATCATCGTGGACAGCCGGTCCGCCACCAACGTGATGCCCACGGGCGCGTCCCAGCCGCCTATCTGCAGGGTCTGTATGCCATGGAAATCCACTATTATGATCAGGCTCGCGTTGACCGCAGCCGTAATCAGCAGGGAGAAAAAGGCGATCTGGCGCTGCACATTAGGCATGCGGGCAAAGAGCAGCGAGAGTGCTGCGGCCACCGCCGGGATGATGATGGGCAGCGGGATAAGCGCGCCGACGTACGGGTACATCGTCTCGGCCGCCTGGTGGAATGGCTCAGTCATCGTCGGCTCCCTTCACCGGCTCCTCGAAGGATTCGGGGCCGAAATTATCGCCCTCCTTGGTAGCCCGCCCGGTGGCGGGGTCATTGGAGGCATCATGATCCGCGCTCGCCGCTGCGCTGCCGGGCTTGGAGGCCTTGGCGGCAATGGCGGTATCTTCGGCGTCATCTTCAATGACGTCGGCGGTGCGGTAGCGGTACTGGCGGTAGGCCAAGGTGAGAATGAAGGCCGTCAGCGCCATGGAAATGACGATGGCTGTAAGGATCATCGCCTGAGTGAGGGGATCCGCAGTATCGCTGCCGTAAGGCTGGGCCTCGCGGCCATCGATGGGCGGTGAGCCCGCCGGGCCGCCGGCCTGCAGCATGAAGAGGTTGGCGCCATTGCCCAGCAAGAGCAGCCCGAGCATCATCTTGGTCATGGCGCGGTCGAGCAAGAGGTAGATGCCCGCAGAAACCATCACTCCGGCGGCGAGCAGGAGGAAGAGGTTGGCTTGCATTTATTTCTCCTTTCCTGCGTTGTCCCCGGAACCTGTGCCGGAGGAGCTCGTTGAGGCTGGTACCTTTTCTTGTTTCTTCTCTTGTTTTTGCGCCCGCTGGGCCTTTTGTTTGGTGCTGCGCTCCCGGTTTTTCCGCGCCAGGGAACGGGCGCGGTCGCGGGCGCGTTGCTTACGCATCTCTTCTTCCTCATCCAGCTTGGCGCCGAGCGAGCTGAGCACGTAGAGCGTCAGCCCCACGACGATGAGGTAGACGCCCAAGTCAAAGACCAGCGCTGAAGGCAGTGAGACCGCGCCGATAAGCGGGATTTCGGGCGAGGTATATCCGCTGGTAAGCGGCGGGTAACCAAAGAACATCGGGACCACCACCGCCAGGGCGGACAAGGTGAGGCCTGCGCCCATGGTGCGCCCGGCATCGATGGGCAGGGCTTCATCGAGCTCCGCGCGGCCACCAGCCAGGTAGCGCAGGATGAGCGCGAGTGCGGCCACCAGGCCACCGGCGAAGCCGCCGCCTGGCGCATTGTGCCCGGCAAAGAAGAAGTAGAACGACAGCGCCATCATGGAGGGGAAGAGCACGCGGGTGGAGACATCGATCATCAGCGAGCGGTTGAGCGCCTGCTCCGATTCCGAGCCCGCGGCTAGCCAGCGCCGGCCAGTGACCTGCAGGGTAGGCCGGCGGCTGTCTCTGGAGAAGGATTGGGTGCGGTAAATCAGGGAGGCCACACCGAGCGCGGCGATGATAATGACTGTGATCTCGCCGAAGGTATCCCAGGCGCGCAGGTCCACCAGCAAGACGTTGACGGCATTGGCGCCGTGGCCGATTTCCTTGGCCAGCTCCGGCATGTACTGCGAGATGGGTTCGGCAGACCGCGCGTTGATGGCGAACATCGCCACGATGGTGACGGTCAGGCCAGTGCCGACGGAGAGCCAGGCGCGCAGGCGGCCCATCTTTGGGTCCTGCTTCCACTCGGTAGACGCCGGGATACGGCGCAGTACCAGCATGAATAGCACCATGATGATGGTTTCTGTGAGCAGCTGGGTTAGCGCCAAGTCCGGGGCACCGTGGATGGCAAAGACGAAGGACAAGGAATATCCGGTAATACCGACGATGATGACGGCGGACAAGCGGTTATCGGTCACCGTCGCGGCAATGGCGGCCACCATCATGATGATGGCGGCGACGACCTGCCAGGGGTTTTCTGCAACCACCATGCGGATATCCGTGAGATCGCCGGTAATCAGCATCGTCAGCGGCAGCACCATAAGGGTAGCGAAGATGACGGTCAGGTTGAGCTGCAGCGAACCGCGCTGGGTAACGGCCGTGGTGCGCAGGGAGAGCTTGCGCAGGGTGGAGATGACCTTGTCGTAGACAGCGTTGGCATCGCCAAGCGCGGGGTACGCAAACTGCCATTGCTCCAGCACCTGGCGGCGCCAGTGAACGATGATTCCGGCCACGATGATGATGGCGGATACGCCCAAGGTCACCGACCACCCGTGCCAGAGGGCGAGGCCCTGGTGCTCGCCTGCCTCGAAGGTGGAATCGAGGTGCTGATCGATGGCCGCCGAGAGCGCCTGCGGCGCGAGGCCAAGCGCGATGGTCAGCGCGGTGAGCACGGCCGGGGCGAGCCACAGGCCCACGTTGACCTTGTGCATCGTGGCCACGGCCTTAGAGACGCCGTCCTTATCGTCCGGCAGGTTCTTGGAGGCAAAAGCACCCCACAAAAAGCGCAGGGCATAGGTCATGGTGAGGATGGATCCTGCCACATAGGCCACCAGGATCATATTGCGCGGCATGCCAATGAGCAGCTCTTCGTGCATGGTGGATTCCAGCACGGCCTCCTTGGACACGAAGCCAAAGAGCGGGGGAACGCCCGCCATGGACAGGGCAGAGATAATGGCGATGCCGTAGAGGAAGGGCTGCCTGCGGCCAAGTCCGGATAGCTTCGTAATATCGCGCGTGCCCGAGCAGTGGTCGATGGCGCCGACCACCATGAAGAGTGCGGCCTTAAAGAGCGAGTGGGCAAAGGTCAGCGCCAGGCCCGCCTGCATGGCCTCCCGGGAGCCAACCGCCACGATGGAGGTAATAAAACCCAGCTGGGAGACCGTGCCATAGGCCAAAATGAGCTTGAGGTCCTTTTGTTTTAGCGCCATCCAGCCGCCGAGCAGCATGGTAAATACGCCCAAGGAAATGACCACGAGGTGCCAGGTGGCTACCTCGTACATATCCGGTGCCAGGCGCGCGACCAGGTAAATTCCGGCCTTGACCATGGCCGCGGAGTGCAGGTACGCCGAGACCGGCGTCGGCGCTGCCATCGCACCCGGCAGCCAGAAGTGCGCCGGCACGATGGCGGATTTGGTCAGGGCGCCGACCAGGATGAGCACGATGGCGACGGTGACGTACGGCGTTTGGGGAAAGTGATGGTAGGCGTGGATTTCACTAAACGTCCACGCCCCGGTCTGCCGGCCGAGCAGGCAGATGCCCATCAACATGGAGAGGCCGCCCATGACGGTGACCATAAGGGCCTGCTGTGCGGCGCGGCGCGAGGAGGCGCGCTCGGCATAGTAGCTGACCAATAGGTACGACAAGAGGGAGGTGATCTCCCAGAAGACGTACATGAGCAGCAGGCTATCGGAGGTCACAAGCCCAAACATGGCGGTGGCAAAGCCCACCATTTGGCCGGCGAACATGGCAAGGCGGCGGCGCGTGGAATCGAAATAGCCCCAGCAATACAGCAGGACCAAGGCGCCCATGCCCAAAATGATGAGGCTAAAGAGCCCGCCCAGGGCATCCATGCGCAGATCCACGGCGAGGTGCGCGGCCGGCATCCACTCGATGGTGTAATTCAGCGCGCCGCCGTCGCGGAAGGTGCCCCGGGCAAAGTGCGCGAGGGTCCACACGAAACCGACACCGGGAACTATTGCCAATAAACCAAAGGCTGGGCGGCCCACATTCATAATGAGCAGCGGTGCAACCACGGTGGCAACGATGAGGGCACCCAGAAGTATTAGCACGTTGGAATCTGCGCTCCTTAGGTTGTGTCAAGTTCTCAGACCCTCGTTGCCGCGGGGCGTGGCGATATGCGCCGGGAGCATATACACACCAAGACAGTCCGTACTTGGCCGAGTACGAACTGTCCCACTTGTGCAAGCAGCGTGGCCGGAAACGGGGTCAACTCGTCGAGAGTTTACCGGTTTTTCCACAACTTCGAAAGATTACTTTTCGTGCACAGTATTATATGCCGCCGTTGCGCGCTTTTTAAGCGTAGCGCTGCAAGAAAAGAGCCTCCGCGGCGGCGACGTGCTCGATCTCGGTGGGATCGACGGACTCATTGGCGGAGTGGATGGTGCACTTGGGCTCCTCCACGCCGTAGAGGGCTATTTCCGCGTTGGGGTGTGCCTCCTGCAGCTCGGTGGTCAGCGGGATGGAACCGCCCATGCCCTGTGCCGCGGTGTCCTTGTCGTAGGCCTCGGAGAGGCACTGACCCAATAGTGCGACTGCGGGCTTTTCCGGGTCGGTGGAAAAACCTGCATTGGCTTCCACGACCTCCGCTTTGACGTGCGCGCCCCACGGCGCGTGGTTCTTCACGTGCTCGCAGACGGCCTCGCCAATGGCGCGGGCATCGGTGCCTGCCGGAACGCGCAGGTTCAGCTTGGCGGCCGCGGTAGCGGGGACGGCGTTGACGGCCTCAGCCACTGGGGTAGAGGTAAAGCCGGTCACGGAAATGGCCGGGCGGGACCACACCATGTCAGCCACCGGGGTAGCACCCTCCGGATCCTTGGAGCCCATGATCTCGGTGCCCTCGAGCAGCTGCGCATCGCCGCGAAAGGCCTCGGCAGGGTATTCCTGGCCCTGCCAGTGGGCGCTGGTATCCACGCCATCGATGGTGGTGCGGCCGTACTCATCCGTGAGCGAATCCAGCGTGCGCATGAGCGCCTTCACCGCATCCGGGGCCGCGCCGCCGAATTGGCCGGAGTGCACGGGTGCGGCCAGGGTATTGACCTCGACCTCAATCTGCGCGCCGCCGCGCAGGGAGGTGGTTAAGGTGGGCTGGCCCACCGCGGCATTGCCGGCATCCGCGATCAGGATGGCATCGGCAGCGAAAAGCTCCGGGCGGTCCTTGATGAGCTGGGACAGTCCCTCGCCGCCGCGCTCCTCGGAGCCCTCGATGAGGTACTTGAGGTTCACCTTGGTGCCGCCATTGGCCTCCAGTGCCCGCAGGGCTGCTAGGTGCATGGCCACATTGCCCTTGCAGTCCGCCGCGCCGCGGCCGTACCAGCGGGTGGTGCCCTCGGCATCGGCGCGCTCGGTCATGGTAAAGGGATCGGATTCCCAGGCCGCGCGGTCTCCTGCGGGCACGACATCGTAGTGCGAGTACAACAGGACGGTCTTGGCGCCTTCCGCGCCCTTGCGCTCGCCCACAATGGCGGTGGAACCATCCGCGGTGGTGATGGTTTCTACCGTTGCCCCTGCTTCTTCCAGCGCGGCCTTCACCCACTGGCTCGCGCCTTGGGCCTGGTCTTCCAAGCCCGGCTCATTGTGCACGGAGTTGAATTCCACGAGCTCGCTGAGCTGGCGGAAGATGGTGTCGCGGTCGCTACGAATGCTGTCAATCATATCTGTCATGCAATCCACGGTACCTTGAGCGTTTGGGCCGCAATACAGATCCGCGCGACAATCCCTATACATTCCTGCCCGCGCTTGCCGATGCCCCCTTCCTTCCGCCTTCGCCACCCCTCCCGGGGGAAGTGTCACCGCGGTGTGCGGCGGGCAAAAGATCGCTACAGGCAAGCGCGTTGTTTCTTGCAGTAGGGGTAGGAGAGTGCCAGAATGGGCGTTAGCACTCGGACAGGATGAGTGCTAGATAAATCTCCATCGTTGTGGTTGAGGTTGGTCCACACTCACCAGCCATGCCGTCGCGGGCGTCCGCAGCGAGAAAGACGTGAGTGTCGTCCTCAATAAATCCAAGGAGCACAAACACTATGGCAAAGATTATCGCTTTTGATGAAGAGGCCCGCCGCGGCCTTGAGCGCGGCCTGAATACTCTGGCTGACGCAGTCAAGGTCACCCTGGGACCCAAGGGCCGCAACGTCGTCCTAGAAAAGTCCTGGGGCGCCCCGACCATTACTAACGACGGCGTTTCCATCGCTCGCGAAATCGAGCTCGAGGATGCTTACGAAAAGATCGGCGCCGAGCTGGTCAAGGAAGTTGCCAAGAAGACCGATGACGTCGCCGGCGACGGCACCACCACCGCAACCGTTCTGGCACAGGCACTCGTCCGCGAAGGCCTGCGCAACGTAGCCGCTGGTTCTAACCCAATGGGCATCAAGCGCGGCATCGAGACCGCAACCAAGAAGGTTGTGGACTCCCTGCTGTCTTCCGCCAAGGAAGTAGAAACCCAAGAGCAGATCGCTACCACCGCTGGCATTTCCGCCGCGGACCCGGCAATCGGTGAAAAGATCGCCGAGGCTATGTACACCGTGGGCAACGGTTCCGTAAACAAGGACTCCGTTATCACCGTGGAAGAGTCCAATACCTTTGGCGTGGACCTCGAGGTTACTGAGGGTATGCGCTTTGATAAGGGCTACATCTCCGGCTACTTCGCTACCGATATGGAGCGCCAGGAGGCGGTGCTGGAGGATCCGTACATCCTGCTGGTCTCCTCTAAGATCTCCAATATCAAGGACCTCGTCCCGCTGCTGGAGAAGGTCATGCAGTCCGGTAAGCCGCTGCTGATCATTGCTGAGGACGTTGAGGGCGAAGCCCTGTCCACCCTCGTGGTGAACAAGATCCGCGGCACCTTCAAGTCCGTTGCCGTGAAGGCCCCGGGCTTCGGTGACCGCCGCAAGGCCACCCTGCAGGACATGGCCATCTTGACCGGCGGCCAGGTCATCTCCGAAGAGGTTGGCCTCTCCCTCGAGACCGCCGAGCTGGAGTACCTGGGCCAGGCACGCAAGGTCGTTGTCACCAAGGATGAGACCACCATCGTCCAGGGTGCTGGCACCCAGGAGCAGATCGATGGCCGCATCAAGCAGATCCGCGCTGAGATCGAGAACTCCGATTCCGATTATGACCGCGAGAAGCTGCAGGAGCGCCTGGCTAAGCTCTCCGGTGGCGTGGCCGTGCTCAAGGTCGGTGCAGCCACCGAGGTTGAGCTCAAGGAGCGCAAGCACCGCATCGAGGACGCTGTCCGCAACGCCAAGGCAGCCGTGGAAGAAGGCATCGTTGCCGGCGGTGGCGTTGCCCTGCTGCAGGCCGCTACCGTTCTTGACTCCATCGAGGCTGAAGGTGATGAGGCAACCGGTGTAAAGATCGTCCGCGAGGCACTGTCTGCACCGCTGAAGCAGATCGCTCACAACGCTGGCCTGGAGCCAGGCGTCGTTGCAGATAAGGTCTCCGGCCTGCCCGCCGGCGAGGGCCTCAACGCCGCTACCGGCGAGTACGTCAACCTCATGGAATCCGGCATCAACGACCCGGTTAAGGTCACCCGCTCTGCACTGCAGAACGCCGCCTCCATTGCGGCACTGTTCCTGACCACCGAGGCTGTTGTGGCTGATAAGCCAGAGCCTGCCGGCTCCAACAACGCTATGCCTGACGCTGACGCTATGGGCGGCATGGGCTTCTAAGAGCTCTCCACCACGCCTGGCGCATACTGAGCTCCCGCTCTTATATGCGCTTGAGTCTGGCGAAACTGCGCCCCTCCACTGTGTGCTGAACGCACGCGGGGAGGGGCGCAGCGGCGTTTTATGCCCCTCTGCAAAGCGCTGAGGCGGATACCCCTTTGAGGGGACAGGGGATACGAACGGATCCGTTTGTATAGCTTGGAATCTACTTTTCGTTACATCGGCAGTCTTCTCAATCGCCTTTAGTTACCGGAACTAACCCCGTAATAGGGTAAAAAGTGGGCAAAAACCGCGGTAATGAAAACTAATTCCATATAAATCTCCAGTTCTGCATTTATAGGAAAATTCATCACCAATCTTTACGGTGTTAATTTTTCCTTAACCTTGCGGCGAGGCGGCGGCGCGGTAGTCCCAGTTCAGCGGCATACAGTTGTAATTAAGGTAAACGATTGAAGTAAAAATCCAGTGTAAAATTTTTATGAAAACTTAAGGCGCTGAGAAGGTTTCTAGAAATCTGGGGTTGCTTCGCTGAAGCCCTATGGCAAAATACTCCTCGTAGCGCCCACCGAGGGTGCTTGCACATTGCAAAGCCCCTTCGGGGTACAAGCTTCGGACCTATTCGAGGAGAAAAACATGAACGTGGATCTCGCCACCATCCAGATGCACCTTGACAACTTCGTAAACACTCAGCAGGGCTGGTACAAGGTACTGTCCGGCGTCACCGAGATTCTTTCCGGTCAGAACCTGAAGGACGGCGCCAAGGAGCTTATCGATTTCCCAGAGCTGCCAGAGCTGTCCTCCAAGTAATCTAACCCGGATCACTTTCCATACCTTTTCACTAGGAGATAAAAATGAAAGAAGCCATCGTCTTTTCCTCTGAGTTCAACGGTGCAGCCAACGGTGTTGTTGAAGCTGTTCACGCTGTAGTTGAGCCGTTCATCAACATTGCTGACGGTGCATCCCAGCTGATCGGCATGTTCGTCTAAGAGCATCCTCGGGTGAGCCTTAAGGCTTACTAAACAAAGAAGACCTACCGGTTTCGGTAGGTCTTTTTTCGTTTTCCTTTCCTTTATTTATGGGGTGCACCTGCGAAAAGTTAGCGCGCTAGATGTCTACATTCGGGTTACACTTGGTGCATGGCTGATATTAAAGACGACGACCTTCCTGAGATTGACCTTGCAAAAACCGACGGCTTCGTCGTTGACGGAACGGATGAGGATGATCCGTCGCTGATCATGCCGGATGGCTCTCCGGTGCAGACGTGGCGAGAGAATTACCCTTATGAAGAGCGTATGACTCGCAATGAATACGAGTCCATTAAGCGCGCACTTCAAATTGAGTTATTGAAGTGGCAGAACTGGACCAAGGAAACTGGCCAGCGCCACATCATTTTATTTGAGGGCCGCGATGCTGCCGGTAAGGGCGGAACCATCAAGCGTTTCAATGAGCACTTGAACCCGCGTGGTGCGCGCACCGTCGCGTTGGAAAAGCCATCCCCACGTGAGTCCACCTCCTGGTATTTCCAGCGCTATATCGAGCATTTCCCGGCTGCCGGCGAAATCGTCTTCTTTGACCGCTCGTGGTACAACCGCTCCGGCGTTGAGCGAGTGATGGGCTTTTGCACCGAGTCCCAGCACGCGGAGTTCCTGCGCGAGGTGCCCATGCTAGAAAACATGATCCTGGGATCGGGCATTTCGCTGACCAAGCTGTGGTTCTCTGTTACCCGGAAGGAACAGCGCACGCGCTTTGCTATCCGCCAGATTGACCCGGTGCGCCAGTGGAAGCTTTCGCCGATGGATCTGGCTTCTCTGGATAAGTGGGATGACTACACGCGTGCGAAGGAAGAGCAGTTCCGTTATACGGATACTGAGGAATCGCCGTGGATTACCATCAAGTCCAATGACAAGAAGCGCGCTCGCGTCAACGCGATGCGGTATGTCTTGTCCAAGTTTGAATACACCAATAAAGATTATGACGTGGTGGGTGAGCCGGACGGGAACATCGTCAAGCGCGGCCGCGACCAGATTGGTGATTAGTAGCGTTAATTTCTAGCGGCGTTGAGCGGGAAGATCGAGGAGATCGGTCTTCCCGCTTTGCTATGTCTAAGGCCTATGATGTCGCTCAACCATCTTTATGGCGGCAGCCTGAGGGCGCCTGATAATTCTCACAGCTATTTCTTAAAAAGTTGGCAGCCATAAATAAAAAATACTTGAATTACGTTCCCGGGGAAACTACTATCAAGGTGACCTAAAAGTCATCCTATCAATATGCGTGACACAAACCACTAAAAGGAGTACGTACATGATGAGGAAGAAACTGTGCGTTCTGGCTACCGCAACCGCGGTATCCATGGCACCCATCGCAGTATCGGGAACGCTCACCGCTACCGCCTTTGCAGAAGGCGGCCAGCCAGTAGCAGAGGTGGCGGCAGATAAGACCGACGTGCTCGGTCGCTCCACCGTTTCTGATAAGCAGATCGCCGACGAAGACGGCTACTTCGATAGCCACGACGGCGAGGGCGTGAAGATTTACTACCGCAAGCAGCTGGTAGAAAACCCACGCGGCAACGTCGTGTTGGCACACGGTGTGTCTGAGCACTCTGGCCGCTATGACTACGTGGCCAAGCGTCTGCTGGACGCTGGCTACAACGTCTACCGCCTGGACCACCGTGGACACGGCAAGTCTGCGTCTGGTAGCACGCCGCTGGGGCACATCGATAACTTCCAGTACATCCTCAATGACTTCGACCGCGTCGTCGACATGGCCAAGGGCGAGCACCCCGATGTAAAGACCTTCCTGCTGGGCCACTCCATGGGCTCTCTGACCGTTCAGGCATACGGCATTCGTGAACCTGGCAAGGTCGATGGCATCATCACCAACGGCGGCGGTGCACCGTTGAACCTGTCCGGTAAGAAGGCAACCGGCCGGACCATCACCCCGGACGAGATTTCTGAGGTGCAAAAGCAGCTCGACCCCACCCTGTTCGAGCGCCTGCCGTTAGCGGATATCACCAGCTTCAACGCCCACTACGCGCAGAACCTGATCCCGCACCGCACCCACATTGGTGCGCAGTCGCCGGAGCTTTCGAAGAAGATCATGCTGTCCAACCCCTTCACAGAGGGTATTTCCACCAGCCAGGCCGTGAAGGATGAGTACGCGTCTAGCCCGCTCATCGCGCAAAAGACCAGCGCCGGTACCGCGCTGCAGTTGGGTGCTATCGCTACCTACGATGCTGTGAACGCGGACCTGTTCACCGCGCCGACGCTTATCATGCACGGCACCAAGGACGGCATCGTTCCGCCGTACTTCTCCCAGGACTGGTACAACTCCATTTCCTCTGATGACGTGGAATACATCAACTGGGAGGGCCAGAAGCACGAGGTCTTCAACGAGCCAGCCGCTGACCAGGCCCTCGACACCGTGGTGGACTGGCTGGACCGCCACGTGTAGAAGATAGCGTGTCTCGGGTTCAATAGGCCCGGCACATAATGACCTGCTTTCCCTGCCGTTGGGTTGGTACTTAGGCTTTAGCGGCCTGGGGAAGGTGGGTCATTTATGATTTGTTTGAATTATTTAGACCTGCGTAGAAGGTGTCCAACTCGGTGAGAATTGCTGTTGTGGGCAGGTTTTCCGTGAGGTAAGAGGCTAAATCACGGTCCAACATCGCTGCTACATCTTGGCAGGCCTCGTGGCATTCTCTAGGCCGTAAACGAGTATCTGTGCCCGTGACAGGGATGCCTCGAAGGACTACAGACTCGTGATGCGCAACCCTATTTCTAATTTTCTTTATCTCGAGGATTTTGGAATGAACCCACTTACGGGTCAGACCGTGAGTGGAATATTCTGGATCTTTCTTCCGAGCTACTGAATTCGCACCTGGGAAGACAGAAATTAAGGCTTGGCGGGACCAAATTCTGTCATGATCAGCATTGTTGAAAGGGGCTGGTAAGCCCGTGGAGCCTCCTGTATCGAGGATATTTGTCCAAGTTCTAAACATCGAAGCAGCAATGACCCTTCCTCCTAGCCTTCTGCTTCGTTCGGTATTCTTGGTGAAGTCTCTTGGCAGGCTATTCCATGCTTCTGTGATATTGTCTCGAACCCGTTTATCGAACCCCATCTCGAGCTTGCAATACCAATCATCTCCGTATTCGGTGCTGAGATATCCAGAAACTGAGTTACGTAATGCTACTTCGATGAAGGCTATCTCGTGAAAAAGGGAAGCACTAAGGTGGCGATCGAGTTCGTAAAGCTCAAAAGCCTTATCTGTGGATCCACCGGTTTTGTAAGGTAGGGCTCCAACCTGTTTTCTGATAACCACTCTTTTTTAATCCGTTTACTACTCATGGCTACCAACTTAAGGGCTCTTTAAAAATATTTTTGATTGAGGCGGCACGTCCGATTATACTCGGTATAGTATTCCCCTCCTTGTGGTGGTCAACCGTTCAGCGGCTTGGCTGAGGAGGGGTCTTTTGCTTACAGAACCCCGGCTTGAGGTTGACCTTGTGGTGGTCCCTCTAAAGCCGGGGTTCGGTGTTTGCGTGGGCTAACCCCACGGCTCGATGGGGTTGCCCTGCCAGGTGGCGTTGGCGGGGACGCGGTCACCGCGCATGACCAGCGAACCGGGGCCGACGGTGCTGGATTCGCCAATGAGCGAGGCGGGCAGCGCCACCGAATGAGAGGCAAGCGTGGAGCCGGCCTCGATGGTGACGGTATCCAGGCTCATCACGCGGTCCTGGAATAGGTGGGTCTGCACCACGGTACCGGGCCCCACGGAGGCGCCGGCGCCGACGTGGCACAGATCGGTTTCGGGGAACCAGTAGGAATCGATCCAGGCGCCCTTGCCGATGTCCACTCCCAGCCCCCGCAGGCCCAGGTTGATCTCTCCTGTGCCGTAGGTGTGCTGGAAGAACCACGGGGCGGCGACGACCTCCACGAAGGTGTCCTGTAGCTCGTTGAGCCAGACGAACACACTCCACAGCGGGTGGTCGGCCGCGCTGTGCGTGCCCACGCAGATCCACTTCACGGCGATGGTCACCGCCATGGCGATAGCGCCCATGGCCATGAGCACGAGGCCGGAAAGGGCCCAGGTGGTGGGGAAGCCGACATCGGCAAGCAGGTAATACAGCGTCCCCAGGGTGGCGGCGAGCAGCATGGCCGAGAACATCGGCGCGAGCAGGCGCATGGTCTCCACGACGCCGCGGGCGGCCTTGAGCTTGAAACCCGGGTTATAGGTCAGCGCCTCGGCGGACTCGGCGGGGGCATCGATCTGCGCGGTAACGCGCCGCATGCGCTCTGGCGGGGAACCCCACCAGTTGGCCCCGGACTTCGTCTTCTTCGGGGTGGAGGACAGCACCGCGACCAGGGAGTTCTTGGAAAGTTTGCGCCCAGGTGCGGTAATGCCGGAGTTGCCCACGAAGGAGCGCTTGCCCACCTTGGCCTCGCCGGAGTGAATCCAGCCGCCGCCGAGCTCGTAGCCGCCGATCATGGTGTCATCGGCAAGGAAGGCGCCGTCTTTGACGTCCGTGAGTGCGGGGATCATCACGGCGGTGGAAATCTCCACGTCCTTGCCAATACGCGCGCCCAGAGCGCGCAGCCACCGCGGGGTCAGCTGCGAGGCATAGAGCGGGAAGAGCTGCGTGCGGGCCTCATCCATGAGGCGCTCGATGGCCCACAGGCGCCAGCCGGCGGCAGAGCGCACCGGGTTCACGCCGGGCGAGATGCCGATGGACAAGATGCGCACGCCCAGCCAGGTCTGCAGCATGTAGGTGGCAAAGGCCGCAAGCGCCGCGAGTGGAGCGAAGAGCACCGCGCCGACGAAGCGGTTCCCGTCCGTGGAATGCACCAGCGCCAAATCCACGATGGCGCCGACAAGCACCGCGATGAGCGGCTGCGCGGCCAGGAACAGCGAGGTCGCACCGTAAATAGCCACCCACCAGGGGCGGCGCTTCGGCGGCTTGGAGGGGAAGCGGTGCTTGGAGCGGCCCACCTTCTTCGCAGGAGAGCCGGACCAACGCTGGCCGTCCTTGATCTTCTTGCGGCCGGTGACGGTGGAACCCGCCTCCACGTGGGCGTACTTGCCCACCACGGTGCCGGGCAGCAGGGTGGAGCGCGCACCCACGCGGGCGCCTTCCTTGATGTCGATGGCGCCGACGTGGAGCACGTCGCCGTCGAGCCAGTAGCCGGCGAGATCGACCTCCGGTTCCACCGCGGCGTGCTTGCCCAGGGTGAGCAGGCCCGTTACCGGGGGCAGCGAGTGCAGGTCCACGCCGCGCTTCATCTTCACGCCCAAGGCGCGGGCGTAGTTATTGACCCAGGTAGCGCCCGCAATGGAACGCGATCCGGAGGCATCGGCCCACCGCTCCGCGGCCCAAATACGCAGGTGGGTCGAACCGCCGCGCGGGTAATCGCCGGGCTTAATCCCGGCGGTAATCAGGCGCGCGCCAAAGCCGCCGATGGGGATGCGGCCCAGCGGCGTGGCAAAGATGAGCACCAGCGCAATGACCAGCCACCACGGGAAGGGCTGCGCCCACTCGACGCCCAAGGCGGAGGCCACGGTCGAGCCCAGCATGAGCCAGGCCAGCCAGGTGGTCGCCGCCAGCGTCATGGCGGGGATCTGTAGCAGCGTTTGCGCCACGCGGGTCTTCGCGCCGACGGGGGTGACCTCGCGCAGCGGTTTCTGTTGCTCCGCCACGGGGCGCGGTTCGGCGCCGGCGATGAGTTCTGCCAGCGAACCAAGACGTGGGTGATCGTAGAGATCGCGCACGGCCACGGTGGGGTAGCGATCGCGGATGTGGCCCACCAGCGTCGCTGCGGCCAGGGAGGTACCGCCGAGGTCGAAGAAATCGGCGTTCTCATCCTCCACGGATACGCCGAGGGTCTCGACCCAGAGCTCGGCTAGCCACTTCTCGGTCTCCGTCAGCGTGGTCGATTCCACGCCAACGCCGGGCAGCGGCCACGGCAGCGCCTTCTTATCCACCTTGCCGGAGGTGCGCACCGGCAGCTCATCCATCACACAGATGCGCGGGACCAGCGCCGCAGGCATGGTTTCCGCCAGGCGTTCATGGGCCACGCCGTGGTTAAAACCGCGCGCCTCATCTTCCAGCGAGACGTATCCCACCAGCACGGATTCACCGCCCGGGGTCTTTTGCACGGCCACGGCGGAGTTGTAGACGTTATCCAGCGCGGCGACGTTCGCATCGACCTCACCCAGCTCGATGCGGCGCCCGCCAATCTTTACCTGGTCATCCACGCGGCCCACAAAGTACAGGCCGTCTTCTTCCAGGCGCACGTGGTCACCGGTGCGGTAGGCGCGCTGCCAGCCCATGGATTCCAGCGGCGCGTACTTCTCCGCATCCTTCTGCGGGTCCAGGTAGCTGGCCAGGCCCACGCCACCGATGACCAATTCGCCGGTTTCACCCAGGCCAACGGGTTGCCCCTGCTTATCGATGACCACCAGGTCCCACCCATTCAGCGGCAAACCGATCGAAACCGCGCGCCCCGGAATCATCCGTTGCGCGCAGGCGACGACGGTGGCCTCAGTGGGGCCGTAGGTATTCCACATCTCGCGGTCCTCGGTGGCTAGCCGGTCCACCAATTCCTGGGAGCAGGCCTCGCCGCCGACGATGAGCAGGCGGATATTATCCAGTGCTTCCGCTGGCCACAGGCCCGCCAGGGTGGGAACCGTGGAGACGACGGTGATATCGCGGCGAATCAGCCACGGACCAAGGTCCATGCCGGACCGCACCAAGGAACGCGGTGCCGGGACCAGGCAGCCGCCGTGGCCCCAGGCCAGCCACATCTCCTCACAGGATGCGTCGAAGGCAACCGAAAGCCCGGCCAGCACGCGGTCTTCCGGGCCGAGCGGGCCGTGGGGGTGATCGACGAGGAAGAGGCTGGCCTCCGCGTCCACAAAGGCGGCCGCCGAGCGGTGGCTGACGGCAACGCCCTTCGGCTTGCCCGTGGAACCGGAGGTAAAGATGATCCAGGCGGTGTCTTCGGGCCGCGGGGTTTCGACGCCTTTGGCCGCGTGGCGCGGTTTTTCGCGCAGGAAGCGGAAGCCGTCATCGCTAAACAAGCCATCGATATCGGCCTCACCAAAGACCATCTCCGCGCGTTCATCCGGATCGTCCGCATCCACCGGCACGTAGGCCGCGCCGGCGGCCAGAGTGGACAGGATGGCGAGGTAGAGATCACGCTTGCCAGACGTCATCCGGATGCCGATGCGATCGCCGCGGCGCACGCCATTGACGTGCAGCTCTGTGGCCCACAGCTGGACCTCGTGGACGAGTTCGGCGTAGGTGATGATCTCGCCATCATCAAGCGCGGCGGCTTCTGGGTGAATCTCCGCGGTGGTCGTGATGATGTCCCACAACGTCCGCGGGCGCGGGGCCAGATCGCGCAGGAGGTACTGCTGCGGGACGCTGGGAAGTTCTGTATTAGACCTACTACATTCTTCGGGCTCGTCCATGCTTATGCCTCGTCCTCGTCTGCGGCGATGATGGCCTTGGCCAGCTTGCGCAGGTGCTTGAGCTGCTTATTGGTGGATACGTCGAGCGCGTCATCCTCGGCGTTGGCGACGAGCTCCGCCAAGTCCTTGTGGGTCTTGGTGCCCTTCTTGGTGCACGCCACGATCTGGCGGCGGCGGTCCTTGGGATCGCGCTCGCGCTTGGCCCAGCCGCGCTCCTCGAGGGCATCAATAAGCCGTACCATATCGGAGGCATCGATGGCCAAGGTCTCAGACAGGAAGGACTGGGAGGCGGCATCCGCCTCGACGAGGCAGGTAAGCACCCAGAACTCGCGGATGGTCGTCTGCTTGGTCTGCAGAGCCACCTCGACGCCATCGCGGGTGCGACGGCGCAGGCGCTCTAGCTGGAAGGACGGGGATTCGAGCAGGGAGGTTGGTATGCCAGAATTATTAGTGGAAGCCATACCATCATCATAATCTCAAAAGATGGGTAAAGGCCAATTAATCGCGAACGACGGGCAGGCCATCCGCCTCCCACTTATCGGTGCCGCCCTCAACATTAATAACGTCCCAGCCCAGGGAGTTCTCCAAATACTGGCAGACCTGCGCGCTGCGCCCGCCTAAGCGGCAAATCACATAAATATCGCGGTCCGGGTCGATTTCCTGGATGCGACCCGTTATCTCGCTCATGGGAATATGGGTGGCGCCCTCCGCATGCACGGTGGCCCATTCGTCGTTTTCGCGCACATCGATAAGCTGCGCGCCTGCTGGAACTTCGGTTGGCTGTACGTTTTGCATACCCCGCAGTCTACGTGCCGCGCGCTAGCCGCCGTAGGTGGCCGCGGACAGATACTGCAAGATTGCCTTCACGCGGCGGTTATCCTCGCTGGGGTCCAGGCGCAGCTTGGTAAAGATATTGGAGACGTGCTTGGCCACCGCAGCGCCCGAGAGCACCAGCTCGGCGGCGATGTCCTTATTGGACTTCCCGCGCGACATCAGCTCTAGGACCTCGCGCTCGCGCGGGCTGAGCTCGCCCAACCCGCTGCGCCCAGAGCGCATCAGCGCCTGCGCCACCGTCGGATCAATGACCGTGCCGCCCTGGGCCACCACCTCGAGGCTGGCCAGGAAATCGCGCACCTCAGAGACGCGATCCTTGAGTAGGTACCCGGTGCCCGCATCCGGGGAATCAAACAGCGCTACCGCATACGCCGGCGCCACGTACTGCGATAGCACCATCACCGGCAGGCCCGGATAGGCGCGGCGCAGCGCCACCGCCGCCTTCAGCCCATCATCGCCCATCTTCGGTGGCATGCGCACATCCGTTATCACCACATCCGGTAACTGGGCACTCAGCTTGCCGATGACCCCCTCCAGCTCCACCGCCGTTCCCGCCCTGCCCAGGACCTCGTGGCCGCGGCGCTCCAAGAGCCCGGCAAGGCCCTCGCGCAGGATCGCGGAGTCATCCGCAATCACAATCCTCAATCCACTCATGCTGATACTCCCGTCTGCCCACGCTCCAAGAGGAGCGGAATCGTGCACCTTACCCGCGTTGGGCCGCCTTCCGGCGAGGACAGCGACATCTCCCCGCCAAAGGCCGCCAGCCGCTCGGCCATGCCGGAAAGCCCGCGCCCCGGCTCCACCCGTGCTCCGCCCGGGCCCTCATCCACCACCGAGATATGCAGCGCCGCATCCGAGGTGATGAGCACCGAGACCGGCGCGCCCGGCGCGTGTTTCGCGGCATTGGTCAGCGCCTCGGTACCGAAGAAATAACCGCAGGCCAGCACGCTGGCGGAAAGCCGCGGCAACGGGTGTGGGGCGTAGACGCTGACGTGGGGGCCGTGGGCGGAGGCGGCATCGGCAAGCGCGGCGACCAAACCGTGATCCTGGAGGACCTGCGGGTGAATGCCGTGCACCGTCGCGCGCAGCGAGCGCAGGCCGCGATCCACGTCCCGCTTCGCGGCCTCCAGCAGCTCGGCCTCAGAGCCGGTGGCATCCAGCAGGGCCTCGCCCAGCTTCATGCTGGCCGCCACCAAATATTGTTGCGCGCCATCGTGCAGGTCCCGCTCGATGCGTGCGCGCTCTATCTCGTAGGCATCCGCAATCGCGCGGCGCGAGGCCGTCAGCTCCGCGATGACCCGCGCCTGCCGCTCCTCATTGCTGGTGGCCTGCTTCTTGCTGAAAAACACGCCCCTAAGCCTAATCGCACGCGCCCCGGGCCGGGGTAAATCTAGCACTACCCGGAAAGTATCCTTAGCGCTGTAGGAATAGCGCGCCCGGCACGGTGAAATGAACAGCATGACACAGACACTTTCCCTCCACGACATCACGAAGGATTTCGGCGGCGGCCCCGTGCTGGCCGGCATCACCCTAGACATCACCCCTGGCGAGCTCGTCGCCATCATGGGGCCCTCCGGCTCCGGCAAGTCCACGCTGCTGCACTGCATGTCCGGCGTGCTCACGCCCACCGACGGCAGCGTCCGCTTTGGCGACGAAGTCATCTCCACGCTTTCCGATGCCGCCCGCTCCCGCACCCGCCTCCGCCACTTCGGCTTCGTCTTCCAAGACGGCCAGCTGCTGCCGGAGCTGACCAACTTGGACAACGTCGCGCTGCCCGCGATGCTCAACGGTCTGGGCCGGCGCGCGGCCCGTTCGAAGGCCATGTCCCTGCTCGACCAGCTCGGGCTCGGCGACCTCGCGGACCGCCGCCCCGCCCAAGTCTCCGGCGGCCAAGCCCAGCGCGTGACCATCGCCCGCGCTCTCGTGGCCAACCCCGGCGTCATCTTTGCCGATGAACCCACCGGCGCCCTCGACCAAGCCACCGGCCACGAGGTCATGCAGATGCTGACCACCACCGTGCGCCAATCCGGCGCCAGCCTGGTCATGGTCACCCACGACCCCAAGGTGGCGGACTGGATGCAGCGCCGCGTGGAAATTCGCGACGGCATCATTCACGATGACCGCCGCCTGGGGGTGCAGCCATGAATACCGCGACCCTAGTCCTCGGCCTCCAGCGCGAATCCGTCCGCGCCCGCTCCGGTGCGGGCATCGTCAGCGTGCTCGCCATCGTGAGCCTGACGCTGGGCTCCGCCGTCGCCTTCCTCGTCGCCGGCGGCACCTGGATGTTCTGGCAGCGCGCCCACCACCCAGAAGACGCCGTGCCCGCCCTGCGCGCCGCTGCCGGCGACACCCCGGAAGATTACTTCCTGCCCTGGTTTGTCCTCGCGCTCATGGCCTGCGCCTTCATCGTTCCCGCACTCTTCAACCTGACCGCACAGGCCGCCGTCCTCGGCGCCTCCGGCAGGGAACAGCGCCTGTCTACCCTCCGCCTGCTGGGCCTAAGCTCCCACCAGGTCGAGCGCATGGCCGCGGTGGAGACCGGCATCCAAGCGCTTATCGGCATCGTGCTGGGCTGGCTCATCAGCGTACTTATCGCCCCCGTCTTCACGCACGTGAAATTCCAAGACCGCCCCGTTGCCTTCGAGGAAATCATCCTGCCCTGGTGGGGATACCTCGCGGTGGCCGCAGTCCTCTTCCTCCTCGCCCTCGCCGCGGCGCTTGCCGGCATGCGGCGTGTGCGCGTTAGCCCTCTCGGCGTGGCTAAACGCCAGATGCCCGCCGCTTTCCGATGGTGGCGCCTCATCGCCTTCCTCCTCATCGTCGCCATCGGCGGTGCCCTGCTCAAAGGCCAATCCGGCCCGCCCGAAATCTCCGTGGCCGTCGTACTCTTCGCGGTGGTCATGAGTATCAACCTGGTCGCGCCCTACCTTTTGCAAATAGGTGCGCGCCTTTTGGCTTTGCTCCCCGGCACCGCACACCTCGTGGCCTGCCAGCGCGTGGGCGCCAACGCCCGCCGCGCCTGGCGGCAAAGCGCGACAATCGGCTTCTTCGGTTTCCTCGCCGGCTTCCTCATGGGCGCGCCCATGGGCACCGATGCATTGACTACGGCGATCAAGGAAGAACAAGAAACGGGCATCATGTTCCGGGACGTCTCCACCGGCGTCATCCTGACCTTGCTCTTCGGCTTCGCGCTGACCAGCATGTCCATCTTCCTCGGCCAAGTATCGTCCGCCTTCGAGGACAAGGAACTTATCCGCTCCCTCGACCTGATGGGCGTGCCGCGCCGCTTCCAATTCCGCACGAACACCCTCGCCGTGATGGGACCCATCGTCGCGCTCAGCCTCTTCGGCTTCCTCTTCGGCGGCGGCATCGCCGGCCTGATGTTTTTTAGCACCGTTTGGGAAGAAGGCGTCGACCTCGCCGGGCGGCTCCTCATTTCCTTCAGCTTCCTCGCCGTGGGTTGGGCGGTGACCTTCCTCGCCATCGCGCTCGTCGAGCCCCTGCGCGGCCACGTTCTCCGCAGCGGCCGCCGCAAGGAATAACCGGTTTCCTGAGCTTAGCTCGCCCTGTGCCCGGGCTTGGCCCTAGCCCAGGCTCTGGCCAGGCTGGGCCTGTGCCAGACTTTGCGCTGGTCAGCTGTTGCGCCAGCTTTGCTTCAGCGCCGCGCGCCTTCATGCCTCCACAAGCGGTGCCACTGCCACGGCGGCCGCGCAAAGGGCCGCTTATTCTTCGCCGTGGCCAGTACCTGCTGCACCACGAAATCCGGGTAGTGGTCAATCGTCGTCGCGGTGAAGTGGAGGGGCTTCCAGCCGCGATGGACGGCATCGTTAAGCTTGTGCCTGTCCAACTCAAACTGGCGGCGGTTTTCGCCCCGGTGGTAGGCGTAGCCATCGACCTCGATGGCTATCTTGTGCTCCTCAATCACCAGATCCCAGTGGTAGGGGCCTATTTTTATGTTGTTTTGCACCGTGAAATGCGGCGCGAGGGCGCGCGTTAATTGGCGCTCCGGCACGCTATCCGTGCCGATGATTGCCCTGTCCAGGGCGCGCTTTACCGGCCGCGGAAACCGCTGGTAGTCCAGCTTATTCAGCTCCAGCCGGCTGACCCCATCCTTGCCGGAGTAAAAGTCCTCGAGGAAGGCGACCGCATCATCCTCCGGCATCGCCTCGACCGCCTGCAGTGGATTGCATACGGTGACGCCGTCCCAGGTCAACGCGCCCTTCGGCCGGGCGCGGCGTGAAGTGAAGTACTTACTCGACGGCAGCGATGAGCTGCGCAGGAACTCCAGCGGAAAGTGCAGCGGCTTTTCGACGTGCTTGAGCGCCGCCGAGTAGCCGTCGAGCGCGCAATCCGGCCATTGCTCGCTCATGATGCGTGCGAGCTGGTTCGGCGTCGGCTCCTCTGACAAGCAGAAGCCGTTCGCAATCCGGACGGCGCCGTGTCGTACCGCTTGCTGAGCGGCACTTTTCCCCCGAAAAATTTCCATTCGTATCCCTCGATCCCCCGAAACGAAGGTTGTGCGGCCCGTTTGGGCGGTTTTCAGCGCGGCTGGGCGTTTGGGTGGTGCTTGGTTGGTGCGTTTTGATGCCTGTTTGGTGCGTTTTGACAAATAGTGGCCGCAAACCCCATGGTTTCCGTGGCCTATTTGCAAAAACGCATCAGCTGGCCGCCAAGAACGCATCACGCGGCCACCAAAAACTCATCAGCTGGCCGCCACAGCAGGTTTCTTGGCCGCGAAAATCCGCGGCCAACCCCCGAAGCCCCCGAGAAACCCCCGCAGCCTACTTCAGGCGAGCCTTGGCGTCTTCCAGAATCTTCTCGGCCTCGGCCTTGTCGCCCCAGCCGGAGCCGGAAACTTCCTTGTTGGGCTCGAGGTCCTTGTAGTGGACGAAGAAGTGCTCGATTTCGTCCTTGATGTGCTGTTCCACATCATCGATGTCCTGGTAGCGCTCCCAGCGTGGGTCATCGATGACGGCAAGCAGCTTGTCGTCGCCGCCGGCCTCATCGGTCATCTTGAACACGCCGACGATGCGGGCTTCAACGATGACACCGGGGAAAACGGGCTCGGGGAGGATGACGAGGGCGTCGAGGGGGTCGCCGTCTTCGCCAAGCGTGTGGTCGATGAAGCCGTAGTCGGCGGGGTAGGCCATTGGGGTGAACAGGTAGCGGTCCAGGTAGACCTTGCCGGACTCGTGGTCCACCTCGTACTTATTGCGGGAGCCCTTTGGGATTTCAATGGTTACTTCAACGCTCACAGCGATGTCCTCCATGTGGGATTGGGTGTTAATTACCGTCAATAGTCTAGCGCGTCGCCCATCCGCGCTAGGGTTGGTGGCGATGAAAGCTAAGAAGGTTTGGTGGTCAGTAACCGCGCTGGTGGTCACGGCGGCGGTCGGGGGCACGGCTGCGCTGGGGGTTACCATCCAGCGCGAGTACGGCGATCTTTCGCATGGCGAGGCCGAAACGGTCCAGGCCCCGGAGAATCCCCTGCAGCCGGCTAAGGCGCAGGACGTGGATTTTGCGGCGCTCAGCGCGAAGCTCGATGAGCTGGGCAAGAACGAGGATTTGGCCACCTTTGGCGGGCAGGTCATCGATAGTGAGACCGGCACGGTGGTGTGGGAGCGCGATGCAGATAAGGCGCTGACCTCGGCGTCCTCGACGAAGGTGCTGACCACCGCCGCGGCAACGCTCGCCCTGGATGAGTCGAAGCGGATTACCACCAAGGTCTACCGCGGCAAGGACCCGAACAACGTGGTGATCAAGGCGGCTGGCGATGCCTGGATGACCAACGAGCAGCTCGATGACCTGGCGGATCAGATTAAAAAGACCGGTACCCAGGTCGCGGGCGTGTACATCGATACCTCCGCGTGGGCGGGCGAGCCGCAGGCACCGGGCTGGGATCCGGAAAACGTCGATGAGGGCTTCGTCGCGCCCATGGAACCGGCCATGCTGTATGGCGGGCGCATTGGCGCTACGGAGGGCGATGTGCCGCGCAGTCACACCCCGGCCCTCGACGTCGCGGGCGAGCTGGCCAAGCGCCTGGGCACGGATAAATTCGCCGCGGGCACGATGGCTGACGGTGCGGAGGAGCTGGCCAGCGTCGAGTCGGATCCCCTGGGCGAGCGTGCGCTGGAGATGGTGCGGCATTCCGATAACGTCATGGCAGAGGCAATTGCCCGCGAGCTTGCCGATGCCCGCGGCAAGCAGCCCAGCTTCCAAGCCGATACCCAAGCCACGCTGGACGTGCTGCGCGAGCACGGGTTCGATGTAAGTGGCGTGGATATCAAGGACAACTCGGGTCTTTCGGTAGATAACCGGTTGAGCGCGAGCGTGCTGGCTGAGATTGTCAACGGCGCGGTGGAGGACCCGCAGCTGCGCCCCTTGGCTGCGTATTTGCCGGTAGCAGGAGGTGACGGCACGCTGCACGAGCGCTACGGGGAGTCCACGGCGCGCGGGTTTGTCCGGGCGAAGACCGGCACATTGACCGGCGTATCCGCGCTGGCGGGCACCGCGCAAGGCCAATCCGGACGCGTGTATTCCTTTGCGTTCTTGGTCAATGATGGCGAGATTATGGCGGCTCGCGCGGCCCAAGACGACCTCGCTGCGGCGCTGCATGAGTTCTAAATGAGCCCACAGCCTGGAGTAACGCCGTTTTGGCCGCGGGTCTCACCGCACTTTTTGGCCTGCCGGCGCGCGGTCCGCGCGGCAAAGATGGAACACACCGTGGCGGTGGGGCTTTCCGGCGGCGCGGATTCTTTAGCGCTGTGCGCGGCGATGATCGCGGAGGGCCACGATGTCATCGCGCTGTGCGTCGACCACGGTTTGCAGGACGGTTCGCGTGCGCAGGCTGAGAAGGCGGCTCGGCAAGCAGAGAGCTTGGGCGCGCGGGCGCGGGTGCTCGTGGTACAGGTGCCGGACGAAGCGGGGAATTCGCTGGAAGCGGTGGCTCGGCAAGAGCGCTACCGAGCGATGTCCGCGGCCGCGCGCGAAGACGGAGCTTCGCGCAGAGGAGGAAGGTCGTTGGAGATTGCCGTGGCGCATACGGCCGATGACCAGGCGGAAACGCTCCTTCTTGGAGCCCTGCGCGGCCGGGTGGCCGGCATGCCGGAGCGGACAGTAGTGGAAGGCGCGCGGGTAGTGCGGCCATTTCTGCAGGTGCGCCGTGCCGATACGGAGGGCGCGTGCGCGGAGCTGGGGTTAGAGGTGTGGCAGGACCCGCAGAACGCGGATACGGATTTTCGGCGGGTAGCGCTGCGCCGGGAAATCATCCCGGAGCTATCGCGGGTAATGGGCGGTGATGCGGTACCGGCGTTGGCGCAAGCGGCGATGGATACCGCGCGCGATGAAGGATACCTCGCCACGCCGGCCACCGCGGACTGTGCGGAATTGGCCGCGCTGCCGGAGCCGCGACGCCGGCGCGCTATTGCGGCCTGGCTTGTCGAGCGGGGAGTGAAGGTGACGAGGGAGGGGCTTGGGGGCATCGGCAAGCTGTGTACCAACTGGCACGGACAAGGGCCGGTGGCTGTGAGTTCGGCGCGGCAAGCGGGGCAGAGGTTGGAAGTAGCACGTATAGGTGGCAAACTGGCACTATTGTCTGGTCATTAAAGGAGCGCACTCGTGCACGACAAGAAAGACTTCGCCGTCCCCGCAAACCGCTACGGAGACGATGTAGAAGCAATCCTCATCACGGAAGAGGAAATTAAAGACCGCGTCCAGCAGCTGGCGGATGCGGTATCTGAGAAATATGCCGACGCCGAGCAGGACCTGCTTTTGGTCTGCGTATTAAAGGGTGCGGCCTTTTTCCTGACGGACTTCGCGCGCAAGCTATCCATCCCCTCGGAGCTGGAGTTTATGGCCGTCTCCTCGTACGGCGCCTCCACGTCTTCTTCAGGGGTGGTGCGCATCTTGAAGGACTTGGACCGTGATATCGCCGGGCGCGATGTGGTCATCGTGGAAGACATCATCGACTCGGGCCTGACGCTATCCTGGCTCATTCGCAACCTGCGGGGGCGCAACCCGAAGTCGCTCAACGTGGTGACCTTGTTGCGCAAGCCGGAAGTGGTAAAAGCGCAGATCGATCTGCTCGATGTCGGCTTTGATATCCCCAATGAATTCGTCATTGGCTATGGCCTTGACTACGCGGAACGCTACCGCGACCTGCCCTTTGTGGGCACCCTTCACCCTGATGTCTATACCACCAACTAAAATCGCGCAGTAATGAAAAACAATAAACTCCTTCGCTACGGCGGCATTGCGGCGCTGATCCTCGTAGCGCTGTATGCCTTTACGTTCTTTAGCAACGAGACCCGCGGATATGTGGACACGGATACCTCCGTGGCCCTGAAACAGCTGCAGGATAAAAACGTTGACGAGGTAGAAATTGATGACCGCGAGCAGCGCCTGCGCATCAAGCTCAAGGACGAAATCACGGTAGAAGAGCGCGAGGGCGTACAAGAGATCGTGTCTCAGTACCCCGCGCGCGCCTCCGAGCAGGTCTTTGATGCGGTCAAGGATTCGGGTGCGGAGAAGTATCAGACCAATGTCACCCAGGATTCCTTCTTGGGCTCCATGCTCAGCTTCCTGCTGCCGATGGTCATCCTCTTCGCCCTGCTGTTCTGGCTCATGTCCCGCATGCAGCAGGGTGCAGGCGGCATGTTCGGCATCGGCAGCTCCAAGGCCAAGGAGCTGACCAAGGATATGCCGACCAATACCTTCGAGGACGTTGCCGGCGCCGATGAAGCCGTGGATGAGCTGCAGGAAATCAAGGACTTCCTTGATGATCCTTCCCGTTATTACGAGCTCGGCGCGAAGATTCCGCGTGGCGTGCTGCTTTATGGCCCTCCGGGTACCGGTAAGACCCTGTTGGCCCGCGCCGTTGCGGGCGAGGCCGGCGTGCCTTTTTATTCCATCTCCGGTTCGGACTTCGTGGAGATGTTCGTCGGTGTCGGTGCCTCCCGCGTGCGTGACCTGTTCAAACAGGCCAAAGAGCACAGCCCGTGCATCATCTTCGTGGACGAGATCGACGCCGTGGGGCGCCAGCGCGGATCCGGTACCGGCGGCGGGCACGATGAGCGCGAGCAGACCCTGAACCAGCTGCTGGTGGAGATGGACGGCTTTGGCGATCGCGAGGGCGTTATCCTCATCGCGGCCACCAACCGCCCAGATATTTTGGACCCCGCATTGCTGCGCCCGGGCCGTTTCGACCGCCAGATTCCGGTCACCAACCCGGATCTGGCCGGCCGTGAGCAGATCCTGCGCGTCCACGCCAAGGACAAGCCTTTGGCGGAAGAGGTCGATGTGGCGCAGCTGGCCAAGCGCACCGCCGGCATGTCCGGTGCGGACCTTGCCAATGTGCTTAACGAGGCCGCGCTTCTCACCGCCCGCATCGGCGGCAATGTCATTACCTATGACGCGCTGGAAGAGGCCACCGACCGCGTGGTGGGCGGTCCACGGCGCCAGGGCAAGATCATCTCCGAGCACGAGAAGAAGGTCACCGCCTACCACGAGGGCGGCCACACCCTGTCCGCGTGGGCGCTCAAGGATATCGAGCGCGTGTACAAGGTCACCATCCTGGCCCGCGGCCGCACTGGTGGCCACGCCATGACCTCGCAGGAAGACGACAAGGGTATGTACACCCGCGACGAGCTGTTTTCCCGCTTGGTCTTTGCCATGGGTGGCCGCGCCGCCGAGGAATTGGTCTTCGGCGCTCCCACCACGGGTGCGTCCTCCGATATCGAGAACGCCACCAAGATCGCCCGCGCGATGCTGACCGAATACGGCTTTTCTCCTGACTTGGGCACCGTCAAGTACGGCCAGGAGCAGGGCGATCCGTTCAGCCAGATGGGCGGGGGTGGCGGCTCCATCGATTACTCGGATGACCTTGCCTCCAAGATCGACCAGCAGATGCGCTACCTCCTCGAGCGCGCGCACGAGCAGGCCTACGACATCCTGCGCACCAACCGCGAGTTCTTGGACAAGCTGGCCGAGGCCCTCCTGGAGAAGGAGACCCTGCGCCGACCGGATCTGGAGAGCATCTTCGACGGCATTGAGCCGCGCGATGCCTATGATGTCTTCCCCGGCGAAGACGATCGCTTCCCGCGCCAGATTGGTTACGCGCCGGTCAAGACCCCGGTTGAGCTGGCCAAGGAGCGCGGCGAGGAACTTCCCAAACGCATGACGCTTCTCGATGCCTCCCGGGCCGCCCGCAAGCGCCGCCTCGCCGGCGAAAAGATCGAGGGCGAGGTTGGCTTTAACTTTGGCCAGCACGCCGGCGACTACGTGAACCCCGAAACGGTGCGCGAGCTGCACGGCGGTGGCAGCAGCCACCGCGAAGACCGAACTGACCAGAGCGGCCGCAGCGATGGACGCAGCGGCCGAAACGACCAGAACGACCGCGCGGACCAGAGCGACCGCGGCGACCGCGCCGACCAGAGCGACCACGGCAGCAGCGACGGTGGGGAAGGGCGATCGGATTCGGCATCGGAAAGCAGGGGCAAGCACCACAAGCCAGAGGGAGAAACCAGCCAATGGTTCACCCCAGGCTGGAATGAGTCTTCCCGCCGCGATAACCCCTACGCGCGCGATGCGGAAAAACCGCGCGATGATAAAGAGTAAGAAGTACGTGCATGTCTGAAAATCACACTGATAACCAGCAGGTGCCCGCCCGCGCACCGTATGACCAGGAGCGGGCGGAGGCGGCCGTCCGCGAGCTACTCTTTGCCGTGGGCGAGGACCCTGATCGCGAAGGACTGCGCGAAACCCCGGCCCGTGTGGCCCGCGCTTACCGTGAGGTCTTCGCCGGCCTGCACGAGGACCCGACGGAGGTGCTGCACAAGACCTTCGCCGAGGACCACCAGGAACTGGTCTTGGTGCGCGATATTCCTATCTATTCCACCTGCGAGCACCACCTCGTGCCGTTTTATGGGGTGGCGCATATTGGCTATATCCCCGGCAAGGACGGTCACGTCACCGGGCTGAGCAAGCTGGCGCGCCTGGCGGATATGTACGCCAAGCGTCCGCAGGTCCAGGAACGCCTGACCCAGCAGATTGCCGATGCACTCGTGGATGTCCTCGAGGCCCAATCCGTCATCGTGGTCATCGAGTGTGAGCACCTGTGCATGGCCATGCGGGGCATCCGCAAGCCGGGCGCGACCACAACGACTTCCGCGGTGCGCGGCGGGTTTAAAAATAACGCCGCCTCCCGCGCGGAAGTGCTCAGCTTCATTCGTACGTAGCGCGTACGCAGTCGAGTTTGTCGAGCGAAAAGGAGAACGCAGTGCACCCGGCTTCCTCAGTTGGAGAATTGACCATCCCGAAACGCACGCTCGTCATGGGCATCGTGAATGTTACGAAGGATTCCTTTTCCGATGGCGGGCGGTGGCTCGACTTCGACGCCGCCACCACTCATGCCCGTGAGCTGGTGGAACAGGGTGCGGACATGATCGATGTGGGCGGCGAATCCACCCGCCCGGGTGCGGTGCGCGTGGAGGCGCAGGAAGAGGCCGACCGCGTGGTCCCGGTCATCCAGGCGCTGCACGAGCAGGGCATTCGCACCTCGGTGGATACGATGCGCGCCTCGGTTGCCGCCGCGGCGGCTGCGGCCGGGGTGGACATGATTAACGATGTCTCCGGCGGCCTCGCCGATCCTGAAATGTATGCCGCCATGGCTGATGCCGGCGTGCCCGTCTGCCTCATGCACTGGCGCACGCTGCAGGAAGGCGCGTTCGGATCCGCGGCGGGCACGGCCGATCACGGCGGCGACGTGGTCCGCGACGTGCACGAGACCCTCGCCCAGCTGAGCCAAAACGCCCTGGATGCAGGCGTGAAAAAGGACAATATCGTGCTGGACCCGGGCCTCGGCTTTGCCAAGAGCCCGCAGGATAACTGGGCGCTGCTTAAGGCCCTGCCCGAGTTCCTGGACGGCGAGTTCCCCATCCTGGTGGGCGCCTCGCGCAAGCGTTTCCTCGCCGCTATCCGGGAAGACCGCGGGGTAGAGGCGAGCCCTTTGCTTGCTGATCCCGCCACCGCCGCCGTGACCGCCATTTCCGCCCAGATGGGCGCGTGGGGCGTGCGCGTGCACGAGGTGGGCGTATCCCGCGATGCCGTCGACGTGGCCGCCGCGTGGAACGCCGGCGAGTCCTATGTCGGCGGCGCCAATGCCACCGGCAGCTACCGCAATGCCGCCACCGGCACGGGCACAGTGACCTCTACCGCGATGGGTACGGAAAGGAATTAACCATGGCAGATCGCATCGAATTAACCGGCCTGGAGTGCTTTGGCTACCACGGCGTCTTTGATGAGGAAAAGCGCACCGGCCAGCCCTTCATCGTCGATATCACCTGCTGGTCCGAGTTTGCCGAGGCCGCAGCTCACGATGATCTGACCAAGACCATCAATTACGCAGAGCTTGCCGATGTCACCGCCAGCATCGTCGAAGGCCCCTCCCGCGACCTCATTGAGACCGTCGCCAGCGAGGTGGCCGATACCATCATGGAATCCTTCGCCGACCTGCACGCGGTGGAAGTGACCGTGCACAAGCCCAAGGCGCCGATCCCGCGCACTTTTGCCGATGTCGCCGTCGTCGCCCGCCGCTCCCGCAAGCACGCGCGCACCGGAGCCCCACGGTCCGCCTCGCAGGCAGGCACTTCGCAGGCCGAGGCACAGCGAGCCGACGCGCAGTGCCCCGGCACGAACCCCGGGAGTATGTAATGCGCGCGGTACTATCCATCGGCTCCAATATGGATGACCGCGTGGAGCTTTTGCGCACGGTATTTACCGAGTTCCGCGAGGACATCGTGGCGGCCTCGCCCGTCTATGCCACCCCGCCGTGGGGAGTAACGGACCAGGATGAATTCTTGAATGCGGTGCTCATCGTGGACGTCGAGGAGAGCCCGCTGGAGCTCTTGCGGCGCGGCCAGAAGCTGGAAGAGGCGGCTGAGCGCGTGCGCGTGCGCCACTGGGGCCCGCGCACCCTGGACGTGGACATCGTCGATATCGAGGGCTATAGCTCCTCCGATGCGGAACTTATCGTTCCGCATCCCTATGCCCACGAGCGCGCATTCGTGCTTATACCCTGGTTGGCCGCCGATGCGGCTGCTAAGTTGAAGGGACAGGATGTCTCCGCGCTGGTTGCCGCGTTGGACCCGCAGGAAACCGTCAATATCCACCGCTTGGGCCTGATGGAGGAGTTATGAAACGAACCTCGCTCGGTGCGCTTATCGGTGTTGGGATATTCATGGCAGCCGCGGCGGCCATCCTCACCACGCGCTTTTATGGCTCCATGATGTCCATCCCGGTCACGGTATCTGCCACGCTATGGCTCATGGTGGTGGTGTGCTTGGGGCTTACCTGGAAGGTGGATAAGGCCACCGATGAGGACCACGGCATCGGGCTAGATAATTCGCAGCTTAATCCCATGACCATCGCGCAGTTCATGCTGGTGGGTAAGGCTTCGGCGTGGACGGGCGCGATCGTCGGTGGGCTCTATGCAGGGGTGGCGGTGTATGTCATCCCGAATGCGGGCACCCTTGTCGCGGCTTCCGATGATCTGGTGGGAGTGCTTGCATCCGCGATTGGCGGCATCGCCATGTCTGCGGCTGGCCTGCGATTGGAGCGACACTGTGAGACCCCGCCGCCACCGGACGGGCTTCAAGCGGTACATTAGGGAACATGACTCAGCCGCGCTCTTCTTCCAAAAACTCGTCGTCCTCGCCGGATTGGGGACAAATTGGGATTATCGCCCTCGTCATCTTGGCCGTTATCGCCAGCATCGTCATGCTCATTTCCGGCTCCGCAGCGGCGCTCAAGATTGCGCTGATTGCCGCCCTGTGGGCCGCAGTGGTGGGCTTTTTCTTGGTGATGCGCTACCGCCGCCAGGCCGAGGAATCCGTGACCAAGCTGGAGCTGCAGGAGCGCGCCCACCGCGCGGAGCTCAAGCAGGCCCGCGCAGCCGAAGGCAAGGAGCTGCCGGATCAGCAAATCCTCGATGAGATCCGCACCGAGCTGGCCTCTATCCGGAAGCAGATCGAGGATTTGTCCGGCCACGATTTCACCTACGAGCCAGCCGCCTTGCACGCGGAGGCGCGCCGCATCATGGAGCTGGAGGCGCAGACCGCCGCGGCGTCCCACCACAGGGAAGAAAACGTCGACTTTGAGCAAACGTCTACCGGCGCGCCGTCTGCCGATGCCATCGCTGGCCGCCTGGGCAATCAACCCTCCGGCGCGCACGCGGACTCTAACCCGCTCAATGACATCATCAGCGAAAACACCCGCGCGCAGCGCAGCTCTTCCCGGACCGATAATGCCGCTAAGCCCGCCCACTCCGAGCAGCTTGCCGATGCCCCCAAGCCCGCCACGTCCAGCGAGGCCGCGGGGGCGAAGGAACCGAAGGACGTTTCCTTCGATACCGGCAGCTTCCAGGCCGTGCGCTGGGATTCGGGTGGGGACTCCAATATCAAGCGCCAAGGCTCTCGGCAGTCGGGCTCTGGCAACGCAGCTCACTCTGGCGCACGAGGTAGCCACCGCAAGCCAGAGGCTGATACCGCAGCCGAGCCCGCTTCCGATGCGGTGACCCAGAACATCCCGCAGCAAACCACAGGCAAGGATGCGCGCGAGGAATACAAGGGCTCGGGACACCACGTGGCCGCCGAGCAGAAGCAATCGGCCTCGCGCCGCCAGCAGCAGACCCGCGGCCGCCGCCGCAGCGATGAACAGCGCGATGGTTCCGTGTCCGTTTCGGAGCTATTGGCACAGATGAAGAAGGATAAATAAATGCGTCCACCGCGCATGCGCGTTGCTCTTTTTGGGCGCAGCCTCGCCGGGATCTCCCTGGCCACTGCCATGGAGCGCGCCGGCCATACCGTGGAGATGCTTGATGATCCGGCCGAGCTTGGCTCCTTCCAGGCGCTGATTCTCGCCGTGGGCGAGGCACGGTTGGATGCTGCAGTCGAGCTTGTCGAGGACCACGTGCACAAGGGTCTGATCGCTTTCCACACCTGCCTGTCGCGAGGCGTGCAATGCCTCGATCCGCTGGAGACTCATGGTTGCATCGTGGCGGCAATCGCACCCATGGCAGGCGGGCGTTGGGCAGTATCTTCGCTGGATGAGCTGGGCGAGAACATTGCTGACTTCGTATTGAGCGAATTCCGGGCGCACGCAGTGCCGCTTTCCGATGCCGAGCGTCCCGCCTTCGCCGCCCGCTCCTACTACATAGAAATGCTCAGCCGCCTGCACCTAGCAGCTGCCGTAGAAGCCAATTTCTTTGCCGAGTTTGATGAAATCCCACCGTCCGAATTCGACATCGATTCCGAGGACATCATCGCGGCCTATCGCGGCGCCACGGATCCGGGAATGCGCCGCCATTACCTCGAAACCGCTCGGCGCTTAGGCGAAGTAGAAGATCGCACCGAATTAGAAATGTGGGCCTTGCAGGAGGAATCGCGATGAGCTTGCAGATGGGACAAGCCACCGTTGTCAGCGAGGTCGACCGCATCCGCATGGTGGGAAGCGCCCTGCGCAAGACCGGTCGACCCGTGGCCTTTGTACCGCTGACTACCGGCGTGCATGCCGGGCACATTGCGCTGGTACGCGCAGCCCGCCGTATTCGTGGCGCGGTGACCGTCGTGGCTCTCCAAGAACCTCGCGCCAAAGATGTAGACCTCCTGCGCGCCGAGGGCGTGGATGTCATCTGGGATTACACCCCCGAGAAGCTCTGGCCGCATGGCCGCCGGATTACAATCTCGCCTCGCGACGCCGCAGACTTCCCAGCAGGCTTAGAACCAGACCTATCCGGCGAACTCACCCTTTATCTCACGCTGATGATGGCGCTCTCGCCCACCGATGTGCTTATCGGTGAGAAAGACTACGAGCTGCTCTTGGCCATTCACCACGCGGTGCAGGACTGGCACCTCGGGGTTCGCGTGCAGGGCGTTCCCGCCGTGCGCATGCCCGATGGTGTGGTGATGAGCCTGCGCAATACGCGCGTGCCCGAAGATAAGCGCGAAGACGTAGCCGCCCTGTCCGCCGCACTCACCGCTGGTGCACACGCCGCAGAGGCAGGCGCGGAAAAGGTCCGCGAAGTTGCCGCAGGTGTCCTAGAAGCCGCCGGAGTAGAACCGGAATACCTAGAAGTGCGCGGCCGCGATCTGGGAGAACCGCCTGCCGAGGGCGATGCCCGCCTGCTGGTCGCTGCCACCATTGGCGGGGTCAGAGTAATTGACAACGTTGGCCTGCCGTTGGGGATTGGTTTCACTAATATTGAAGAGCACGAGGCTAAGGCCGAGCTCGAGCGCGAAAAGCAGCGCGAACAAGACCAATCCCCGGAGGACTAATGACCGAAATCCACATCCGCGACCTCGACCCGCGCGATGAGCCCAAGGCGATTGAGTTTGCCATCGAAGGCATGCACCTGCACTGGTTTGTAAAGAACCCGCGCTTCGAGCATGCCTACGGCCGCTACTTTTGGGATTTAGAGCGCGCCCAGGCCACCGATATTTTGGCAGCCTATGCCGATGATGGGCGTTTCCTCGGCGTGATTCTGGCATCGATTAAAGGCGAACCAGCGCTGCCGTATCCGTGGTGGCGCAAGGCCTATGTCAAGGCCGTGGATCTCTTCAACAGCCTGCGCCCTGGCGGCCACCGTGAGGACTACGATGCCGCGAACGAGGACATGTTGTTAAGCTACCTGGCTGAGAACACCGTGGACGGTGAAATCGGCTTCCTCGTCGCGGACCCAAACTCGGGTGTGAAGGGCGTGGGCACGGCGCTCATTGAGGCCTTTGAGGAGCGCCACCCCGGCAAGGATATTTACCTCTACACCGACGATGGCTGCACCTATCAGTTCTACGATTCCCGCGGTTTTGAGCGGGTGGGGGAGAAGGAAATCTCCATCGATAAGGACCGCGACCTTACCTGCATGCTGTACGTCCGCCACGTAGCGTGAGGCTACCGCGTCACGCCACGCAAACGAGCGCAGCTTCACGCTACGCAAACGAACGCCGCGTCACGCCGCGCAAATGAGCACGGCTTCACGTGGCGCGGGTCTCCCCGCGCCACCCGCACCGCCGCGCTAGTTCGCCAGCGCGCCCATCGGATCCCACGCCGGCAGGGTGGTGATTTCGGTGGACTTCAGCGCCTCTTGGTACTGCTCAGGCAGGCGGGATGGGTGGACGGCGATTTCGAAGACGTACTCGTCAAACCAGTCATCGGCCATGGTCCAAAAGCCCTTATCGCCCTTCTCGGTGCCCCAGGAGTTCTCCACGCGCCAGCGGGTGACTTCTCCGCCCTCGGCAATGTCAGCGCCGGTAAAGACCATCGCGTGCGTCATCAGGGACTCGTGCAGGCGGAGGCGGTCCGGCTTTTCGATGCCCATTTCCACCCCATACAGCCCCTCATAATCGTGCAATTGCTTGGCCCAGACGCCGCTATCGGCATCGGATTGCTGGCTGGTATCACAGCCGAACCAGACGGGCTGGCCATCCTCGATGGCAGAGCGGGTGGCATCGCGCAATACCTCAACCGGGGCGTTGAGATAGGTGACCTTTTCACCGGCAACGTTGCCTAGGTAGTCCACGGTGTAGAGCTCACCGTAGGAATTGCGCGGGTCATTGACCACGCAGACGTACTCGCCCAAGTCCTTCGGGAGGTATTCGCGGGCGAAGTCCTGCGGGGTATAGGTGCCCTCGCGGTGGAAGTTATCGTCCTTATCGCGGTACTGCCACTGGAACTCTGTGGGCGGGAGGCCGAGGTTGGCGGTGAGGATGCGGTAGACATCGGCAAGCGCCTGCTCCTGTGCCCCAGACTTGCCCGCGCGGATCTGGTGGGCGGCGCGGCGCAGGACGGTCTCCAGGTTCCGGTTGAGCATGGCGCTGGCCTCGGAGGACGCGGTCTCCGGCATGGCGTACTTGGGCACCACGCCGTACTTTTCCACCAGGGAGACGAACATGGACCACTGGCCGCCATCGCCGATGGGGTCATCCATGAGCTTGGTCAAGGTGCGGTCCGTAATATCGCGGTCCTTGAGCTCATCTACCGCGGTGAGGAACCAATTGGCCTTTTCCAGCTTGTCGTAGAAGTACAGGTAGGTCTGCGAAAGCTCGAAATCCTTGATGTTGGTGCGGTCCATGATGCCACCGCGCAGAGAATTCAGGCCCGCAAAAATCCAGCAGCGGCCAGAGGCCTTCTGGTTGGCCGCGCCCCACTTATCGAGCTTGTGGCTGGTCGCCGTGGTGAGCTCGCGCACGAGGTCGCGGTCGACGCTCAGCTTATCGATGCCCTCCTGCGCCACCGCATTCCGCGCCGCCTTGATGGCCGGCTCGCTGGCAAGCGTGGCGTTGGTGGTGTGAACTTCCTGTGGATTGATCTCATTCATTTTTCGATGCTCCTTAGTTCATCCGGTCCCAGAAGGGAAGCTCGATGGGCTCGGTCTCTAGCGCTTGCTGCTGCTGGGGAGTGAGGAATTCCTTGCGCACGGCGATGTGGAAGACGTTTTCGCCGAACCATTTATCCGACATCGTGGCAAAGCCCTTGCCGGGTACCTCGTCGGCGTCGTCCTTGCGCGGCGGCTTGGTGCCCCAGGAGTTCTCCACGCGCCATGCCCGCGGCGCACCATCAACTCCGGTCAGCGCCATCGCGTGGGTGGGCGCAGATTCGCCGGAGGTAAAGCGCTCCTCCTTGCTCATGGTGGAATCGATGCCGTAGAGGCCATCGGTATCGACGAGGCCGTCGTCCCACACGGCGTTCTGGAAGGAGAACTGGCGGGAGACATCGCAGCTAAACCACACCGGTTCGCCGGCCTCGATGCTGGCGCGCGCGGCGGAGCGCAGCTCGTCCACATCCACGTTGAGGTAGCCGGCGGGCGCGCCGCCAGCGACGTTGTTCACGCCGGCGCTGGTGTAGAGGCGGTGCTTGTCGTTGGTGGTACGGGGGTCATCGGCAAGCACGACGTATTCGTCCAATTTCGGCAGGTACTTATCCGCAAACTCGCGCGGGGTGGAGTGCACACGGAAGAATTGATCGTCCTTGGTGCGGTAGCTCCACGTAAATTCCTCGGGCGGGGTGCCCAGGTGAATGGCGAGCACGCGTTGGATATCGGTGCGGGCTTGCTTGACGATGTCCCCTCGATCCCCCTCGCCTTCCACCGCACGGTGCGCAGCACGGCGGATGATCGTGGCGATATCGCGGTTCATCTGCGCGGTGTGGCCGGACGAGTGCACCTCCGGCATGACCTCGGCCGGGACAACGCCATACTTGTCCACGAGGTTGGTGAAAAATGACCACCAGCCGCCGTCGTCGCCTGTGAGCTCGAGGGAAGTAGCCACGTCGCGGTCATCCCAGTCGGTGCCGTCTTCGGTGAGATCCAGCAGCTGGTTGAGTGCGAAGTTGGCGCGCTCGAGTTTGTCGAAGTACTGCAGGTAGGTAAAGGAAAACTCAAAGTCATCGATGTTGAGCTCCTTGGCCGCGCGGTGGCGGAACACGTTGAGCGCGGCAAACATCCAGCAGCGCCCGGAGCGCATCTGGTCGGTGACCCCGAGGCTGTCGAGCTTTACCTCGGTGATGGGGTAGAGCGCGGTAATGCGGTCGCGGTCAAGGGCCGCCTTGGCCACCCCTACGCTGGTAATGGCATTGCGCGCGACGCGCAGCTGGGAGTCCGCCGCGGCCTCCTCGCGCAATTGGGACAGGAAGTCATTGGTGAGCAAAGTCATACTCACCGTTTTAGCAGACGGCGATCTCACGCGAGGCCGCTGGGGCTGGATGGGCCGTTAGAGATCGCTACAGATCGCTATAGATGCCGCGCGAGCCGCGCCACGGCTTCGGGGCTTCCCACTTCTTCTGGGAGCCAGGGGATTTCGTGGACCGGGGTATCGGGAAGCTTATCGTGCAAGAGCGCCAGAGCCTCGTCCTCGGCGGCGCGCCGAGAGGCCAAGAACTCGCCTTGGTCCGCCGGGGTGCGGCGGTTGACCAGCATGGAGCCCACCCGCACGCCATTGCCGGTGAGATCCGCGTGGAACTCGGAGGACTCTAGGACGGGCAGGCGCTCGGCGGTAAGCACGATATGAAACACGGTGCGCTGAGAGGTCAGCGCAGCGCGCAGGTGCTCGAAGCGCTCGCGGCGCTGGAAGAGCGTGGCGCGGATTTCCTGATTGCGCCGGTCCACCGGGTCATTATCGGCGCCGGACTCCGCGGACATCCCGCGCACCAGCGAGCCGAATTTATCGGACTTTTCGCGCCGGGCAAGCAGCCCATCGGTATAGGCCGCCATGATTTCCGGCAGGGCCATCAGCCGGGAGGTGTGGCCGGACGGCGCGGTATCGAAGATGAGGTAGTCATACTCGTCCGCGGCGGCGACCAGGGCGGCCATGCGTTCTAAGAGCGCCGCCTCCTGCGTGCCGGGGGATTGGCGGGCCAAATCCAGGTGCTTTTTTACCTCGCCGTGCAGGTGCTCCGGCATGAAACGGCGCATCGAGGCGCCTACGGTCGCAAGGTGTTCCTCGGTGGCTTGGGCCGGATCGAGCTCGATGGCGGAGAGGGAGGGGGTGAGGTGAGTGGGGGCATCGGAAAGCGTGGCATCAAAGATATGCCCCAGGTTGTGCGCCGGATCCGTGGAGACCAACAGCACGTTGTGGTCCTGAGAAAGAGACAGGGCCGTGGCGGTGGCGAGGGTGGTCTTGCCTACGCCGCCCTTGCCGCCAAAGAACATGATGGGCGCGGTTTCTAGCAGCATTGAATATTCTCCAGGGGTGATTTATCCATGCCCATGCGCGTGTGCCAGGCGTGGAAATCTTCGTAGACCAGCGGCAATAGCTCCAGCGTGTAGTAGCTGGCGGGGTTGGGGATGCCGAGCGCCTCCGAGGCCACCAGCATCATAAATAGGTCATCTTCTTGCTGCTGGGCCTTGGCAAATACGGCGCGGTACGGGGCTTGGTAGAACTCATTGAGCCCCGCGCCGAAGGCCTTAAGCTTGTCGAGCATGCTGGGGAAGGGGAGCGTCGGTATCGTCATCGGTCCACTCCAGCGGCGGTTCCTTGCGCGCGTTGGAGATGGCGCCGATCGACTCCACGATGACCCAGATGGAGGCGATGACGATGACGACGTCCATGCCGAAGAGCAGCCAGTTCTGATCTGTAAACAGGGATTTCAGCTGTAGCAGCGCTGCCCACAGCGACATGATGGTGACAAAGATGAGCGGGATGATAACCGGCAGGGTGGGCCGACGCAGGTGGGTGAGGATGACCACGACGATGGCCAAGGACAGGCTGGCCATGAGCTGGTTGGTGGTACCGAAGAGCGGCCAGATGGTCATGCCGCCGGACCCGTCCGCGCCCGCCGAGAAGGTCAGCCCGAAGGCCAGGCCCACCGCGATGATGGTGGAAACCAGCGCCGTGATGCGGATGCCCATGATCTCGCCGATTTCCTGGACCACGATGCGCTGCAGGCGCACGCCGGAGTCCATCGTGGTGGCGGCGAAGAGCACGGCCATGGTTGCCAGGATGGTGGCAGACAGCGAGGTGGGAATGCCCAGGCCCTCGTTCATCAGCGCACCGCCGCCCTGCACGAAGGCGTCGACGCCGCCGGCGTTCCACTCGGCGTAGATTTCCTCCCAATTCGCCAGAGTCTTAAAGCCGGCGGTCGTGGCGATGATGGTGCCGAGCGCCAGCAGGCCCTCGCCCACAGCGCCGAAGTAACCCACGAAGCGAACGTCGGTTTCCTTATCAATCTGCTTGGACGAGGTACCCGAGGCCACGATGCCGTGGAAACCAGAGATGGCGCCGCAGGCGATGGTGACAAAAAGCAGCGGGAAAATCCCGGGGGTGCCCTCAGGAACATTCTCGCGCACGGCAGGGGCGGCGAGTTCCGGACGGGTGATGAGGAAGGAGCCGTACAAGATGATAAGACCTACGAAAAGCTGCAGGCCATTGATGTAATCGCGCGGCTGGAGCAGCACCCACACCGGCAGCAGCGAAGCAATGAAGGCGTAGATAAATAGCAGGATGATCCACACGCCGTTGGCGGGAATGCCCAGGACCGTCTCTGGCAGCACGACCGGGAAGCGGTCACCCAGAACCATCAGCGAATACAGCGCCACCACGCCCACCAGGGACACCAGCGGCAGGTTCCAGTTCAGGCGGTAGATGGCCTGGCCAATCAGCAGCGCGACGGCGATTGCACCCCACGTGGGAATGACCGCCGAGGGCGTGGAAATAAGCAGGTTCGAAATCACCACTGCGAACGCAGCATTGACCATGAGCAGCAGCAAGAAGATCACGATGAGGAAGAGGTTGCGCCCGCGCTTGCCGATGTAGCGCCCCGACAACGTACCAATCGACTGACCCTTGTGCCGCTGCGAGGCCCACAGCGCACCGAGGTCGTGCATGCCGGCGATGAAAACAGTGCCGAACGTGACCCACAAGAATGCCGGGAGCCAGCCCCAAATGACGGCTACTGCCGGGCCGATAATCGGTGCCGCACCCGCCACGGAGGTGAAGTGGTGGCCCCACAGCACGTATTTATTGGTGGGAACGTAATCCACGCCGTCTTTGAGGCGGTGCGCCGGGGTGGTGTAGTTCTCTGATAGCCGGAAGATGCTCTTGCCCAGGAATTTGGAATAGAGCAGGTAGCCGGCCAGCATCATCGCCACGCCGATGATGACAAGGATGAGAGAGTTCATGGCTGTGTCTCCTTGCGCGTCGAAGGTGAGGTGTTGTGTATCACAGGTCTGAACAGTATGTCACGGTTCACACAAATTCTTGCAGTGCGGGTAAATTAAGGGGGTGGTGTTCCACTATGTGGACGCGCGGGAGTGGATCACAGGGGCTTATGCGTGCTCGACGCCGCTTGGGAGACATGGCTGGGTCAAATCGCGGGTAGCGGCCGGGATTAAAGGACTCTGCTGGCGCGGCATGGAGCCAGTCGTGCCGAAGTACCGTGGTTAACGGCGAAAGCTCAATCGACTGGACTTATGGAGGAGTCGTTAGCTCGCTTCCTACAGTTGGGAGCCCTTTGGTGGCGGCACTTGTAAATCTTGACGAAATATCTCAAAAATTTCCGAACAGCAGCTTTTTGGTTAGGTAGCGAATGATCCGATTTTCGGTCTGGATAGTCTACTGGAGCTCGAATTCTACAACGTCAACTTCGTCTGTATCCGCTAATCCGGGGTAGTGGGTATCTAAAGCTTCGTGAAGCTCGGATAGAGAATTGAACCCGTCATTTTTAGCTTGCTTTTCCGACAGTAGCCCGCGCTGGGTAGATACAACGGCTGTGACCTGTGCGGGTAGCGTGACAACTTCTCCGGTTTCCTTCTCAAAGACTATTTGGGCTTTTCCTTCATAGAAGGGATCATCTACTCGGATTGTTTGTTGCTTTTCTCCGCTCCGAATGGAATCCTCGTAGCCTTCCCACATGTAGATACGCTGCTCTTTTTCCATATCTCGCCAGTTAAACGCGAATGGAAGAAGCTCTTCCACGGTGAGCGCTTCAAGGCCGTTGCTTCCGCGCACAATACACTGGATGGATGGATCGACATCAAAAAGTACCTGGCGGCATTTACCACAGGGTGAAATTACTTGTCCGGTAGGTCCATATACGGCGACCATTGCTTGGATGGGATCCTCTGGGTAACTAGCGGCATGGTTTGCTAAAGCAGAGACTTCACCGCAGGGGCCACCAAGGAAATGGTGTGCGTTTAAACCGAGAACCTGTTTTCCTGATTTGGTCAGGAGGGCTGCGGCGACGGTGTGGTCGCCTCCGTCTTGGAAACGCTGCGCATGGGCGGTTGCTTTGGCTGTTAATTCCCGAAGTTCGTTAGTAATCACGCTTCAATGGTAGTAACTACTAGCAGCATCGATCTATTTAAAGACAGGGGCCAATCAAATCTGGATTTCCTGGGTTTGCTTGATCGCAGGAAACCTTAGCTCCGAGGCGGCACTTGGTTTATTCTTCTTTGGCTGAGCAGAGTGCAATTAAAGTGGCCCGATATAAGTACCTCGAAACCGATGCTCAAAGGCTGGGTCGCAGAAAATGCTAGGCAAGCCCAGGGCATTCAGGCATGTCACTCGCCCTTGGATTTATTGGCTTCTTCATAGAGTATGGGGCTTGGCCTTAATAACGGTCGGAAGAGTAGCTTGGCCTGCAATGATCTGTGCAAAATCAGTATCCATAGACCTAAGTAAGCGTATCGCGTAGCGATGCGTAGACCAGAGACGATTAATATCAAGCATTGGCCGTAGATGAGCAGCTCGGTTTCTCATCCACCGTAGTTCATGGGCATAGCGATATACCGCTTCATGTCGAACGCCGTGAAATCCTGATGACAGTGCTGAGTTCCATATTTCGACTCGTTTGTTTCGAGGACCAGCATTCGGGGAAGGAAGAATGCTAGTCCATGAACCGAAGTTCAAACTCGCCACCAAATCATCGTGAGTTGGTGGAACGGACCTCACAGAACGGCTACCGGGATGGGGCTTAGCATAATTATCCAGTGCCTTCTTCTCCCACCACCTTGGATATAGGTCTGAATCATTTCGGGGCTGCCATGAAGCGGGGACATTGGGACGAACTAGATGTTGCAAAATCGTTGGAGCCGGATTCACAATCCAATCTTCATGACCTCCGAGAGTAGCATTCCATTGACGGAGACGCATATCGATTGTGTCACGAAGCAAGACTTCAACTATCCCCGTCAGCTCGGTAACCGCGCTGGAGGCTTGTATATTCCATAGATAAAGCTGAGCTGCCTCAACAAGCCTTACCGTGGCTTGCTTATATGTCTGGAAGCGCGCAGGAGGGATAGCCCGTTCTATTTGCCTAGCCGCACGATATGTCAGTTTAGGCATCACACACTTGTCTTTCTTTTAGAATAGGTATAATATCTTAGCTATAAAGCGGGACAGTACCCGCAGCTACAGAATACCGGCGCTGAGAAACTATCTCAGGGCCGGATTCTTTTTATAGGTGGGGAAGCGCAGGCTTAAACGATATTTTGGGTTAAACGACAAAATGTGTTGTTTTCTGGCGTGTCGGGGTAAACGACATTTTGTGTTGGTGGACTGCGTGGTTTAGGGCATGTGGCCTTTGCGTATTCCCATAGAGTGGTTGTAGGCAACTGTCGAAAGTTGCTGGTCGGCCGTATTCACGGCCGATGGTGGCTTGTGTTTCTTGGTTGGCTAGGGTGTGTGCTTTGGCTCGTGGGTCTGCGCCCTGATTCGCCCACTTTCCTGGGTCGGCCTCTAGCGCGAGTGACAGTGGCTTTACAGGCGTTCCATCGCCATCGCTGGTGCATAGGTGCTTGTAGTCCCGTATTTTGGTGCACACCTCGCTACAGACGGGGCATCGAGGATGATTCTTACTCATCCATTCATCGTGAACCTCAGCGCTTAGCACATCAGCACGCCCCCGGCGGTATTTCAGGTCCGAGGCTGCGTTATGTCTCCGGATAAGTGAAATAATCCTAATACCAGCAGGCCAGACGGGCTAAACATATAACTTCACCAACACATCCTGTCGTTTAGGCCGATATTTTGTAGGAATCGTTAGTGTTCTCAGTCGATACAACGTCATGGTGTGTGCTTGCGGTCTGTGCGCCCTTTCGCTGCTTTGGTAGACATAGCTGGGCCAAATCGCGGGTAGCAGCTGGGATCGACTACCCTAGGCTAACGTGAGCGAGCAGAAGAATACTGAAGTAAATGATGTCCCTGAGCAGCTGCGCATCCGCCGTGAAAAGCGCGACCGCCTGCTCGAATCCGGCGTAGAGGCCTACCCGGTATCCGTCGAGCGCACCATCGCGCTTAAGGAATTGCGCCATGACTTCCGCGTAGTGGCCGAGGGCGAAGAGCCGGGCAATGAAGAGGACGTGACCTACTTGGAGCCCGGCGAGGAAACCGAGGTTTCCCACGCCATTGCTGGCCGCCTTATCTTCATGCGCAATACCGGCAAGCTGTGCTTTGCCACCTTGCAGGACGGCGATGGCACCCAAATGCAGGCCATGCTTTCGCAGGCCAAGGTGGGCAAGGAGCGCCTCGATGCCTGGAAGTCCGATGTGGACTTGGGCGACTTCATCTCCGTTAGCGGCCACGTGGTTGCGTCCCGCCGTGGCGAGCTGTCCATCATGGCTGAGGAATGGACCATGGCGGCTAAGTCCCTGCGCCCGCTGCCGGTGTCCTTCGCGGAAATGGCTGAAGATACCCGCGTGCGCCAGCGCTATAACGACCTCATTATCCGCGAAGAGGCCCGCAAGAACGCCATGGTGCGCGTGAAGGTCATGCGCGCGCTGCGCAATTACCTGGAAGGCCAGGACTTTGTAGAGATCGAAACCCCGATGCTGCAGACCCTGCACGGTGGTGCGGCCGCTCGCCCGTTTATCACCCACTCCAATGCGCTCGATATTGACCTCTACCTGCGCATTGCCCCGGAGCTGTACTTGAAGCGCGCCGTCGTCGGTGGCATCGACCGCGTCTTTGAAATCAACCGCAACTTCCGCAACGAGGGCGTGGACCGCTCCCACTCGCCGGAGTTCGCCATGCTAGAGACCTACGCCGCCTGGGGCGATTACAACGATTGCGCCCGCATGACCCGCGAATCCATCCAGTCCGTGGCCCGCGAGGTCTTTGGTTCCACTACCGTCACGCTTGCCGACGGCACCGATTTCGACTTCGGCGGCGAGCAATGGCCCGAAATCGAGATGTATCCTTCCCTGAACGAGGCCTTGCAGCGCAAGTTCCCCGGCCAGCCGGAGGTCACCATCGATACCGACGTGGAGACCTTGAAGGGCATTGCCAAGGTCATCGGCCTCGACGTGCCGCAGGGCGAGGGCTGGGGCCACGGCAAGCTGGTGGAGGAAATCTGGGAGGTCCTGTGCGAGGACCAACTGGAAGGCCCCATTTTTGTGAAGAACTTCCCGGTGGAGACCTCCCCGCTAACCCGCCAGCACCGTTCCGAACCCGGCGTGACCGAAAAGTGGGACCTCTACGTGCGCGGCTTCGAGCTGGCCACCGGCTACTCGGAGCTTGTCGATCCCGTTGTCCAGCGCGAGCGCTTCGAGGATCAGGCCCGCCTTGCCGCCGGCGGCGATGAGGAAGCCATGGTCTTGGACGAGGACTTCCTCGCCGCGATGGAACAGGGCATGCCGCCCACGGCCGGTACCGGTATGGGCATGGACCGCCTGCTCATGGCCCTGACCGGCCTCGGTATCCGCGAGACCGTGCTCTTCCCACTGGTAAAGCCGGAACAGAAGTAGTCCATACCCGGCGCTCCCACTCGGTGCCCACCCGCGCGGGCACCGTTAGCGCAACGACACCGGCTGCAGCCTTCCTTTGGCTGCAGCCTTTTTGTTTGCCCATTGCACCCGCCGCGTGTGCCTCGCAGCCCGAGTCGCACGCCTACTTCTGCCTACTTCTATCGACTTCACAAAAGTGCAACCTCCTCGGTGATATCTGAGCGGAAAATGCTACATTTCAGGGCCGAGTTTGTTCAGTTATCACCGAGGACCTATTGCATCAGACGTTGTGCATCGGAGGTCGCACTTTGCTGGAGGAACAGAAGTATCCCGCAACGCTGCTGCAATCACCGAATCCGCCGACTTCGCTGGGGTCGGCGGAGTTTGTTTTTGCAATCGCGGGCAGCAGCGCCGGTAGGGCTTGCAAACTCATGTGATGGTGCACATACTGTGCGAAACTGAATATATGAAAAGAATCGTATCTCTCCTATCCGTCCCCTTATTAGCAGTCGGTCTCGCGTCGTGCTCTTCGCCCGACGATGACGCGGAGAACCAGGCCTTTAGTTCGCCCACAACGCAGGCATCCTCGGAAGAAACCTCCGCTCCTGAGTCAACGGAAGAGACAACCACAACGACTAAGCAGACGGAGGAGGAGAAAGATTCTCACGGTCTTAAACAGCGCGATGCCAAAGACTTTCTCGCGACCGGTCCCGCATACGAGCAGATGAACTCTTGGGGAGTAAAAAGCCCCGATGGGAAGGTTCAGTGCTCCTTCAATGAGCAATCTGAAGGCCCGTGGTGCTCCGTAGAATTCTCCGACCCACCAATTCTGCCGGATCCGGAAATCCCGCAATGGGAGGCCAATATGGTTAGCTACAAGAAAGGCGCAGGGTTCTTTCCTGCGGCTGTAGTCGAGCCGGGCGATCTTGTTCCAGCACAACCACTCAATGCCGGCGAAGAGGTAGAAATCAGTGGCGTGACCTTTTCGGCCCCACATGAAGATGAATTTATGGTCACCGTCAACGGCCATCACTTCACTCTTAAAGATAACGGTCAGTTCTCCGCCGATACCTATCCATTAGAACCGGATTCCAATGGCTATGCGGAGCAAGGCACCATCTGTGGACAGATGGAGACTAAATGGGGCCTTAAAAATGTTTATGTGCAGGTAGATGGCACCAACTGCTCCAAGGCAATGGAAGTGGTGGATTACTATGTGCACTATGAGTTCAAGCCTAAAGAGGTCAATACGCGTGGCATCCTGAATATCGGCGAGTGGGAATGCAGCTTTGCTGCACCGAAATTCCTCGATGACACTGAGCCAAGCAACAGATTGCCCAATTGTCAGGACCGGAGCGGGATTAGCCGCGTCGTGCTGCTCGACGCGTAACCTCGATTAGCCTGCCAGGGGCCCAGCGGAGGTATCGCCGCGCAGGCGCTTGATGATGTTTTCTGCAGAAATCAGGCACATAGGCACGCCGACGCCCGGCACGGTGGTCGCACCAGCGTAGTAGAGGCCGGCCACCTTGCGCGAGGCATTGCGCCCGCGGAAGAATGCAGATTGAAATAGCGTATGCGCTGGCCCCAAAGCTCCACCTGACCAGGAGTGATAGCGCTCGGCAAAATCGGCTGGTCCGAGACTGCGTGTGATGGTGAGTCGCTCGCGGAGGTCAGGAATATCGGCGGTGCGGGAAAGCTGGTCGAGGGCGGCATCGGCAATAGCAGCAACGCGCGGGGAAGCCTCGGAGTGGTAGGCATCGCCGTGCCCGTAGGCTTCTGCAGCGGGTACGGGGATGAGGAAGAACAGGTTTTCGTGGTCTTCCGGTGCGACATTCGCGTCGGTGGCAGAAACCTTCGAAACGTAGATGGACTCAGAGGCGCCGAGGGGACGTTCTGGGTCCGGTGCGGAAAAGACCGCGCGGAAATCGGGGTCCCAGTCCTGGCTGAACAAAAAGGTATGGTGAGCTAGCTGCGGGAGCTTGCCCTGCACACCGGCAAGTACCACCACGGTGCCCAGCCCCGGATTGCGGCGGGCCCAGTAGCGCTCCGGATAGGTGCGCAGTTTCCGGGGAAGCAGCTGATTTTCGGTATGGTGCAAATCCGCGGCGGAGACCACAATATCGGCATCGATATGCCCGGTTGTCGTGCAGACGCCGGTGGCACGTGTGGAAGACCCGCTGGCGGTGGTGATGGCGGTGACCTCTTCGCCCAAGCGGAATGTGGCGCCGAATTTTTCTGCTTGGCGGTAAATGGCCTGCACCACTGCGTGGAATCCGCCGAGGGGGTAGCGCACGCCTTCCACCAGGTCGGTATGGCTTAAAAGGGAATACAGTGCTGGGGCCGCGGCGGGCTCGGAAGAGAGAAAAACCGCTGGGTAGCTCAGAATCTGGCGCAGGCGCGTATCCGAAAATTGCCCGTTGACGTGCTTTTGCAAGCTGGTAGTCAGCAGCGCTGCAATCCGCGCTAGCCGATGCCGAATATCTGCATGCACCAGGTTCAACGGCGCCGAAAATGTGGTGTACAAATAGTGATCGAGCGCTACGTGGTAGGCGTCGCTGGCATCTGCTAAATAAGTGCGCACCTGGCTGCCGGCACCTGGTTCAATCGATTCGAAGAGGTGGGCAACGTTATCGGTCCCGGAATGTACATCCACGGGGGTGGGGCGCGCGGCGGTGCCAGGAGCGGACTCGCCGGGGCCGCCGGTATAGACGCGGTAATCCGGCGAGAGTCCCACCAGATCCAGTTCCTTTTCTGTCGAGGTACCGCAGAGGGAAAAGAAGTGGTCGAAGGCATCCGGCATGAGGTACCAGGACGGTCCGGTATCCCAGCGGAACCCCGCCTCCGTATAGCTGCCCGCGCGTCCGCCTACCTCGTCTAGGGAATCTACGACGGTAACCTCGTAGCCCTCTTTTCCCAGGAGGGCAGCGGTGGCAAGGCCGGCGATGCCGGCCCCGATGACGACAGCGTGCATGATGTTCTCCTTAGTATTCAGTCTTCGGCGGGGTCCTTTACCTACGCGCGGTGCGCTATCGCACCGCGCGCACCGCACGCACCGCACGCACCGCGCGGGCGGCCAGCCATGCCTTGGTGCGATTCGGCACGGATATGCGGGTGGTTTTTAACTCCGCGGCGGGGGTAGCGGCGAGCTGGTTGGTGAGCTCGGCAAAGATATCGGCGGCCGCGCGCACGCCAACGCGGGCGGATAACGGCAAGAGGTGTATGGCTTTTTCGGCGGCGGCGAGCTCGCGGCGGATTTCGGCGATGAGGGCGGACTTGGCGGCCTCGGAAAGCTCGCCACCAGCGGCCTGCGGGAAATAGGCCCGGCCCAGGACCGAGGAGTCCTCGCCCAGATCCCGCAGGAAGTTAATCTTTTGAAACGCGGAACCCAAGTAGCGCGCACCGCGGTCCATCGTGGCGCGATCGGCGGCGGAGACGGTCTCTTCCGCCAAGAAGACCTGCACGCACAATAAGCCGATGACCTCGGCGGAGCCGTAGATATACTCGGCGAGCTCGGAAGCGGAATACTCCCGATGGGTGAGATCTGCGCGCATGGAATCGAAAAAAGCCACGAGATGATCGCGCTGGAAGCCGCAGCGCCTGGCGGTAATGGCATAAGAGTGCACGACGGGATCGGTGTGCAGCCTTTTCTCCGGTGCCGCCAAGATAGCGGCCTCGTAGGCATCGAGCGCGGCGGCGGCATCGATGCTGGCTTGGTCAGCGGTGCCATCGACAAGCTCGTCGGCGATGCGCACCACGGCATAAAGGTGGCGGATGTCTTCGCGCACCCGCCCGCGCAAAAGGCGCGTGGCCAGGGAAAAACTGGTGGAATACTGCCCCATAACCTGCGCGGCCGCGCGCGAGGCCGCCTGGTCATAGCGAGTCAACATACTTGCAAAAGTAGCACGCGCCTGAATCACCCTAGCGGTTGGTGGCCCGCGGCTGGCCCTCGGCAAAGCCGGCGGCTGATTGCACGCCCACGGTGGCGCGCTCGTGGAAGCTAGCCAGCGAATCGGCCCCGGCGTAGGTGCAGGATGAGCGCACGCCGGAGATAATGCGGTCTACCAAGTACTCCACGCCGCCGTGCTCAGGATCGAGGTAGATGCGGGAGGTGGAAATGCCTTCCTCGAACATTTCCCGGCGGGCGCGCTCGAAGGCCTCGGTGGCGGAATTGCGGCCGCGCACAGCCCGGCGCGAGGCCATGCCGAACGATTCCTTGTAGAACGAGCCATCGGCGTCTTTGTGCAGGTCACCGGGTGATTCAAAGGTGCCGGCGAACCAGGAGCCAATCATCACATTGGACGCGCCCGCAGCCAGCGCCAGGGCCACGTCCCGGGGATCGCGCACGCCGCCATCGGCCCACACGTGCGCGCCGACTTCGCGGGCCGCGGCGGCGCACTCCAGCACGGCGGAAAATTGCGGCCGTCCCACGCCGGTTTGCATGCGGGTGGTGCACATCGCGCCGGGGCCCACTCCGACCTTAATAATATCCGCGCCCGCCGCGGCCAGCTCGCGCACGCCGGCGGCCGTGACCACATTGCCAGCGGCAATCGGCAGGCCCAAATCCAGGGCCTTAACCTTGCGCAGCGCCTCCAGCATGCTGTCTTGATGGCCGTGGGCGGTATCGATGACGAGGACGTCAGCGCCGGCATCGGCAAGCGCCCGCGCCCTGCCCTCAACGTCGCCATTAATGCCCACCGCGGCACCGATGTGCAGGCGCCCCTGCTTGTCGATGCCCGGCTTATACATCGTCGCCCGCAGCGCACCCTTGCGCGTCAAAATGCCCGCCAGCGTGCCATCCGGATTGACCACTGGGGCGAGCTTGCGCGAGGTTGTGCGCAGGCGGGTAAAGGCCTCCTGTGGGTCGATGCCTACCGGCAGGGTCACCAAATCCGTGGTCATGAGCTCGCCCACGGCGGTGAAATTATCCTGCCCGCGCAGATCCTTTGGCGTAATGATGCCCACGGGCAGCGCACCGTCGACCACGATGGCCGCGCCGTGGGCGCGCTTGTGCAAAAGGTTGCTGGCATAGCCCACCGTGTGGTGCGGCTTGATGGTGATAGGGGTGTCATAGACCAGGTCGGCGGCCTTCACCGAGGCGATCGTTTCCGCCGCGGCCTCCAGGCTGAGGTCTTGGGGCAGGATGGCCATGCCGCCGCGCCGGGCGATGGTCTCTGCCATGCGGCGGCCAGCCACCGCGGTCATATTCGCCACGATGAGCGGGATGGTATTGCCCGTGCCATCGGCTGCGGTGAGGTCGACCGCCTGCCGCGAGCCAACATCCGAGTGATTCGGCACCATAAATACATCCGAGTAGGTCAGCTCGTAGGGTGGGCGGGAATCATTGAGGAAATGCACTGTGGGATTGCCTAACGTGAATCGAGGGTGCAGGAAAAGACATCTAAATCATACGCCCCAAGTTTTGCAGGTTTAGCCAAGTCAGTATCCTGATTTGGTGTCTCAGAATCCCGCTCCGAAAATCTCCGCAGAGGTCATAGTCAACCTCACCATCTTGGTGCTCTCCGCGATGGTGATGATTTTGAACGAAACCGCGCTTTCGGTGGCGCTGCCCACCATCATGGCGGATTTCTCCATCCCGGCGACCTCCGCGCAGTGGCTGCTGACCGGCTTCTTGCTCACCATGGGCGTGGTCATCCCCACCACCGGGTTCCTGATGGATAAATTCACCACCCGGCAGATTTTTGGCGCCTCCACCGGCGTCTTCCTCACGGGTACGGTGCTGGCGGCCCTCGCCCCGGCCTTCGGGCTGCTGCTGGCCGGCCGCGTGCTGCAGGCCGCCGGTACCGCGCTGATGATTCCTACGCTTATGACCGTGGCCATGACGCTCGTTCCACCGCAGCGCCGCGGCACCGTCATGGGCATTATCACCGTGGTCATCTCCGTGGCGCCGGCCCTGGGCCCCACCGTCGGCGGGTTCATTTTGAGCATGGCGACCTGGCACGTCATCTTCTGGACCATGGTCCCGCTCATCGCCGCCATCAGCATCGCCGGTTTCTTCCGCCTGGTCAACGTGGGCGAGCGCAGGGATACCCCGCTCGATATCCCATCGGTATTCTTATCCGCCCTGGCCTTCGGCGGGCTCATTTATGGCCTATCGTCCATCGAAAAGATGGTGGAGGGCGGCTCGCTTGCCGATGCCCTCCTGCTCCTCCTCGGCGTCCTCACCCTCATTACCTTTACCGTGCGCCAACTCCGGCTGGCTAAGGTAAACCGCGCGCTTTTGGACCTACGCCCGTTTAAGGTCCGTAATTTCACCCTCGCGGTCATCGCCATGCTGCTCATGTTCGCCCTGCTGCTGGGTACGGTGAATATCTTGCCCATTTATCTGCAGACCTCGCTGGCGGTATCCTCGCTGGTCACCGGCCTCGTGGTGATGCCCGGCGGCCTCCTGCAGGGCGGGATTTCCCCGATTGTGGGGCGGATTTATGACGCCCTTGGACCCCGGCCCCTGTTGATTCCCGGCGCGATCATGTTTTCTACCGGCATTTGGCTGATGACCCTGCTGACAGAAAACAGCGAGGTATGGATGGTCATCGGCATGCATATCCTGTTTGCCGTGGGCATCGCGCTCATGATGACCCCGCTGATGACGGTCTCGCTGTCCTCGCTTCCCGATGACCTCTACTCCCACGGCTCCGCCATTCTAAATACGCTGCAGCAGCTGGCCGGCGCGGCCGGTACCGCCTTCCTCGTGGCCTTTTTGACCAGCGGCACCAAGTCCGGCCAGGCCGAGGGCATGAGCGAGGCCGCCGCGACCGCCCAAGGCGCTCACTGGGCCTTCCTTTTCGCCGGCGTGCTCTCGCTTTTCGTGCTCGTGCTAGCGCCGCTGCTCAAGCGCGTGCCCGCCGCGGAATAGCGCCGCGCGGACTAGCGCCGCGCGGAGTAACCCCTGCCGGGAGAGCGCGGACCGGTCAGCCTCACCAGCTCTCCTCCGGCGCCTACTGTGCACACAGCGGCAGCTTGAGCCGCGCGGATTCGGCATCGTCGCCCCACACCATGAAGATGGACTGGGTACCTTCCACGGCCATGACGTAGGTCATCGGATCCTTTGAGGCCTCGTAGCTTTGGATGGTGCACCTATCGTTAGATAGCTCTACCGGATCGGCATCCGGGAGGACCGCATCGCGTTCTTTCACGCTGGGGTAGTAGGCGGCAGTGTAGCTGAAACCATCTCCCGAGCAGGTGATCTTCGCTTCTTGCCCGTCCTCTGGGGTGCGGGAGGAACACTCCGCGCCGAGCGCGCCGTCTTGGCCGCTGCGCGAGCCAATCAGGCTCGGATAAGCATCCGCTAGGTTCTTTTCCTTGGCATCCCAGCTGGGGTAGGACAGGAAGAACCACAGTGCGCCCGCGGCGGCCACCGCGATGACGGCCAGAACGGAAATGAGCGCGATGAGCCCGCCCTTGCCCTTCTTCTTTGGCGGGGCCGCATTCATCGGTGGCATCGGCTGCTGTTGGTATTGCTGTTGATATTGCGGCTGATACTGGGGAGCCGCCTGGTTCTGCGGCGGGAACTGCTGCTGCGGTTGCGGCGGGAAGTGTTGCTGCGGCTGGGACTCGGGTTCTTCGGCCTGCACCTGCGGGAATTGCGAGGTATCGAGGTCGCGCTCGGGGCGCAGCGCCGCCACGACCTCTTTGGCACTCGAATAATCCTTGTCCGGGGTAAAAGAAGGGCACGTGGCGGCGACGAGTTTTTGGAAGGCGCGGACCGCATCGACGCCCGTCGCGCTCTCGGCCTTTTCTGAAGTTTTCTCGGTGGTTTCCTCCGACGATTTCTCCCCATCGTTCTCGGCGGAGCTTGCACCGCCTGGACCCGCGGCGGCGAGGACGGCGACCTCTTTATCCTCATCCACGAACACGCGCTCAGCCTTGAGCCCATGGACGGCGAAATCCGCGTGGTTGCGGCTAATCAGGAAATCCACCGCGCCGGCCACGGGGGTGAGGATTTCTTGGGCGCGGGGTTTGGTGGGGGCATCAGCAAGCGCGGGCAAGGCTGTGCCCTTACAGCCCTTGCGGACCAAGAATTCCTGGCCATCTGCGGTGGTGCCAGAGCCCTCCAAGGCGGCGAGCGCGGGGTGGTGCAGGCCGTGCAGGGCGGTAGAGGCCTTGACGATGCCCTCTACCCCCGCCGCGAAGATCTCCACCGTGAGTTCCTCATGGGTGGAGCCGTCCTCCACGGCAAAAAGGGTGGAATTGGGCCCCTCATCCAGCACTGCCTTTTCGTGCAGGTTGTGCTGGGAAGCAAAGAATTCGGGAAGGTGCGGCACGGCTGTTTTATTCCTTCGTATCTACGAGACGGCAGGGAGAATGTAGAAGATTCTAGGCTAAATAGAGCCTGTTCGCTACCGGCGTACACCCATGTGAGCTGCGAGTATGGGCGGTTTGGGGCGTTTATAGGGCAATGGGGGCCAAAAAGAGGAAATCCTTTGGGTCGTGCGGCGTTACAGTGGGTACCACATTAGAAGCGAAAGTTTAGGGGAGTCATGTTCGAGAGGTTTACAGACCGTGCTCGTCGCGTCATCGTTTTGGCGCAAGAAGAAGCACGCATGCTTAACCACAACTACATCGGAACCGAGCACATCCTGCTCGGCCTTATCCACGAGGGAGAAGGTGTAGCTGCCAAGGCTCTAGAGTCCATGGGCATTTCTTTGGAGGACGTGCGCCGTGAGGTAGAGGAGATCATTGGCCAGGGCAGCCAGCCGCACACCGGCCACATTCCTTTTACCCCGCGCGCTAAGAAGGTCCTCGAGCTGTCCTTGCGCGAGGGCCTGCAGATGGGGCACAAGTACATCGGCACGGAGTTCCTCCTGCTCGGACTTATCCGTGAGGGCGACGGCGTTGCCGCACAGGTGCTGACGAAGCTCGGCGCTGATCTGCCGCGCGTGCGCCAGCAGGTTATCCAGCTGCTGTCCGGCTACGAGGGCGGCCAGCAAGAAGGCGGCGGCGACTCGAACCAGGCCCCAGGCCCCATCGGCGCGGGCGCAGGTCCCGGTGCCGGTGCCGGTGGGCGCGGTGGTTCCGGCGGCTCGGGCGAGCGCTCCAACTCGCTCGTGCTAGACCAGTTTGGCCGCAACCTCACCCAGGCAGCCAAGGACGGCAAGCTAGACCCCGTCGTGGGCCGCGAGTCCGAGGTTGAGCGCATCATGCAGGTGCTCTCGCGCCGCACCAAGAACAACCCAGTGCTCATCGGTGAGCCTGGCGTTGGTAAGACCGCAGTGGTTGAGGGCTTGGCGCTGGACATTGTTAACGGCAAGGTCCCAGAAACTCTCAAGGACAAGCAGCTGTACTCGCTTGACCTGGGTTCTTTGGTTGCCGGTTCCCGCTACCGCGGTGACTTTGAGGAACGCCTGAAGAAGGTTCTTAAGGAAATTAACCAGCGCGGCGACATCATCTTGTTCATCGATGAGATCCACACCCTCGTCGGTGCCGGTGCTGCCGAAGGTGCCATCGACGCCGCTTCGCTGCTAAAACCCAAGCTGGCCCGCGGCGAGCTGCAGACCATCGGTGCTACCACCCTGGATGAGTACCGCAAGCACATCGAAAAGGATGCCGCGCTGGAGCGTCGTTTCCAGCCGGTGCAGGTCGATGAACCTTCGCTGGATGACACCTTCCTCATCCTGAAGGGCCTGCGCGATAAGTACGAGGCGCACCACCGCGTGTCCTACACCGATGAGGCGCTGCACGCCGCCGCGCAGCTGGCGGACCGCTACATCAATGACCGCTTCTTGCCGGACAAGGCCGTCGACCTCCTCGATGAGGCCGGTGCCCGCATGCGCATTAAGCGCATGACCGCCCCGAAGGGCCTGCGCGAGGTCGATGACCGCATTGCCGAGGTTCGCCGGGAAAAGGAAGCGGCTATCGATGCCCAGGACTTCGAAAAGGCCGCCGGCCTGCGCGATGACGAGCGCAAGCTGGGCGAGGAGCGCTCCGAGAAGGAAAAGCAGTGGCGCTCCGGTGACCTGGAGGAAATCGCCGAGGTGGGCGAGGACCAAATCGCTGAGGTCCTGGCGCACTGGACCGGCATCCCCGTGCTGAAGCTGACGGAGAAGGAATCTTCCCGCCTGCTCAACATGGAAGAGGAGCTGCACAAGCGCATCATTGGCCAGGACGAGGCGGTCAAGTCCGTCTCCCGCGCCATCCGCCGCACCCGTGCAGGCCTGAAGGATCCACGCCGTCCTTCCGGTTCCTTCATCTTCGCCGGCCCGTCCGGTGTGGGTAAGACTGAGCTGTCGAAGTCGCTGGCTAACTTCCTCTTCGGTTCGGATGATGACCTCATCCAGATCGATATGGGTGAGTTCCACGACCGCTTCACCGCTTCCCGCCTCTTCGGTGCTCCTCCGGGATACGTTGGCTACGAAGAGGGCGGCCAGCTGACCGAGAAGGTTCGCCGCAAGCCGTTCTCCGTGGTGCTTTTTGATGAGATCGAAAAGGCCCACAAGGAGATCTACAACACCTTGCTGCAGGTGCTGGAAGACGGCCGGCTTACCGATGGCCAGGGTCGCGTCGTCGACTTCAAGAACACCGTCCTCATCTTCACCTCGAACCTGGGTACCCAGGACATCTCGAAGCCGGTGGGCTTGGGCTTTACCGGCGCTAGCGAGAACGATTCGGACGCCCAGTACGAGCGCATGAAGGCGAAGGTTAACGACGAGCTGAAGAAGCACTTCCGCCCCGAGTTCCTGAACCGTATCGATGACGTCGTGGTCTTCCACCAGCTCACCCGCGAGCAGATCGTGCAGATGGTTAACCTGCTCATTGACCGCGTGGGTACCCAGCTGGAAGAGCGCGATATGGGCATCGAGCTCACCGATAAGGCCCAGAACCTCCTGGCCCAGCGCGGCTTCGACCCGGTTCTTGGTGCCCGCCCGTTGCGTCGCACCATTCAGCGCGATATCGAGGACCAGCTCTCAGAGAAGATTCTCTTCGGCGAGATTGGCGCCGGCGAGATCATCTCGGTCGACGTTGAAGGCTGGGACGGCGAGTCCAAGGACGACTCCGGCGCTACCTTCACCTTCACCCCGCGCCCGAAGCCGCTGCCGGATGACATCGATGAGCCCTCGCTTGCCGATGCCTCCGTGCGCGACAACAACCCCTCCGACGAGGCCGCCGACGGTTCCGCTTCGGATAATTCCGACTCCGATTCCGATGGCGACAACGGCGACGGTAACGGCGGCCCAGAGGGCGACGATCCGAAGGATGGTGGCCCGAAGGACGGCGGTTCCGGTTCCAGCAATGATGGCATCGACACCAACGGCGAGCCAGATGTCATTTCCCCGGACGTGCCTTCGGAAAAGCCGGGGCTCGGCAACTCCGACGACGATGGCAAGAACCCGCCACCGGCAGGCGCTGGCCAGCCGATGTAACTAATCGGCTAAGCCCCGCCCCCGTGCGGGCCTGCATAAACCACCCACGGTTCCACCGCGAACCCTGGGTGGTTTTCGTATGCGCCCACCCATGGTCAGCTTGCTCACCAGCCGGGGCGGGCGAATGCCTCTGTCCAGCGGTATGGCGGTACAGCGGCCCGCTGGTTCTGTGGCGCAGCGTCGTGCACGGGGGTATTGCTAGAATGACCGGTTATGGGACTTCAGTATCGTTCGCGCAAAAAGACCGGCAAGAATAGCTGGATAAACATTTCCGGATCCGGTGCCTCTATGTCCACGAAGATTGGGCCGGTGACCTTTAATTCCCGCGGCGGCATGTGGGTCAACCTCCCGGGCGGACTCAACTTCCGCGGCCGCTGGCGTTAGCGAGTCGCTGCGCCTAAACGCTGGCAGGCCCGGCGGCCAGTTAGTCCGGCAGATGGAAGAGGCCGGCGGGGTTTTGCTCGGCGAGGCCATCGTCAAGCAGCGAAGCCAGCGCGCGGGAACGCTGCGCGGCATCGGGCCAGACTACGTCGATCGCGGACTGCGGCACTGGGTGATCGGCGGCGCGCAGCACGTCTAGGATTTTGCCGCGCACCTGCCTATCGGTCCCGGCAAATTTCTGCACGCGCTTTTTGGCGCGCGTTTGTTCCGCGGCGGAAGGTTCGGGGCATCCGGCGAGCTGCCAGGCGCAGGTCGCGCGCAGGGGGCAGCGCTTACAATCGGGATTTTTCGCAGTACACACCAGCGCGCCGAGCTCCATGAGCGCGGCGGAAAAACGCGGCCCATTGCGCTCGGGCAACAGCGCGGCCACAGCGGCGAGCTCGCGCTTGGAGGGCGGCGGGGCGAGGAAATTCCCGTCCTCGGCGCGGGCATAGACGCGGCGCACGTTGGTATCGACCACCGGCACATTCTGGCCAAAGTGAAAGCACGCCACGGCGCGGGCGGTGTAGTCGCCAATTCCAGGCAGCGCCAGCAGCTCATCTACGTCCGCCGGAACTTCGTCCATTACCCCCGCGCACTCCCAGAGCCGCAGCGCGCGCCGCGGGTAGCCGAGCTTGCCCCAAGCGCGCAACACCTCGGCGCGGGAGGCTTTGGCGAAGTCCGCGGGGGTGGGCCAGCGCCGCATCCACTCCTCCCATACGGGGGCGACGCGCGCGACGGGGGTTTGCTGGCTCATGACCTCGGAAATCAGCACTCCCCAGGCGGAGGTGCCGGGGCGTCGCCAGGGCAAATCGCGTTCATTGGCGTCAAACCAGGAAAGAAGTGCGTGCGTATCCATCTCGCAGGACAGTCTAGGGCATTAAAATATACTTCATGCCATTAAGTAACGTTGCCCACGAGCCGCAGGCCGTCTGGGAGGCCCTCCAGGCCGGAAACCAGCGCGTCATCGACGGCACCATCATGGATCTCAACAAGATTTATGAGCGCGAGGGGCTCACCAAGGGCCAGGATCCCCGCGTGGTGGTCCTGGCTTGCTCGGATTCCCGCGCGCCCATCGAGCACATCTTCAATATCGGCTTTGGCGATGCCTTCGTCATCCGCACCGCCGGCCACATCCTGGACGCCTCTGTCCTGGCTTCCTTGGATTATGCGCTCGACCACCTGCACCCCAACCTGTTGGTGGTCTTGGGCCACCAGTCCTGCGGTGCGGTGGCGGCCGCGGTGGATTTTGTCCGCGGCGGCGAGCTGCCCATCGGCCTGCAGCGGCCCATTATCGAAAAGGTCGCGACGTCCGCTTGGACTGCGGGGCCTGACGCCACGCTTGCCGATGTCGAACGCCAACACACCCTCCAAACCGTCACCCAGGTCGTAGCCAGCATCCCTAATGTGCGCAAGCAGCTTGACGATGGCTCCTTCGGCATCGTCGGCGCCCGCTACCTCCTCGAGGACTCGCGCGTGGAGCCATTGCACTCCTACGGCGTCGAGTTGACACGCGGAGGCGGCTTAGCGGATCCAGGGGCGTCTACCACTTAAAATTGAGTGCGTGAACCAGAATAAGCCCCTTCCAGAAGAGATCTATAAGCGCCGCCGGGTCGCCGCGCTTATCATCGTGATCGTCCTGGCCGTGGTGCTGATCTGGGCGGCGGTGGCCGCCTTCGGCGGCGAAAGCGACGATTCCGTTGCCGCGTCCTCAGAGTCTTCGGCGGCAACCACGTCCGCAGAAATCACCAGCGAATCCTCCGCCACGTCCGCGGACTCGACGAGCGAATCCGAGTCCGAATCCGAACCTGCCTCGGAGTCGGAAGCCAAGGATGGGGCATCGGAAAGCAAGGAGCCCGAGGAATCCGTGCACGCCGCGAAGGATACCTGCTCGCTTGAGGACTTGGAGGTGCGCACCTCCATGCTCAACTACTCCGTGCCGGACGGCGAACTGCCGAAGTTCTTCATGACCGTCACCAACCCCACCGCCGCGGATTGCAAGATCGACTTGGACGAGAACTCGCTGCGCTTCGAGGTCTACAAGATGGCCGATAACCAGCGCGTGTGGTCCGATACCGATTGCTACGCCTCCGTGCAGACCGGCGAGCAGACCTTCCCCGCGGGCAAGGACCTGAAATTCGAGGCCGAATGGTCCCGCCAGGCGTCCGAGCCGGGCAAGTGCACCGACCGTCCGGCCGCCGAGCCAGGCGCCTACTTCGCCCACACGGTCATCGGCGATAATTCCTCCCCGCCGCAGGACTTCACCCTCCGCTAAGCGCGCGGCCTCCTTACAGTCGGCCGCGCGGAAGCAGCTCGGGCAGAACCAGCTCGGGCAGAACCAGCTCGGGCGGAAATAGCCCGTGCGGGAGCAGGTCGCGTGGAAGCAGTCCGCGCAGAGCCAGCCCGGGCGGAAGCAGGTCGCGCGGGAGCAGACCGCACGGAAGTTCGCGCCGCTGGAGCACCCGGCTCCTCGTCACCAGCCGGGCTAGAAACGGCCACCGGTTACAGTTGGACTGCGGTTGGGCTACGGCTGAACCGCGGCGAGGGCCTCGCCGAGCGTCGCGACTTGGCGCACCTGCATCCCGTCCACGGGGTTGATTTCCCCGCGCGGAATAATCGCCCGCTTATAGCCCAGCCGCGCCGCCTCCTGCAGGCGCCGCTCTATATTGGGCACGGGCCGCAGCTCGCCGGCTAGGCCCACCTCGCCGATGACCACGGTCTTCGCCGGCAGCGGCTGCTCGTGCAGCGAGGACCACGTGGCCAGCGCCACCGCGAGGTCGGTGGCGGTTTCGGTAATCCGCATCCCGCCCACCGTGGCCACATACGCATCCTTGTCGTTCGTGCGCTGACCGGCGCGCGCCTGCAATACGGCCAGCACCATGGGCACGCGGTTGGCATCGAGCCCCGTGACCACGCGCCGCGGGTTCTTCGCCACGGGGTCGACGGTCAGCGCTTGGACCTCGGCAAGGATGGGCCGCACGCCGTCCATGGCGACGGTCACCGCGGAGCCATCCGGCGTCGTGCCGCGGTGCGAAAGGAAGAGCCCCGACGGGTCCGCGACCTCCCGAATACCCCCGGCGGTTTGCTCGAAACAGCCCACCTCATCGGTCGCGCCGAAGCGATTTTTCATCCCGCGCAGCATGCGCAGGCTGGACTGGCGGTCACCCTCGAAGTTTAAGACGACATCGACAAGATGCTCCAAAACCCGCGGTCCCGCCACGTTTCCGTCCTTGGTCACGTGCCCCACCAGCAGCACGGGGATGCCGGTGGATTTCGCCAGCGACGTCAGCGCCGCGGTCACGGCGCGCGATTGCGCGACGCCGCCGGGCACGCCTTCTACCCCCACTGCGTGCATGGTCTGCACGGAGTCCACGATGATGAGCCCGGGCTTGATGGCATCGACGTGCCCAAAGACGGCATCCAGGTTGGACTCCGCCGCGAGGTACAGCGATTCTTGCAGCGCCCCGGTGCGCTCAGCGCGGGCGCGGACCTGGCCGGCGGATTCCTCGGCGGTGGCGTAGAGGACGGTACGGCCGAGCTGAGCCCAGCGGGAGGCGACCTCGAGAAGCAGCGTGGATTTGCCCACGCCGGGCTCGCCGGCCATGAGCACCACCGAGCCCGGCACGATGCCGGAGCCCAGCACGCGGTCGAGCTCGCCGATGCCCGTGCGCACCGTCTTCGTCGCCTGCGCGCCCACCTGCGTGATGGGCTGCACCGGGCTCGCAGGCGCCACGCTCGCATGCCCCCCGCTTGCCGATGCCCCCGCCACCACCGGCGCCTTTTCCTCCATCGTCCCCCACGAACCGCAATCCGGGCAGCGCCCGAGCCACTTGGGGGAGACATATCCGCATTCGGAGCAGGTGTGGATGGGGCGAGATTTTTTGGCCATAGTGTAGAGCCTAGAACGTGGCGGCAAAAACGACGAACGCGCCCGTACTCCGCAGAGTAGGGCGCGCGTGCGGTGAGCTATTAGTGGTGCGAGTGACCGGTGTTCGCGTCGGTGGTGTAGCCCTCTGGGGATTCCACGTCGCGGTCGTACTTACCGGACTCCATCTGGGAGGCGGCGACGGTGGCGTCGATCTCGATGGTGCCGTTGGAGAACTCGAAGGTCACCGGGCGGTGGCCGGCGTAGCCAAAGTCATCGTTATCCAGGTGGGTGGCCACGTACTGTACGGTCTCGGAATCGTGATCCGGGGTTGCGTCCAGGTTCTCCTGGGAGTCCGCCACGATGGAGTGATCGCGCTTGAGCGGCTGGGTCTGCTTCATCTCGACGGTCTGGCCGTCCACCTTCACGGACTTCAAGGTGATGACATCGGTTTCATAGCCCTGGTTGACGGCGTTGAACTTCAAAGCGGCGCCACCGTCTGGCTCGGCCAGGATGGTGACATCGCGGACGGCAATCTTATCGTCATCGGTGCTGGCAGAAGCGCCATCAACCGCAGCTACCTTCTCTGCCGTCTGGGCGACGTGGCCTGCCGAGCACGAAGCCAGCGCCAAAGCGGAGACGGCGGTAACGGAAATAATGGCACCGCGGCGGGCGGCGGACTTCAGGGACTGCACGTTGAGCATCCTCCATCAATTGCGATCTCAGGGCTTATCAAATCTTTAGCCTAGTCCCTTTCGATATAAAGTACACAGTTTCTCGCTAAGCTAGCGGGTAGTCCGTGGGGGTAATCGGGGGCATCCGGTGGTAGGCATGCCGCGCGTGATAAAATGGCGGCCTTAGTTATCGGCATATTCACGGGATTATAAGGAGTGGCAATGGAATATAAGGTCGGCGAGGTCGTCGTCTACCCGCACCACGGCGCGGCGGTCATCGAGGATATCGAAACCCGCGAAATGGGCGGCGAAGAGCTGGAATACCTCGTGCTGCACATTAACCAATCCGATCTCGTCGTCCGCGTGCCCAAGAAGAATGCGGATAACGTCGGCGTGCGCGATGTTGTGGGCAAGGAGGGCCTGGAAAAGGTCTTCTCCGTGCTGCGCGATGAGGACGTGGAAGAAGCCGGCAACTGGTCCCGCCGCTACAAGGCCAACCAGGAGCGCCTAGCCTCCGGCGATATCAACAAGGTCGCAGAAGTAGTGCGCGATCTGTGGCGCCGCGATCAGGACCGCGGCCTGTCCGCCGGCGAGAAGCGCATGCTGGGCAAGGCCCGTACCATCCTGGTGGGTGAGCTGGCGCTGGCGCAGCCGGTCGATGATAAAAAGGCCGATACCATGATGGAAGAAATCGACGCCACCATCGAGCGCCACCGCGCCGCAGGTCTAGTCGATGACCAGTCCATTACCACCGATATCGACAACGACATCGATCTCGATGACCTCTCCTTCGACGACGAAGACTAAACCCCGCGTTATCGCCTTAATCGCCGCGGCCGGGCAAGGCACCCGCCTCGGCGCGGAGGTGCCCAAGGCCTACGTCGAACTTCGCGGCCGCACCCTCCTGGAGCGATCCGTGCGCACCATGGCCAATTCCGAACTCGTGGACGAGGTCATTGCGGTGGTGAGCCCGGCTATGGAGGGGGAAGCTGGGGGCATCGTCAAGCGCGTGGGCGCAGATATCCCGGTGCGCCTCGTGCATGGCCGTGGCGAGCGCGCCGATTCCATTTGGGCCGGGCTGCAGGCCATTCCGGACGAGGATGCCGTGGTGCTCATCCACGATGCCGCCCGTGCGCTTACGCCCACCGCGATGGTCGAGCGCGTGGCGCGGCGCGTTCTTGCCGGTGCGCCCGCCGTCATTCCGGTGCTTCCCGTGACCGATACCATCAAGGAAGTTACCGGTAACGCCGTGGTTGGCACCCCCGATCGCGCCCGCCTGCGCGCCGTGCAGACCCCGCAGGGTTTCCGCCTCGCCGCGCTGCGCCAGGCCAACCTGGATTATTGGCGTGACCAGCCGGATTTCACCGCCACGGACGATGCCAGCCTCATGGAATGGCACGGCCAGCGCGTGGAGACCGTGCCGGGCGATATCCTCGCCTTCAAAATCACCACCCCCACGGACCTGACCCTGGCCCACGCCCTTGCAGAGGAGCAGCATGACTGAGCCCATCATCCCCCGCGTCGGCATCGCGACCGACGCCCACCAGATTGAAGCCGGCAAGCCCTGCTGGGTTGCCGGGCTGCTTTTCGATGACGCCCCCGGCTGCGAAGGCCACTCCGACGGCGACGTCGTAGCCCACGCGCTTGTCGATGCCCTCCTCTCCGCCTCCCACCTCGGCGATCTCGGCTCCTTCGTGGGGGTGGGCCGACCCGAATACGATGGGGTCTCCGGCGCCCAGCTCCTGCGCGAGTGCCGCGAGCTGCTGGAAGCGGAAGGTTTTATCATCGGCAATGCCGCCGCCCAGCTCATTGGCCAGACGCCGAAGATGGGTCCGCGCCGCGAGGAGGCCGAGGCCGTGCTTTCGGAAATCCTCGGCGCGGATGTTTCTATTTCTGCCACCACGACCGACCATTTGGGCTTTACCGGCCGCAAAGAGGGCCGCGCGGCGGTGGCAACGGCCGTTGTCTGGCGGCGCCAACACTAACCCCGCGCACGGGTGATTTAGACTGGGTGGCGTGAGTACTTTGCGCATTTTTGACACAGCCACCCGCAGCCAACGCGACTTCGAGCCGATTCGCCCCGGCCACGCCTCCATCTACTTGTGTGGTGCCACCCCGCAGGCGCAGCCGCACATCGGCCATCTGCGGTCCGGCGTGGCTTTCGACATCCTGCGCCGCTGGCTGCTCGCGCAAGGCTATGACGTCGCGCTCGTGCGCAATGTCACCGATATCGATGACAAGATTCTCACCAAGGCCGCCGAGAATAATCGCCCCTGGTGGGAGTGGGTGTCCACCTACGAGCGCGAGTTCACCAAGGCCTATAACCTGCTCGGCGTGCTTCCGCCGTCCGTGGAACCGCGCGCGACGGGGTTTGTCACCCAGATGGTCGAGTACATGCAGCGGCTTATCGATGCCGGCTTTGCCTACCCCGTTCCCGCCCCCGATGGCGCGGCCGGATCCGTGTACTTTGACGTCGAGGCCTGGACCAAGGCGGAAGGATCCGACTACGGCGCGCTGTCTGGCAACCGCGTCGAGGAGATGGAACAGGGCGAGTCAGACAACGCGGGCAAGCGTAGCCCGCTCGACTTCGCCCTGTGGAAGGCCGCCAAGCCGGGCGAGCCGAGCTGGCCTACCCCGTGGGGTCGCGGACGCCCGGGCTGGCACCTGGAGTGCTCTGCCATGTCGACGTACTACTTGGGCTCCAATTTCGATATCCACTGCGGCGGCTTGGACCTGCAATTCCCGCACCACGAAAACGAGATCGCGCAATCGCACGCGGCCGGCGATAAGTTTGCCAATTACTGGATGCACAACCACTGGGTGACCATGGCTGGCGAGAAGATGTCGAAATCGCTCGGCAACGTGCTTTCCATCTCCAACATGCTGGAGCTCGTGCGCCCGGTGGAGCTGCGCTACTACCTGGGTTCTGCGCATTACCGCTCCGTACTGGAATACTCCGAATCCGCCCTGACGGAGGCGGCGGCGGGCTACCGGCGTATTGAGGGCTTCGTCAAGCGCTTTGCAGGCGTCGAACGCGGCGACTGGACACCGGACTTCGAGGACGCCATGAATGACGATATCGCCGTGCCCAAGGCGCTGGCCGCCATCCACACCACCGTGCGCGCGGGTAATAAGGACCTGGCCGCCGGGGACGAGGACGCCGCCCGCGCGAAGGCCGCCCAGGTGCGCGGGATGGCGCACGTACTTGGATTTGACCCGCTGGAGTGGGAAGATGGAGGCGAAGCTAGCGGGGCAGACGCGGCGCTCGATGCGCTGGTCCAGGCAGAACTGGAACGGCGCACGCAGGCCCGCGCGGAAAAAGACTTCGCTACTGCCGATGCCGTGCGTGACCGCCTTACTGCCGCCGGCATCACCATTACCGATACCCCAGACGGCCCCACGTGGTCGTTGACCCAGCGCTAGACAGCTTTCCGCTGTTATTTTCGCTGGTTATTGAACGGTTTCCTCGAAAGGACTGAAACGATGGCACGAACCCATGGCCGCGGTGGCGCGGGCATCCGCAAGACGAATAAGAAGGGCGCTACCAAAGGCTCCGGCGGGCAGCGTCGCAAGGGCCTAGAAGGCAAGGGACCCACCCCGAAGGCCGAGGACCGCGTCTACCACGCCAAGCACAAGGCGAAGCTGGAGCGCGAGCGCCGCAACTCTGGGCGCCACCAGAAAGAAACCGCAGAGATGGTGGTGGGCCGCAACCCGGTCATCGAGTGTTTGCACGCCAAGGTGCCGGCCACCACGCTCTACATCGCTGCCGGAACGCGCAACGATAAGCGGCTTTCTGAGGCCGTGTCCATGTGCAATACCCGCAATATCCCCATCATCGAGGTCCAGCGCCACGAGATGGACCGCATGACGGGAAATGGCATGCACCAGGGCATCGGCTTGCAGATACCGCCATATAAGTACGCAGCGGTGGAGGATTTGATTGCCAACGCCGCCGAGAACCCGCGCCCCGGCATGTTCGTCATCCTGGATAACATCACCGACCCGCGCAACCTGGGCGCCGTCATCCGTTCCGTGGCCGCTTTCGGCGGCGATGGCGTGATCATTCCAGAGCGCCGTTCGGCTTCTGTCACCGCGGTGGCGTGGCGCACCTCGGCTGGCACCGCTGCCCGTTTGCCGGTCGCCCGCGCAACGAATATCACCCGCACCGTGAAGGAATTCCAGAAAAACGGCTACCAGGTCGTCGGCCTCGATGCCGGTGGCGATCACACGCTGGATACCTATGAAGGCGGCACGGATCCCGTCGTCATCGTCATCGGCTCCGAGGGCAAGGGCATTTCGCGTTTGGTCAGCGAGACCTGCGACGTCCTCATGTCCATCCCCATGACCGGGTGGGTTGAGTCCCTCAACGCCTCCGTCGCTGCGGGTTCGGTGCTATCCGAGTTCGCACGCCAACGCCGCGCCGCCGAAAAATAACCCATTTCCGCTGCGCCAGCTCGCCGCGACGGATAAGCGCCATCCACGTTCGGTGCTGGCAAAGTCGAGCGCACAGAATCGCCTCCTCAGCCGCCGGTGCGGTTGTCGGCGCAGCTAGTGTCAAAGGCGCGCTGGGTCTTTGCGAGGCACAACCTTCTCAGTGCGAATCGTTGTGGCACACAACAATTTAACCATTATCTGCCCAGGGTGGCAGCCACCGGATGGTTCCGTCGACCCGGGCTAAGTGCCCGCGCAGGGGCGGGGCATTGGGATCATCGTCGTTCACGCCATTGTGGTACGGACAGGCGATGGTCAAGTTTCCCGGGTTAGTTTCGCCGCCATTTTTCCAGGCATTGAGGTGGTGAACCTGGCATTCATCGGCGGGGTAGCGGCACTCCGGCCACGGGCAGACCGGGTTTTCGGCCGCTGCCATCAGGCGTTGCTTTGCAGAAGCAAAGCGCGAGGTGCGGTAGAGGTTGACCGGACCTTCCACTGGGTGGATGAGCGTGACGTAGCCGTGCTCAGTAAATACCCGTCGCACCAGCTCGGCGCCGGTCATCGTGGCGCCATTGGTCAGCTGGACCACGATATCGCCCTGGGAGTCGGCGCTATGGGCAGAGCCAGGACCAGAGTCAGCGCTGACGTTGGAGTTTGAACCAGCAGTGGAGCCGGAGCCGAAATCGACGATGCGATCGAGCTCGTCGAGGCGAAGCACGACATTGGTCGTCACGCTGGGGCGGGCGGCGGCCTCGCCGTGGAAGATATTCTGCACAGAAGCAAGCGGGGCATCTTTATTAATCGCGGCGTGCATATCGGCGATATCGGCGGACGGGCCGGTAATGGACATGGTCCAGGGGCCGTCGGCGCGGCGATAAATCTTCACGCCGGGCTGGCGCTTGACGGGCCCCTTGAGCTCCTTGACGCGGGCGCGGCCCCGCTTATCAATATCCGAGACCTTCCCCTTCATCCCACACAATTCGCGCCGCAGCGCCCAGGCATCGCGCTTCTTCTTCAGCTTGGCGGCGTGGCGCTCGATGGTGAGCAGGGCCGTCAGGCTGTGCCCGTTGGCTCGGCTCGCGGCGATGGATTCGCGCTGCTGGCGGCGGAAGGCGGTGGTGCCGAAGTAGGTATCGGCAAGCGAGAGCAGGCGGGTGGCGGTGGTATCGGGGCACCCGGCCGCAATCAGCGCGCGCACAGACATGCCGTGGCAGTCGGCGATGATATCCATGCCGGGTGCCAGGCCCTTGAGAAATGTATGCAGCGCGTTCATGCCCCAGAGATTAAAGAGCCCCGCAAGCCCGCGCTAGCCGATGCCCCACCTCCCTGTGGACAACTACGCCTCCACGTCACCTAAGCCGAAAAATTCGCGGACTTTATCCACAGCATTGAAGGAATCCGTATTTGGCCCTATGCTCGCCGGCATTTCTTTGCTAGAGGGAATCACGTGCCCGAGGCCCTCCATGGTCCACAATTCCACGGGAAAGTCGCTGTCGTAGTAGGTGGACGTTATCCCGGGAATGGGCTGGCTTTCGCGGGGCGGGCGGCAGCCATTGGCGAGTGCGAAGTGTTCCGCGGTGGCGGGGGCAGAAAGCACACACCCGCGGGTTTGCTGCCCATCGATGGCGGCAAGCCCGCCATAATAGGGCGCAATCGGATCTTCGGTGCCGTGGATAAACAGCAGCGGGGTAGGCCGGTAGCCATCGGGGTGGGTGGGCGCGTGATTGGAACCCTCGCCCAAAGTGGAGGCGAAGACGCAGGCGCCGTTGAGGGTGAAGGGGGCATCGTAAAGCAGGCGCAGCACCATCTGCCCGCCATTTGAATAGCCGGCGGCGAAGGTGCGCGCAGTGGCGTACTCGCGCTGCATGGTCTCGATGAGGAAGGTGCTAAAGGCAACGTCATCCACCCCGAGCTCGCGGGCGCGGACCGGCAGGTTGGCGCGGGTGTCGTTGAAGTGGTGGTCGATGCCGTCGGGGTAGACGATGAGGGTATTGGTGGCATCGGCAAGCGCGTCGACCGTGCCGTTGGTAAAACGGCGGATAACGTTGGCGGATTGGTGGGAGCCGTGGAAAAACAGCAGCAAGTCCGGCTGGGGCCCGAGGTTCTCGGGCTCGATGACGATGAAGCGGCGGGTGTGGCCAGCCATATCCGCAGTGCGACGATGAATATGCATGCCCGCCGAGTTTAGTCGGCGTGGTGGGCCTCTGCGGCGGTGCGGTTATCGGCGTGGAAATGCTTGGCCGCGACCTCATCGCGGATGGCGCGCTTGCCCTGCCGCCAGCCGATGAACCGGCACACCAGGTAGATCACAAAGGAAATGGTGGTCACGAAGACGGAGACCGGCAGGCCTGGGGCGAGGGAAAGGATGAAACCGCCCACGGCGGAGACCTCGGCGAAGATGGTGGACCACAGCACCGCGCGCAGGGGCGAGGAGGTGATTTGTACCGCCGCCGCGCCGGGGGTGATAAGCAGCGCCATGACGAGCAGCGAGCCGACGATTTGCACCGACTGCGCTGCGGCGAGGCCGACGAGGACGGCGAAGGCGACGGAGATGGCGCGGGTGGGCACGCCGGCGGCGCGGGCCATATCAGGATCGGCGGAGGCAAAGAGCATGGGCCGCCAGAGGAAGCCGACGGCGGCGACGATGATGACCGTGGTGGCGGCCAAAAGCCACACCGAGGCGGAGGACACGCCGACGATTTGGCCGGTTAAAAGCGTCATCGCCGTATTGGAATTGCCGGGGTACAGGTGCAAAAACAGTACCGAAAGGCCCAGGCCAAAGCTCATGACCACGCCGATGGCGCTGTCTTGCTGGCCCTTAAAGCCCAGCATGGCCAGGATGATAGCGGCGACTATGGCGCCGGCGACAGCACCGAAGCCCAGGTTGAGGCCGAAGAGCAACGCCGCGGAGGCGCCCATGAGCGCCAGCTCAGAGGTGGCGTGGACGGAAAAAGACATCTGGCGCAGCACGATGAGCGAGGTCATCACGCCAGACAGGATGCCCAGCAGCGCGGAGGCGATGAGCGAGGACTGCACGAAGTCCACGCTGAGCAAGTATTGGGTATCTTCCCAGAAGCTAGACAACGATGAGCCTCCCGTCGACGTTTAAGACATTGACCTTGGAACCGTAGAGCTCCGAAAGGACCTCGGAGCGCATGACCTCATCGACCGCGCCGAAGGTGTGGCCATTGGGCGCAATGTAGAGGACCTTATCCGTCACCCCGAGCACGGGGTTGATGCCGTGGGTGACAAAGATAATGGAGGTCCCGCGCTCGCGGCGCAGCGAGTCCAGCTTGTCAACCGTGGCGTTTTGCCGGGCGGGGTCGAGGGAGAGGAGGGGCTCATCGGCAAGAATGAGGTCCGGGTCATTGGCCAAGGCTTGGGCCTGGCGGATGAGCTGTTGCTGGCCGCCGGATAGCTGGCCGACGCGCCGGTCCCGCAGCCCCGTGGCACCTACCTCTTCCAACAGCTCGTCCACCCGTCCACGGGGTGGGTGCCGGTGCCGGAGCACCCCGTGCGCCACGGAGAGCGAAACGAGGTCGCGGGCGCGAAGGGGAAGGTCAGCGGGGAACATGCGCTGCTGGGGGATGAACCCGACCCGGCAGTTGACGTCGACGCGACCGCTGGTCAGCGTGCGGGTGCCGAGGATGGTGCCCAGCAGGGTGGACTTGCCCACGCCATTGGGTCCTAAAACGGCGATAAACTCGCCGCGGTCCACGGCGAGTTTAAGCTCCGACCACAGCGGGTCTACTGCGGCCTCATGGAATTCAACGAGCACTAGTGCTTCCCCAGCTTGCTCGTGACTTCGTCGTAGTATTCCCAGAACTTCTTGCCGTCTGGCGGGGTTTCGCCGATTTCTACGATATCGACGTCGTTGTCCTCTGCGGCGGATTTGATGCGGCTAGCGGTATCGGTTTCGGTCTGGGGGTTGAAGATGAGGAGGTCGACCTCGCCATCGTCAATGGCCTTGATGAAGGCGGCGACATCGGCAGTAGCGGGCTCGCCCTCGGAGATGGTGGCCTTGCGGAAGCCCTCGGGGGTGACGTCCTTGGTGTCGGTGTACTTCATGAGGTAATCGGCGATGGGCTCGGTCTGGGCGTAATTGAGGCCATCAGGAAGCTGGTTGAGCTTATCGCGCAGCTGGTCCACGTGGGAGTCGATCTTCTCGGTGGTGGCGCCGGCATCGGAGTACTTCTCGTTGATCTGGTCCGCGATGGACCCTGCGACCTCCTCCAGGGCGGCGGGGTCGTACCAGATGTGCTCGTTGCCCTCGATATTGGTGACCTTGTCTGGGTCATCCTTGGCGGTGGCCTTCGCGGCATCGATGGTCATGACATCGGGATCCTCGTCCAGCTTGCCGTGGTCCGTCAGCGGCAGGGCGGAGATGATGTTGTCCTGATCGGAAACGGCCTGGTAAATCCAGGCGTCGTAGCCGCCGCCGTTGACCACGAGCATGTCGGCGTCATTGGCCTTGGCTATATCGGCCGCGGTGGGCTCGAAGTGGTGGGGGTCGGTGTCGTTGCCTTCCACGATGGGGTCGACCTCGATGTCGATGCCGGAGGCGGTATCGGCCACGGCCTGGGCAACATCGGCCCAGATGGAGGTGGAGGCGACGATGGAAAGCTTCTTTTCGCCGGAGTCGGAGCCGGAATCAGAGTCGGAGCCGGAACCGGAATCGGAGGAGCACGCGGCGGTGAAAAGGAGGCCACTTGCTGCGAGTAGGGCTGTTGTTGCGCGTAGTGACGTGTGCATACCCTCCAGTGTGCGTTTGCTGGCAATCGTTGTCAATTGAACATGCATTGAAAATCGGGTGGTGGGGCGCAGGGTAAGGTAACAGGCATGGTTAAACGCAGCCCCACCCGGAAGACACTGGCCTCCCTCGCCGCGGAGTTGGGCGTTTCGCGCACCACCGTATCCAATGCCTATAGCCGCCCTGACCAGCTCTCCCCGGCAACGCGCGAGCGCATTTTGGCCGCGGCCAAGGCTCGCGGGTACCCGGGGCCCGATCCTACGGCCCGCAGCCTGCGCACCCGCCGCGCCGGGTCGGTGGGCGTGCTGCTGACAGAGCACCTGTCCTATGCCTTCGAGGACATGGCGTCGGTGGATTTCTTGGCGGGCATGGCGGAGGCATCGGCAGGCGCGCAGACCACGCTGACGCTGATTCCCGCCGGCCCGGAAGGTGAGGCGGAGGCGACCAGCCTGGTGGGGTCTGCCGCTGTGGATGGCTTCGTGGTCTATTCGGTTGCCGCGGGCGATGCCTACCTCGCGGCCGCGCGGGGCCGGGGACTGCCGCTGGTGGTCTGCGATCAGCCCACGGACGCGGGGCTGCCGTTTGTGGGCATTGATGATCGCGCGGCGATTGCCCCGGCGGCGCGTGCGCTTGTCGATGCCGGGCACCGCCACATCGGCATCCTCGCCATCCGCCTGCGCCTGCAGCGCCACGACGGCCCGATTTCCTGGCAGGAAGTCCAGGATGCGGAGATGCACGTGCAGCGCTCGCGGGTGATGGGCGCGCTCGACGTCTTCGCCGAGGCGGGCATCGCGCCCGAGTCCGTGCCCGTAGTCACGCAGCACATTAACGATGCCCATACCACTCGCGCCGCCGCCGAGCTCCTGCTCGAGGCGCACCCGGAGCTTACGGCCGTGCTGTGCACGACCGACTCCATGGCGCTCGGCGTGCTGGCCTATGCCCGCGAGCGCGGGCTGAGCGTGCCAGAAGATTTATCAGTGACCGGCTTTGACGGCATCGATGCGGCGCAGCGCCTCGACCTAGCCACCGTCATCCAGCCCAATAAGGCCAAGGGGGCTGCGGCCGGGCACATGCTGGAAAAGCTCATCGCGAGCGCGACGGATACCGCAGGCGCGGCCCGCGCGAAAGCGGGAGCCCAAGGTGCTGACGAGGCGCAGGCGGTGCCGCGGCGGGTGTTGCAGACGCGGTTCGCGCCGGGGAAGTCGGTTACTGCACCGCGGCCGCGCGGGCGGTAGCGAGCTCGGTGAGGAAGTGGGCGACGGCGTCGACATCGGCAAGCTGCACGGCGGCGATGGAATCGCCCTCGCCCACCTTGACGCCCACGTCCGGCGGCTGGTGGAGGGCGCGGAAGCCGTCCTCATCGGTGATGTCATCGCCCAGGAAAACCATGGCGGTGGCACCGGTGCGCTCGCGGAGGGCCTCAAGCCACGTGCCCTTGGTGGCGGTGGTGGCAGAAAACTCGATGACGGATTTGCCGGCGGTGCGAGGGAAACCGGCGGTATCGAGCGCCAGGCCTGCCTCGTAGGCGGCCGCGCCCTGTTCTGGGTTCTCCAGCTCCAGCGAGCGCAGGTGCAGCACGCGCTGGAAGGGCTTGACCTCAAGCTCCGCGCCGGGGAAGCGGTCTATGATGCCGCGGATTTCTTCCTCCTTGCGCGCAAGGTGATCGCGCATGGCGGGGGTGAGCTCGGTCTGCTGCCAGGAGGACTCGGCGCCGTGGGAGCCGCCGAAGAGGACTGGGTGGCGCAGGGGGCACACGCGCTGGAGGCCCTCGAGGTGGCGCCCGGACAGCACCGCGGCCGTGGTGCGCGGCAGGTGGGCCAATTGGTCGAGGGCGCGGGCGGCATCGGCATTGATTTCCACGTCATAAATGGCGGTGGCAAACGGGGATAGCGTGCCGTCAAAATCAGAGACCACGGCGAGCTCTTCTGCCGCGGCCAGGGCCTTAATGGTGGTAGAAAGCGTCATGGCATCACATGCTACCCGCGGGAGACCAGCTTGATGGAGGGCGAATCTACCTCATCGGTATCCAGCTCCAGGATGAGCTGGTTATTGCTGTTAACGGTGTAGATAAAATCATTATCCGAGCTAATGAGGTTGCGCAGCAGGTTATCGGCCCATACGGAACCGCCCTCGCAGTCCTCATCGGTGTCGTCGTACTTGACCTCATCGAAGTGCAGCTTGTTGCCGTCGCGGATATTTTCGCGCTCATCATCGGCGGTGTAGCTCAGCCGGGCCGCAAGGCGGGTGCAGCCGGTGGTGCCCACCATGGTGGATTCGCCGAAGCTAAATTCCGGCGCGTGGGGAATCGACTCCGGGATGGTAGAGGCCGCGTTGGGCGCGATATTGATGGAGACGACCTGCCACTGCTTGTCTACAATCCGGTCATCGCCCGCAGGCTGCGGGGCATCGTCCTCGGATCCGCAGGCGGTAAGCAGCGTAACGGCGCCCAGCGCGGCCGCTGCAGCGGCGCGTGCGCGGGGGTGGGAAGGAAGCATTAGGAGTCCTTTCCGTGCGGGTCGGTAGCTTGCGAAGCGGTTTCGGTCCGGGTAGTACGCAGGCAGCCCAGGAAGGACTGCGACCACAGCCGCACATCGTGGCTCATGACCTGTTCGTGCATGGTGAGCATGCGCTGGGTCATGGTAAAGGGGGCATCGGAAAGCGCGCGCACGGCGTTGAGCAGGGCGCGTTTGACGGACTCGATGTCGAAGGGATTGCACAGGTAGGCCTCATCGAGCTCCGCGGCGGCGCCGGCGAATTCCGAGAGCACCAGGGCACCAGAACCGTCATCGTGGCAGGCCACGAACTCCTTGGCCACGAGGTTCATGCCGTCCTTAAAGGGCGTGACCAACATGATATCGGCCATGCGGTAGTAGCAGCGCAGCACGTCCTTGGGTACGCCGCGGTGCTGGTAGTGCACCACGGGGTGGCCCATGCGGGAAAAGCGGCCGTTGATGCGGCCGACGGCCTCCTCGACCTGGGATCGGGTGGCCTTGTAGTGGTCGAGACGCTCGCGCGAGGGCGTGGCCAGCTGCACCAAGGTGACTTCTTCCGGGTCCAGGGCGCCGGTTTCCAAAAGCTCCTCGAAGGCGGTGAGGCGCTGCAGGATGCCCTTGGTGTAATCGAGGCGATCCACGCCCAAAATGATGCGCTTGGGGCTGCCCAAATCCTTGCGCAATTGGGCTACGCGGCGTTTATCCTCGTCGCTAAACTGGCCGAAATCCTGCGCGGCGATGGAAATGGGGAATGCGCCCACGCCCACGGTGCGGCCCCCGGGGAGGCGGATATGGGCGGTGACATCGCGGGTGGTGGCTTCCCCGCGCACCTCGAGGCCCTGGCGGCGGGCCAATTCCAAAAAATTGCGGGCATTGGCCTCCAGGTGGAAGCCGATGAGATCGGCGCCCAAGATGCCGCGCACCGTTTCCTCCCGCCAGGGCAGCTGTCGGAAGAGATCGGGGGAGGGGAAGGGGATGTGCAGGAAGAACCCGATGGTGAGATCGGGGCGCATTTGCCGCAGGATGCCCGGCAATAATTGCAGCTGATAGTCCTGCACCCAGACCGTGGCTCCCTCTGCGGCCACGTGGGCTACCTCGTCCGCGAAGCGGAGGTTGACCTCGCGGTAGGCATCCCACCAGTCGCGGTCATAGGTCGGGGTGACGATGAGATCGTGATAAAGCGGCCACAGCGTGGCATTGGAAAAGCCCTCGTAGAAGGCCTCAAAGTCGGCCTCGGTCAGCCTGACCGGGTGCAATAGCACCCCGGCCTCGGTGCGGAAGGGCTCGGGCGCGGCATCGGCAACGCCGGGCCACCCCACCCAGCAGCCCTGGTGCGCTTCCAGCACCGGCGAGAGCGCGGTGACCAAGCCGCCGGGCGAGGGCGTCCACGCCTGGCTGCCATCGGCCGCGGTAGTTAAATCTACCGGCAGGCGGTTTGCCACTACTATGAAGTCATTGCCGCGCTCACTCATAGTCCAAGACTAGCTTAAGACTTCTTGGTCGACTTCTTCGTTGCTTTCTTCGTCGACTTCTTGGTGGACTTTTTGGCCGCCTTGGTGGTCTTCTTGGTCGACTTTTTAGTGGACTTCTTCGAAGCCTTGGAGGTCGATTTCTTGGTGGCCTTCTTCGTGGACTTCTTTGGTGCGGCATCGGCTTGTTCAGCCAATACCTTCTTGTGCACTAGGCCCTTGGGCTCGACACCCAGCATGGACATCAAGGTCACGCCGTCCAAGAAGTCTTGGGAGTAGGTGGCCACCACGCGGCGGGCGGCGCGGGCGGTTTCCTCTGCCAGGGCAATATCTTGTTCTGCCTGTGGGTGCGTGTCTTGGACCTTGGGTGGCACGGCGAGTCCTCCTGAATGTTGGGAAAGCTATCAGGCTAAATATTGTACGCTACCGGCGGCGTTTAGGGCTCCTCGGGTTCCTCCCCGCCGGGCTTGGTGTGATCGGATTCCTCCGGCGCGGGCGATTTCTGGCCGGGCACCGTATAGGTGGTGCGCTCGGTATCCTGCGGCTGGGCCGGCCACTGGGAGCCCGCCGGCCACAACTCCTCCGCCGGAGTGGTTCCTGGCGCGTGCTGCTGGGACTGTGCCTGTTGCGGTGGTTTCGGCCCCAGCGTGGGCGGCAATTCGGGGCGGTTGACGCGCGGGGCGAAGGGGGACATCGGCACGCGCGGGATGCGTGGGGCCTTGCGCGCCAGGTTGGTTGCCTTGTGGAAGGAGAACCGGCCGATGCGCTTGAACGCGGAGTACGGGCGGAAGTACTTCGGGCGGCGCAGACGGCGCGCGACGCGCTCGCCAAAGACCACGCCTGCTGCCAGCGCGCCGGAGATGGCCAGCGCGGTGGCCAGGTTGGTAAAGCCGGTAATCATCTGCTCATTGATGGAGGCATACATGCCGCGGTACAGCATGAGGCCCGGCAGCATGGGCGTATAGCCCACGATCATTGTAATGAGCGGCGGGATGCCCCACCGGCGCGACATCAAACCGCCGGCCAGGCCCACCACGATGGCGGATATGCCGGAGGCAATCACCGGGCCGACGCCGAAGGGCACGACGACGAAGTAGTAGAAGACCATACCGGCGGCCGCCGTGAGGCCTGAGAGGGTAATTTCTATCCAATTAGCCCCGCAAGCCAGCGCGAAGGCGGCCGAACCCGTGCCGCCGAGCAGCACCAGAAGCGGAATCTTGTGATAGACCGGCGGCGCCAACGTGCCCATCGGCGGCAGGTCAAAGCCCATGGCGGAGGCCAGCTGGATGCCCACACCCACTCCGGCGATGATCGCGCCCGTTGATAACAGTGCGGAGAAAAAACGCGCGGAAGAGGTCACGGGGGAGCGAGTGATGCCATCGACAAGCGATTGCACCAGCGTTAGCCCCGCCACCAGCACGATGATTCCGGACGCAATAATCTGCGCCGGCGACATATTAATGCCAAAGGCGGCGGCAACGTTATACAAAATCGCGGCCGGAAAGACTGCCAAGAAGCCGCCGACGACGTTTTGATAAAAGGGCGGCAGGCGGTAATTGGCCAACCAATCATTAAGCCCCATAATCAACGCGGAAACCACGAAGGCAATGAGGCCCACGAGGAGATCGCCGCCAAGCATCATGGAAATCAGTCCACCCATGCCGCCCCAGCCGAGCATCACCGTGGACGGCTTATACGGCGCTGGCATGCGGTCGATGTCATCCAAGCGGTTTTCCGCCATTGCGGGTGGCACCCTACCGGAGTGGATATCGCGGATGAGGCGGTCTACTTCCGAAAGTTTGGAAAAGTTCACGCCCACATCCGGCACCACGCGAAAGACGTGGAGGTTCTGGCGCTTATCGCCCGTGCCGATCGCGGTGTGGATGGTGATGGTATTCATCAAAATATCCACGTGGCAGTAGTGCAGGCCGTATGACGACGCCGCCAGGTGCACCTGCGCGCGGGCATCCGAGTTGGCGGAACCGGCGCTAATGAGCAGCTCGCCGATGCGCGCTGCAATCTCCATCACACCCGTGACCTGGGCGGCATCGGTCAGATCGACCGGGGCGAGTGGCGATGGTGGGGGTGCGGCTTTGGCTGCGTCAATGATGGCGACTTGGCCTGCGGATACGCGCAGGCGCTCCCGCATAGCGGACAGTAGTGACACGAAAATAACCCTCGAAAAAGCGGTGGGACACTAGTAATAATTTCAGCCTGAACTTTAACCCTTGTGGGGCGCAAATGCATACAAGGGGGACCGGCTTTCCACTTGGGCGAGGTCCTCGGGTACCATGCAACGAGCGGAAGAATTTCCGCGGTGCTGGAGTGGCGCAATTGGTAGCGCAACGCACTTGTAATGCGTAGGTTGCGAGTTCAAGTCTCGTCTCCAGCTCAAAAAACTACCCCCTAGCTGCACAAACAGTTAGGGGGTAAAAGTTTACAAGGTAGCTAGGTGGCTATTTATCGGCTACTTTGCTCAGCCAGTGCCCCAGACTTCGGGTTATCGCGGAAGCACCAGGCGGTAAGCACCGCGAAGATGAAGGTGGTGCAGGCAAGCCCGCCGACGGTGAGGAAATACGCGGAATCGTATGCGGCTGCGGCGGTGTCGTGCGTGGCGGGCGATAGGAGGGCATCGGTGCCTTGCGGGGCGAGGGCATCGGGAAGCTTGTGCGTCATCAGTAACGGCAGGAGGGAGCCGGTAATGGCGATGGAAAGCAGCGTACCGAACTCGTAGGAGACGGCTTCCACGCCAGAGGCCATGCCCGCCCGGTGGGAGGGGGCGGCATTAATGATGGCGGTAGAAGATACGGACATCGAGGAGCCAGCGCCTAAGCCGGTGAGGATGAGGCCGGTAATAAATACCGCGAGGTTATCGGCGCGGTCGGCCCAGATGATGCCCAGCATGCCGATGCCCATGCTCAAGAAACCGCCGCTGATGATGGGCAAAAAGCCCACGCGGTGCAAGACGCTGCCGCCCACAATGGCGGTGGGGATGGCCGCAACCGCCATGGCGGAGATGAAAAGGCCGGCGTCGAGGGGCGAGAGGGCATCGACAAGCTGCAGCTTTTGGGTGGTTAAAAGCTCAAGGCCCGTAAGGCCAAACATGGCGCCACCGGCAGTGAGCACGCCGCCGGTAAAGGTGGGCGAGTAGAAGATGTCAAAGGTTAAAAGCGGATCATTTAGCCGGGTTTGCCGGTGGGCAAAGGCTGCGGCGCCGAGCAAGAAAGTGGCAATGGAACAGACCAGCAGCGCGACATTGATCTGGGTGGCCGCCGCCGTCTTAATGGCCAGGACCAGGCTGGACAGGGTGATAAGCGCGTAGAACGAGGACGGAAAATCCCAGTGCTTGTGCGGGTTCGGTAGGTTGGGCGGGCCAAGGAGGAAGGTAAGAATAATGGCGAGGGCCACGATGGGCACGTTGATCAAAAACACCGAGCCCCACCAGAAATGCTCTAAGAGGAATCCGCCCACGGTGGGCCCTGCGGCAGCGCCCACGACGGCGACGGAACTCCAGATACCGATGGCTTTATTGCGCTCGACCTCGTTGGGAAAGGTCAGGCGGATAAGCGCCAGGGTAGAAGGCAGCATGATGGCAGCGCCCAGACCCAATAAGGCGCGGCCGGAAATGAGCAACCAGGCATTCGGCGAATAAGCCGCCACAAGGGAGGCGGTGCCAAAGGTGGCCAGGCCAATGAGGAACATCAGGCGGTGGCCAATGCGATCGCCCAAGGTGCCGGTGCCAAGAAGCAAACCCGATAGAACCAGCGTATAGGCATTGATGATCCACAATTGCTGCATGTCTGTGGCGTGCAGCTGCTGTGTTAGCTGCGGCAGTGCCGTATAAAGGATGGAATTATCCAAGCCCACCATGAGCAGACCCAGGGACACCACGGCAAAGAAGGACCACCGCTGCGCTGGGGTGGAAGAGGTTGCCGCGGCCGCGTGGTGCGGGGGCTGTGTCGCTGTATCAGGTGACTCGATGTTCATCGCTAGAAACCGTAGTGAATTAGCCTGTGATATTTCAGGTTAGTATTGCCTTCCTCACAGATGGGCCGGTGGTGTGAGTATGCAGGAATTGCTGGACTTTCCTGCACGTTTAGTAGCACAGTGGTATTAGAACAGTTAAAGAGTTAAGGATGATGTTGAATGGCACGTAATTACGCAGAACAACTCGTTGAGACGCTAGAAAAGCAGGGCGTTGAGCACATTTATGGCCTCGTGGGAGACTCCCTCAACCCGATCGTGGACGCGGTGCGCCGCTCCTCCATCGAGTGGATCCACGTGCGCAATGAGGAAGCAGCGGCCTTTGCCGCAGAGGCGGACTCGCTAACCACCGGCAAGCTCGCCGTGTGTGCTGCCTCCTGTGGCCCGGGCAATACCCACCTCATCCAGGGCCTTTATGATGCCAACCGCAATGGCGCCAAGGTGCTGGCTTTGGCGTCGCACATTCCTTCCCGCCAGATTGGTTCCCACTTCTTCCAGGAAACCCACCCGGAGCAGATCTTCCAGGAGTGCTCCGGCTACTGCGAAATGGTCATGTCCGGTGACCAGGGCGGGGTAGTACTCCACCACGCCATCCAGTCCACCATGGCGGGCAACGGCGTATCCGTGCTGGTTATCCCCGGCGACGTTTCTACCGAAGAAGTAGACGATGACACCTTCGTAGAATCCAAGATCTCCACCGGCCGCCCGGTGGTCTACCCGGACCCGGCCGAGGCCGCAGCGCTGACCCAGGCCATCAATGAGGCCGAATCCGTCGCCTTCTTCGTGGGCGCCGGTGTGAAGGATGCCCGCGAGCAGGTGCTGCAGCTGGCGGAAAAGGTCAAGGCTCCCATTGGCCACGCGTTGGGCGGCAAGATGTATATCCAGTACGATAACCCGTTTGACGTGGGCATGTCCGGCCTGCTTGGCTACGGCGCCGCACACGAGGCCACCCACGAGGCGGACCTGCTGATCCTCTTGGGCACGGACTTCCCGTATAACGACTTCCTGCCTAAGGGCAATGTGGCACAGGTGGATATCAACGGCTCCCACATTGGCCGCCGCACCAAGATCTCCTACCCCGTGACCGGTGACGTTGCCGCCACCATCGACAACATCCTGCCGCACGTGGAGGAGAAGAAGGACCGCTCCTTTTTGGATAAGATGCTGAAGAAGCACTACGACAAGCTGGAGCACGTCGTGGAGGCCTATACCTCCAATGTGGAAAAGCACACCCCGATCCACCCCGAGTACATTGCGGATCTCATTGACCAAGAGGCCGACGATGACGCCATCTTCACCGTCGATACCGGCATGTGCAATGTCTGGGGCGCGCGCTACATCACCCCGAATGGCAAGCGCGAGCAGATCGGCTCCTTCCGTCACGGCACGATGGCAAACGCCCTGCCGCAGGCCATCGGCGCGCAGCAGGCTAACCCGGGCCGCCAGGTCATTACCTTCTCTGGCGACGGCGGATTGTCCATGCTCATGGGCGAGCTGCTGACGGTCAAGCTGCACCAGCTGCCGGTCAAGATGTTCGTGTTCAATAACTCCTCGCTGGGCATGGTCAAGCTGGAGATGCTGGTGGGCGGCATTCCGGAGCACGAGACCGACCACGAGTCCGTGGACTTTTCCAAGATCGCAGAAGCCGCCGGCATCAAGACCTTCCGCATCGAGGATCCGAAGCAGGCTCCGAAGCAGATCAAGAAGGCATTGGCGTATAACGGCCCTGCGCTTATCGATGTCGTCACCGACCCCAACGCCCTGTCCCTGCCACCGACGCTGACTTTCGACCAGCTCCTGGGCTTCTCCAAGGCCGCTACCCGCACCGTCTTCGGCGGCGGCGTGGGCTCCATGCTGTCCATGGCCAAGTCCAACCTGCGCAATATCCCGCGCCCGCAGGACTTCTAAGCCGTAACTGCCAAATAGCGCGCTAGCCACGCTTCCTTTTTTCACCGCGGATTTCTTTCCACGGTTGGAAAGGGGTTGCGTGGCTTTTTGCTTTCACAGGTTTCAATCAGAAACTTATCAGTAGGCTAGAAACTGGGTTTGCCATGATGGCTTAGTGAAGCTTGCACGCACGCAGGTGTGCAGATAACAGGAAGTAATAGGAGCTACAGGACGCATGGAAGATAATAAACTCGCCAAAGTCCTCGTCGTTGATGACGAGCCGAATATCGTGGAGCTTTTGACGGTATCGTTGAAGTTCCAAAATTTTGAGGTCTACAGCGCGAACTCGGGCAATGAGGCGCTGCGCGTGGCGCGCGAGGTCAACCCGGATGCCTATATTTTGGACGTCATGATGCCGGGCATGGACGGTTTTGAGCTCTTGGGCAAGCTGCGCCAGGAGGGCCTGGATGGCCCGGTGCTGTACCTAACCGCCAAGGACGGCGTGGATCAGCGCATCCACGGCCTGACCATCGGCGCGGACGATTACGTCACCAAGCCCTTTAGCCTTGAAGAGGTCATTACCCGCCTGCGCGTAATCATGCGCCGCGGCGGTGCCGCCGAGGAGTCTTCTAACGACGCCACCATGAGCTATGCCGATCTGACCTTGAATGATGATACCCACGAGGTCACCAAGGGCGGCGAGCTCATTGAGCTGTCACCCACGGAGTTCAACCTTCTGCGCTACCTCATGCAAAACAAGGAAGTGGTGCTCTCCAAGTCCAAGATCCTGGACAACGTCTGGCACTACGACTTCGGCGGCGATGGCAACGTCGTGGAATCCTATATTTCTTACCTGCGCCGCAAGATCGATACCGGCGATACGCAGCTTATCCACACCGTGCGCGGCGTTGGCTATGTGCTGCGCACCCCGCGGTCCTAAACTGACGTTTCGTAATGGCAGATTCACAGGAGAACCCCGCTGCGGGAAGGCCCGCGCAGGCAAAGCCCCAGCAAACCCAGCAGCCGCCCAAGAAGTGGCATGAGCAGCTGGACCAGCTGCCGCAGCAGGGGCAGGGAAAAAAGAAGCGCTCCAAGCGCGACTACATCAAGCAGATTCCGCAGGCGATGCCCCTGCGCACCTGGCTTGTGGTTCTCCTCGTGGTTATCTCCGGCCTCGGGTTGACGGGCTCGTCCTTTGCCGTGAATTCGATCATGCGCAACGTGCTCTATAACAACGTCGATAGCGAATTGCGTTCGGCGTCGTCTTCGTGGGCACGCGATGTGGGCAATGACTTCTTTTTAGGTGATCACACCAAGCGCCCGCCTACCGAATACGTGGTGCTCAATTATCTTCCGGATGGCACGATTCGCTATTCCGGGCCCACGTCCACCACCCCAGACGTGGAGGGCGTTCCCTTGGGCGGGTACCCCACGACGGTGGGATCGATTGAAAATAACACCAAGTGGCGCGCGCTGGCCTTTGCGGATTCCAATGGCGTTATCACCGTCATTGCCAAGGACATGACCCATGAAAAGGAAATCCTGCACGGCCTTGCCATGGTGCAGGTATCCATTGCGGCGATTGCCTTGGCAGCCATGGCCGGCGTGGGCTTCTGGTTTATCCGCAGGGCGTTGCGGCCGCTGCGGGTGGTGGAATCGACGGCATCGGAAATCGCGGCCGGTGACCTGGATAAGCGCGTGCCCGAGTGGCCGCTGCATACGGAGGTCGGCCAATTGGCCGCCGCGCTCAATATCATGCTGGGCCACCTGCAGCGCTCGGTCGTGACGGCGCAGGAAAAAGAGGAACAGATGCGCCGCTTTGTCGGCGATGCCTCCCACGAGCTGCGCACCCCGCTGACCAGCCTGCGCGGTTACACGGAGCTCTACCGCTCTGGGGCGACAAACGATGTCGATCTGGTCTTTTCCAAGATCGATAAGGAATCCAAGCGCATGTCGCTGCTGGTAGAGGACCTGCTGGCGCTGACCCGCGCGGAAGGCACGCGTCTAGACCTGCGGCCGGTGGACCTTTTGGAGCTTTCCCTTTCGGTGGGCTCGTCCGCGCGCGCTGCCTTCCCCGAGCGCGAGGTCAAGGTGGTTAATAATGCGCAGTCCATCCCCGTGGTCAATGGCGATGCAGACCGCCTCCACCAGGTGCTGCTCAACCTGATTTCCAATGGCTTGCGCCACGGCGGCGAGGATGCCACAGTCACCCTGCAGTTGCGCCGCGACAACAATGACATCCTCGTGGATGTCATTGATGACGGCAAGGGAATGTCGTCCGAGGATGCCGCCCACATCTTTGAGCGCTTCTACCGCGCGGATTCCTCGCGCACGCGCGATACCGGCGGATCCGGCTTGGGCCTTGCCATCGTGCATTCCTTGGTGGAACAGCACGGCGGCAGCATCAGCGTGGACTCCAAGCTCGGCCACGGCACCACCTTTACGGTGCGCCTGCCCGCGCTGGAGGAACCGGAGGATTAGTCCTCGCGGTAGCCCTCCTCGTTGGTGCCTAGGTGCTGGCGGATGCGCGCCGCCGCCTCATCCATGGCGGCATCATCGGTGTCCTCGGCGGCATAGGCCTTGGCAAAGTCGTACTCTTCCATCTTCTCGGTGGGGAAGAGGTGGATGTGGGTGTGCGGCACATCGAAGCCGGCGATGACGTAGCCGGTGCGCGGGGTATCGTACGCGTTCTTGATGGCCTCACCGATTTCTAGGGCCACCTCGTTCAGGTGCGTCCAGGTCTGTGGATCCAGGTCGGTCCACTTATCTACTTCCTCGATAGGCACGACCAGGGTGTGGCCGTAGCGCAGCGGCTCGATGGATAAAAATGCCACGCAGGTCTTATCGCGGTAGACAAAGCGAGCGGGTAGGTCACCAGTGATGATTTTGCTAAATACAGAAGCCATAGCTGCCAGGCTACCCCCAGCTATGATGGTGGGCATGCGCATTCTCGTAATTGGTTCGGGCGGCCGTGAACACGCCCTCGTAAAAGGACTGCACGCTGATCCACAGGCTGCGGAGATCCACGTCGCGCCCGGCAGCGCGGCCATGGAACCGCTGGCCACCCTGCACCCGGAATACTCCCAGGTAGATGATCCAGAACGCATGGTGGAACTGGCCCGTGAGGTCGCTGCCGAGCTCGTGGTCATCGGCCCCGAGGTGCCGCTGGTCGCCGGCGTGGCGGATGCGCTGCGCGCAGAAGGCATCGCCGTCTTTGGCCCGAATAAGGACGCCGCCCAGATTGAAGGTTCCAAGGCCTTTGCCAAGGAAGTCATGGAGGCCGCTGGGGTCAAGACGGCCCGCGCGCAGCAGGTGCGCCCAGGCGCTAGCGATGCCGATATTGAGGCCGCGCTGGATAATTTTGGCCCGCAGTTCGTGGTTAAGGATGATGGCCTGGCAGGCGGCAAGGGCGTGGTGGTCACGAGCGAGCGCGCCGCCGCCCGCGCCCACGTGGATGCGGTCTTAGGTGCCGGCAATCCGGTGCTCTTGGAATCGTTCCTGGATGGCCCCGAGGTATCGCTATTCTGCCTTGTCGATGGCGGAACCGTCGTGCCGCTGTTGCCCGCCCAGGACCACAAGCGCGCCTACGATAATGACGAGGGCCCCAATACCGGTGGCATGGGCGCGTACACCCCGCTGCCGTGGCTGGGCAAGGGCGACGTGCAGCGCATCGTCGACGAGGTCTGCACTCCCGTCGCCAAGGAAATGGTGCGCCGCGGCACCCCCTATTCAGGCCTGCTCTATGCCGGGCTGGCCTGGGGCGACGAGGGCCCGGCGGTGGTGGAATTTAACTGCCGCTTTGGTGACCCAGAAACCCAAGCGGTGCTCTCGCTCCTACAGTCCCCGCTGGCACAAGCGCTCAACGCCACCGCCACCGGCACCCTGGCAGAACTCGAGCCGCTGCAGTGGGAAGACGGCTTTGCCATCACCGTGGTCATGGCGGCAGAGGGATACCCCGCTTCTCCCCGCAAGGGCGATGCCATCACGGGCGAGGGCCTCGAGGATCCAGAACGCGTGCTGCACGCCGGCACGAAACACTCCAATGGGGTATTCCAGAGCAATGGTGGCCGCGTGCTCAACGTGCTGGGCAAGGGCGACACGCTAGATGCCGCGCGCGAGAATGCCTACGCCACCGTCCGGGGCATTGAGTTTGCGGGCGGGTTTGTCCGGAGGGATATCGGCAAGCGCGCGGCAGCCGGTGAAATTTCTATCTAGCAAGTAGCCACGGGGGAGGGCAGGCATGGAATAATGAGCCACGTGGCTGAGAAGAAGAATATCCCCAACGTCCTGTCCTCCCGTTATGCTTCTGCGGAGCTTGCCAATATCTGGAGCGCGGAGCATAAAATCATCCTCGAGCGCAAGCTATGGATCGCCGTGATGCACGCCCAGAAGAACCTGGGCGTGGACATCCCCGCCAAGGCCATTAGCGCGTATGAAGCCGTTATCGAGGACGTAAACCTCGAATCCATTGCTGAGCGCGAGCGCGTCACCCGCCACGATGTGAAGGCCCGCATCGAAGAATTCAATGCGCTGGCCGGCTACGAGCACATCCACAAGGGTATGACCAGCCGCGATCTCACCGAGAACGTGGAGCAGCTGCAAATCCACACCTCGCTGGAAATCATCCGCGATAAGGCCATCGCCGTGGTCTCGCGCATCGGCCGCCACGCAGCCGAGTACCAATCCCTGGTTATGGCTGGGCGCTCGCACAACGTGGCCGCGCAGGCCACCACGCTGGGCAAGCGCTTTGCCACCGCCGGCGATGAGATGCTGCTGGCCATCGAACGCGTGGAAGACCTGCTTTCGCACTACCCGCTGCGCGGCATCAAGGGCCCAATGGGCACCTCGCAGGATATGCTCGATCTCATGGGCGGTTCCGAAGATAAGCTCGCCTCCCTAGAGACCAATATTGCGGATTACCTGGGCTTTCGCCGCATCTTCAACTCCGTGGGCCAGGTGTACCCGCGCTCGCTGGATTTCGATGCCATCTCCTGCCTCGTCTCCCTGGGCACCGCCCCGGCATCGCTGGCCACCACCATCCGCCTGATGGCCGGCAACGAGACCGTCACCGAGGGCTTCAAGGAAGGCCAGGTCGGCTCGTCCGCCATGCCGCACAAGATGAACGCCCGCTCCTGCGAACGCGTGACCGGCCTGCAGGTCATCCTGCGCGGCTACCTCACCATGGCCGCAGACCTCGCCGGCAGCCAGTGGAACGAGGGCGATGTCTCCTGTTCGGTGGTGCGACGCGTTGCGCTTCCCGATGCCTTCTTTGCCATCGACGGCCAATTCGAAACCTTCCTCACCGTGCTCGATGAATTCGGTGCCTTCCCGGCCATGATCGACCGCGAGCTGGAGCGCTACCTGCCCTTCCTCGCCACCACCCGCATCCTTATGGCCGCGGTGCGCGCCGGGGTGGGCCGCGAGACCGCCCACGAGGTCATCAAGGAAAACGCCGTGGCCGTGGCGCTGAATATGCGCGAAAACGGTGGCAACCAAGACCTGGTCCAGCGCCTTGCCGCAGATGACCGCCTGCCCATGGACGAGACCGAGCTCGAAAGGGTCCTCGAGGATAAGCACGCCTTCATCGGCGCCGCTGAATCCCAGGTCTCTCAGGTCCTGCACCGCATCAAGGCCCTCGTAGGCGAGCACCCGAAGGCCGCTGCCTATACGCCGGGCGAGATTCTCTAAGCTCACGCGCGGGCTTACGTGCCCGCGCACACCCGCGCGTTATGATGAGGACCATGCGTCCTGAGCTTTCTTCTTATACCCATGTAGCCTCCGGCAAGGTCCGCGATATTTACGATGTGGATGACACCACCCTGCTGATGGTGGTCTCTGACCGCATCTCCGCCTACGACTTTGCCTTGGAACCGGCCATCCCGGACAAGGGCCGGGTTCTCACGGCCACCTCGAAGTTCTTCTTTGATGCCATCGATTTTCCCAACCACCTCGCCGGACCGCTCGATGATGAGCGCATTCCGGAAGAGTGCTTGGGTCGCGCCATGGTGGTCAAGAAGCTAGACATGCTGCCCTTCGAGTGCGTGGCGCGCGGCTTCCTTACCGGTTCCGGCTTGAAGGAATACCAAGCCGACGGCACCGTGTGCGGCATCGAGCTGCCCGCCGGCTTGGTGGAGGCCTCCCGCTTGCCCGAGCCCATTTTCACCCCAGCCACGAAGGCTGAGCAGGGCGATCACGATGAGAACGTCTCTTTCGAACACGTGGCAGATAAGCTCGGCCGCGAGCGCGCCGAGGAGCTGCGCGCGGCTACCTTGCGCATTTACGCCAAGGCCGCCCAGCTGGCGGAGGAGAAGGGCATTATCTTGGCCGATACCAAATTCGAATTCGGCCTCGATGCGGATGGCACGCTCGTGCTTGCCGATGAAGTCCTCACCCCCGATTCCTCCCGCTACTGGCCCGCTGATTCCTACGTGGAAGGCGAGGTCCAGCCCTCCTTTGATAAGCAGTATGTGCGCGATTGGCTAACTTCTGATGCCTCCGGCTGGGATAAGTCCTCTGAGACCACCCCGCCCGCGCTTCCCGATGACGTCGTTTCCGCCACCCGCCTGCGCTACATCGAGGCCTACGAAAAGCTATCGGGTGAGCGCTTCGCGGACTTCCTCGCGCCTCGTTCCTAGCCAGTCGGGCCCGTCTAGGGCGGACTGGGCAACCGCGCGGTAGCTGGTTGCCCACGGCTGTTTCCCGCCGCTGTTGCCTGCCGCTGGGGCATAACCGGTGACGCGTACAGTGGTAGGGCATGAGTGATGAAAAGACGACCGCACCGGTAGCCCCAGTCCACCCCGTAAAGCGTGAATTTCACGGCCGCGAATTCGTGGATAATTACGAGTGGCTGCGCGATAAGCAATCGCAGGAAACCCTGGATTACCTCAACGCCGAAAATGATTACACCGCGGCGCATACCGGGCACTTGGATGCGATGACGGAAAATATCTTCCAAGAGATTAAATCCCGCATTAAACAAACCGATATGTCCGTGCCCGCCCGCCGCGGTAAGTACTGGTACTACGGTCGCTCCGAAGAGGGCAAGAACTACGGCTATTCCTGCCGTATCCCAGTAGAAGAGGGCAGCGATCCCTGGACCGCACCAGTGATTCCGGAAGAAGGCAGCCCAGAGGGCGAAGAAATTATCCTGGACGCCAACGCCCTGGCAGAGGGCAAGGACTTCTTCGCCCTTGGTGCAGCCTCCATCTCAGATTCCGGCCGCTACCTGGCCTATTCCGTGGATTTTGCCGGCGATGAGCGGTTTGAGCTGTCCATTAAGGACCTCGAAACGGGAGAGCTCCTGGACGATCACCTCACCGGCATTTTCTACGGCGCTACATGGGCAGGCGATGGTTATATCTTCTACTCCACGGTGGATGATGCCTGGCGCCCAGATGCGGTGTGGCGCCATAAGGTAGGCACCGAGCAGTCCGCGGATGTGCGCGTCTTCCACGAGGAAGATGAGCACTTTAATGTGGGCATCGGCAGTGCCCGCTCCGATAAATACCTCTTCATTGGGGTGGGCTCGAAGATTACCTCGGAAGCCTGGGTACTGGGTACGGAAAACCCAGAAGGCGAATTCCGCCCGCTGTGGCAGCGCGAGACCGGCGTGGACTACGACGTAGACCATGCCGTAGTGGGCGGCGAAGACTACTGGATTGTCACCCACAACGCCACCGGGCCGAACTTTGCGGTGGGCTATGCCAAGGTCGATGCGGAACTTCCCGCCCTGCGCGAGCTGCCGGAGCTGCTGGCACACGATGACACCACCCGCATCGAGGGCGTGGATACCTACCGCGACCACATGGTGGTGGGCTATCGCCGCGGCGGCATCGGCAGGGCCGCCATTATGCGCGTGGGCGATGACTTCGGGGAATTCGAAGAGCTCAACTTCAACGAGGAGCTTTTTACCGTCGCCGTGGCCGGTAACCCGGAATGGGACGCGCCGGTAGTCCGCGTGAACTACGTGTCTTATATCCAGCCCGCGCAGCTTTTCGATTACCGCGTGGATACCGGTGAGTACACGCTGCTGAAGGAACAAGAAGTCCCCGGCGGCTATGATCCGGATGATTATGTGGCCTACCGCATTTGGTCGACCGCCAGCGATGGCACCAAGATCCCGGTCTCTGTGGTGCACCGTTCCGACCTGGACCGCACCAAGCCCAATCCGACGCTGCTGTATGGTTACGGCTCCTACGAGGCCAGCATGGACCCGTACTTCTCCGCGTCCCGGCTATCGCTTATGGATCGCGGCATGATTTATGCGGTTGCCCACGTGCGCGGCGGCGGCGAGATGGGCCGTCAGTGGTACGACGACGGCAAGATGCTGCAGAAGAAAAACACCTTCACCGATTTCATCGCAGTGGCCGATGATCTCATCGAGCGCCGCGTGACCACCTCAGACCAAATGGTGGCAGAAGGCGGATCCGCCGGCGGCATGCTCATGGGCGCCGTGGCGAATATGGCCCCCGACCGCTTTACCGCCATTCAGGCCGTCGTCCCCTTCGTGGATCCGCTGACCTCGATGCTCATGCCGGAGCTTCCCCTCACGGTTCCCGAATGGGAAGAGTGGGGCGACCCGTACCACGATCCGGAATACTACGACTACATGAAGTCCTACTCGCCCTACGAGAATGTTAAGGCCAAGGACTACCCGGATATCTTGGCTATCACCTCGCTGAACGATACCCGCGTGTTGTACGTGGAACCGGCAAAGTGGGTTGCGCAGCTGCGCGCTACCGCCACCGGCGGCGAGTTCCTGCTCAAGACGGAGATGGCCGCCGGGCACGGTGGCGTATCCGGACGCTACGATAAGTGGCGCCAAAACGCCTTCGAATACGCCTGGACCATCAATAAGGCCACCGGCCTGACGGAGTAACCGCGCAGCACAGTCACGCGCTGGCCGGCACCCTGGCCTGCGTTCTGGCCAGCGCGCGGATCTGGCGGTACTGTGCGATAATTTGAGCTATGACTAGCCACCTTCTGGTTTCTATCTCCAGTATTTTTGAGGACACTCGGAAGCAGGCTACAAGCTTCCTGTCGGTTCTGGACCGGGAGGAAATCCCCGTCTCGCTGCTTATCGCCCCGCATATTGATGGCAATTGGCACTTGGCCAAGGACAAGGACACCCAACAGTGGCTCAAGGACCAAGCGGCCGCGGGTCGTCCGCTTATCCTCAATGGCTTTGACCAAGCAGTCCAAGGCCGCCGCGCGGAGTTTGCCAATCTCAATTCCCACGAGGCGAAGCTGCGCCTAGCCGGTGCGACCCGGCAGATGGCGCAAATTGGTTTCGAACCCACCATCTTTGCGCCCCCGCGCTGGCGCATGTCTCCTGGAACATTGCAGGTCCTGCCCAAATTCCCCTTTGAGGCGGCGGCTTCTACCCGCGGCATCCTGGAGGTACCGACCGGGAAATTCCACCAAGCCCGCAACCTTTCTTTTGGTGAGGGCTTTGGTTCTGCCAAGTGGTGGCGCAAGAACATCATCCGCGCGGCAGAGCGCTCCGCCCAGCGCGGCAATACCGTGCGCCTTTCCATATCCGCTCGCAACCTGGATGACCGCAAGGTCATTAAGGACTTTGTAAAGGCTGCTCGCCGCGCCCTCGACGCGGGCGCTACTCCCGCTGATTACAGTATTTACCTGCCGCGTTAGTTCGGTTGACGCCTTATAGTAGATCACATGAAACGAACAGATGAACTAACAACGCAACAGGCGGCAGACTTTCTGAATGTCTCTCGGCCGCGTGTCATCGAGCTCATGGATGAGGGAACCTTGAAGGGGCATACAGAAGGCGCCTACCGCCATCTGTATGCCTCCAGCGTGCAGGACTTTAAACGCCAGAGAGACCTTAAGCAGCGTGCTGCTGCAGACGAGCTCGCGGTGCTTTCTGACGAGATGGGCTTATACGAGTAGGCGCTCCTACTTGCTCAGGCCGTTGATGAAGTCCTTCGCCTGCTGGGGGAGCATGCCCCAGATACCAGCGGGGATGATCTTCTGCAGGTTGCCGGTGGCAGCCATGAAGCCGGGGATGGCAAGCAGGCCAGCCAGGATGGCGAAGCCGATAATGGCGCCGGTGCCAAGTGAGCTAGAGCCGAACCCGAAGCCTGGGCCATCGGTATTGTCGTCTTGGTTGGCATCGTTGCCCTGATCGCCGTCGTCGGTGGATTCATCCTCACCCAGGGTGAAACCGACCTTGACAGGGTCGTGGTCGGAGGCGCGGAACGGGGAGTCGTCGTAGAAATCCACGGCGTTGTAGTTGCGGCGGGAGTACTCAAAGGCGACGGGTTCGTCGGCGTTGATGTTCCACACTTGGGCATCGTCAAGCGCGCCCGAAGCAACCTCATTGGCCAGGACGTGGTCTAGGGTGCCGAGCAAGCCGCCGAACTGGTAAGAGGTATCGGCGCCGTACTTTTCCGCAGGCACGGTGAAGCCATCGTTGCGGAAGACATCGAGCGCGGTTTCGTGGGTGTAGGTATTGAAATCACCCAGGGCGAAAAGCGGCTTATCCTTCCAATCGTCCTGCTTGTGCAGGGCATCGAGCACGGCCTGGGCCTGGGCATTGCGGACGTTGGGGTTATTGCCCTGGCCATCGCCGGAATCCTCATCGCCCTTGGCCACCGAGCCCTTGGACTTGAAGTGGTTGGCCACGGCGACGAAGGACTCGTCATCGCTATTGAGCGGCTGGAATTCTTGGGCCAGCGGCTCGCGGGCGGTGCCGGAAAAGCGCGGATCCTGGAAGATGCGGGATTCGCCTACGGGCTTGACCACGTCCTTGTGGTAGATGAACGCGGTGCGGATGACATCGGGGTGTTCAGGGACTTGCTCCTTGGACGGGGAGGGAACGAAGGCCCACTTCTCGGTGCCCGCGGCTTCATTGAGTTTTTCGGTCAGGCGTTTCAGTGCCTTATCGCGCTGGTTAAAGTCCCCGGTGACGGCGTAGCCATCTTCGATTTCGGAAAGGCCGATGACATCGGCATCGAGGCCATTGATGGCGGCGACGATCTTGCGCTCTTGGTCCTTTAAGGCGGATTCGGTATAGGCGCCGCGGGTCTTGCCGCGGTTGACGGTGACCTTATTTCCTTCGCGGTCGGTATAGGCGCTGCCGCCGAATTCCTCGCCCAGGGAGGTGAAGTAATTCAGCACGTTGAAGGCGCCGATGGTGTATTCGCCCTTGACGTCATCAACGGCGTGCAGCTCCGCATCGCGGGATTCTTCCCAGGAGATGGGGAGATCGGCGCTAGCGGACTCACCTGTGACCGGCTCGGTGGGCTGGAAGCGCCACTGATCGTGGGAGTAGCCCACGATGACTGGGTGCTGGAATTCCACGGTATCGGTGGTGCGCAGGGACTTGATGGTCTTGCCGCCATCTTGGGCGATATAGGGCAGTGGGGTGTCCTTATCGGTCCTTAAATAATCGCGGGTGCGGCCATCATCTAAGGTAACGAGCTTTTCCGCGTTGTCCTTGGCCAGTTTTTGCAGATCGGAATTGGGGTCGGTGGAAGGGGAGTGGACATCGGAAGGCTGGCGGAAGGCCTCATCGCCCGGGGCGAGGCCGACCTCGCCGTATTGGTTGAGCGAGTAGTTATTGGTCACGGTGTGCGTGCCGGGCTGGATGAGCATGTGCTCAAAGGACTCGCGGGCGCTGTCGCCCTGGGGCAGCTCATCCACGGCGAGCGGGGTGACCTCCTCCAGCGCGGTATCGAGCTGCTTGAGGGAAGAAGCGCTGACCTGGGTGGCGCCGTAATACTCGGAAACCTGGCCGGTGACCTCTACGGAATCACCGATGCTGGGGTATTTATCGGCGCCCTTTTTACCCATGTGGACAAATAGCGCCTGGGAGGCATCGGTGGCTTCTTTGCCGGTGCCGCCGGTCTGGATGGTAAAGCCGTTGAGCCCGCCCTCGCTCCACACGCCGGTGACAACGCCCTGGGTAGCAACGTTTTGGCCCTCGAGCGGGGAGGTATCGCCGGGGCCTTGGATTTCCGCAATCGGGGTTATGCCTTCGGGCGCGGGAAGATTCTCAGAACCTGCGGAATTATCGGAGCCACCCGGCTGCGGGGCCGGGGACTCGTTGCCAGAGTTGGTAGGAGACGGTGCACCGATGGTGAAGTCTGCGGAGTTGTCATCGGTATCGGCGCCCGCCGCGTTGCGGGAAGCGGAGGTGTCATTAGATAGCGCGCCGGTGGCAGAGCCTTCATACTTGGAGGCGGCGCCGTAACCTAGGAGGTCAATGGTGTTGCCGGTGGCATCGGCAAGCTGCACCGAGCCCTTCGTGCCGGATAGATTGACCTTGCCTTGCGCATCCGGGGTGGGAAGCGCCTGGGCCTGGCCATTGCCGGCAGCGCCCTGCACTAGGTAATAACCGTGGGGAGCGATGGTGCCGGACAGGGTTATCTTGCCGCCGCTATTGCCGTTGGAGGCAAAGTACTCCACGGACCAGCCGGTGAGATCGATCGCGGCATCGGTGGGGTTATAAAGCTCGATGAAATCATTGGAAAAGCTCGCGCCCTTGTTTCCGCCACCGCCGTAGACCTCAGAGATGACCGCGGTGGAATTATCCGGGGCGGCCATGGCGGTAGGCACCGCGACGGATAGGGAGAGGGTGGAAAAACCGGCAGCGAGGGCTACCCTGCCAAGGCGGCGAAGAGCCATAGAAGTCACCTTAATCATAGAGAAAGTTGTCATGGACGCCTTTTATATTTACTCGCTGAACAATTGGTGCACCCGTGGCCGCAAGGGGTGGGTTGTGCGCGAGCAGGCGGTGAAACCTGGGTGCCGCGCAAAATTCGTTTTCCTGTTGGTCGTAATTTACGCGGTGTTTGCTTTGCTGGGGTGAAAACCCTGCAGTGGGGGTATATCTAGGGATTGGGCGGGGGTATGACTACACTGAATCGGGCAGACCTAAGCCCCATACAGTAAGGCAAAAATTTCATGGCTCGTGTAGTTGTCAATGTCATGCCCAAGGCGGAAATTTTGGATCCGCAGGGCCAAGCTGTCGTCCGCGCATTGGGTCGCATCGGAGTATCCGGTGTCAGCGATGTGCGCCAAGGAAAGCGCTTCGAACTCGAGGTAGATGACTCCGTTACCGCGGAGGAATTGGATAAGGTGGCAGAAACGCTGCTGGCTAATACCGTCATCGAGGACTACGAGGTTACGCAGCTGGAGGTCAAGTAAGTGACCGCAAAAATCGGAGTAATTACCTTCCCCGGCACCCTGGATGATGTGGATGCCGCCCGCGCGGCCCGCACCGCCGGCGCCGAGGTCATTAACCTCTGGCACGCGGATGCTGATCTGCGCGGCGTGGACGCGGTAGTCGTGCCGGGCGGGTTTTCCTATGGTGACTACCTGCGCTCGGGCGCTATTTCGGCGCTCGCCCCCGTCATGCGCAGCGTCATCGACCGCGCCAAGGCAGGAATGCCGGTGCTCGGCATTTGCAATGGTTTCCAAATCTTGACTGAAGCAGGCCTCTTACCGGGCGCATTGACCCGGAATAAGGGCCTGCATTTTCATTGCACCGATACTTACCTGGAGGTGGAGCACTCCACCACGGCCTGGACCAGCGAGTTTGAAAAGGGCCAAAAGATTTTGGTGCCCGCCAAGCACGGTGAGGGCCGCTTCCAGGCAGGCGATGACGATATCGCACGTATCGAGGGCGAAGGCCGCGTGGTCTTCCGCTATACCGATAATTACAACGGCTCCATCAATGGCATTGCCGGTGTAAGCGATGAGTCCGGCCGGATTGTTGGCCTCATGCCGCACCCAGAGCACGCCATTGACCCGCTGACCGGCCCATCCACCGACGGATTGGGACTTTTCGTATCCGCCATCAAGGCCGTCGCGGAAGCGCCGGCGGTTTAAGGAGGCCACACCTACATGACCGTTTCTAATGACACCGTAGACAAGGCGCAGTCCACCCCGGATGAAAAGCAGCCGTACGTGGAGCTCGGCCTAAAGGATGACGAATACCAGCGCATCCACGATATTTTGGGCCGGCGCCCCACCGACGCGGAGCTGACCATGTACTCCGTGATGTGGTCCGAGCACTGCTCTTATAAGTCTTCCAAGACGCACCTGCGCTACTTTGGTGAGACCATGACGGAGGAGATGGGGGAGAAGATCCTCGCCGGCATTGGTGAAAACGCCGGCGTGGTGGACATCGGCGATGGCAATGCGGTGACCTTCCGCGTGGAATCGCACAACCACCCCTCCTACGTGGAGCCCTACCAGGGCGCGGCCACCGGCGTGGGCGGCATCGTCCGCGACATCATGGCCATGGGTGCGCGCCCCATCGCCGTGATGGATCAGCTGCGCTTTGGGCCTGCCGATGCCCCCGATACCAAGCGCGTGCTGCCCGGCGTCGTATCCGGCGTGGGCGGCTACGGCAACTCCTTGGGCCTACCCAATATTGGCGGCGAAACCGTCTTTGATGAAACCTATGCGGGAAACCCGCTGGTCAACGCCCTGTGCGTGGGCACGCTCAAGGTCGATGACTTGAAGCTCGCCTTCGCCTCCGGCACCGGCAATAAGGTCATGCTCTTCGGTTCCCGCACCGGCCTGGATGGCATCGGCGGCGTATCCGTGCTGGCCTCCGATACCTTTGAAGACGGCGCGGAGCGCAAGCTGCCGGCCGTGCAGGTGGGCGATCCCTTCGCGGAAAAGGTGCTCATCGAATGCTGCCTGGACCTCTACCACGCCGGTGTCGTGGTGGGCATCCAGGACTTGGGCGGCGCCGGCCTGGCGTGCGCCACCTCTGAGCTGGCCGCGTCCGGCGATGGCGGCATGGAGGTCAACCTCGATGCCGTGCCGCTGCGCGCGGAGAACATGACCGCCGCGGAAATCCTCGCCTCCGAGTCCCAGGAGCGCATGTGCGCCGTCGTGGCACCGGAAAACGTGGAGAAGTTCCGCGAAATCTGTGAGCACTGGGAGGTCACCTGCGCCGAAATCGGTGAGGTGACTGAGGGCGACCACCTGGTCATCCGCCACCAGGGCGAGGTCGTGGTCGATGCCCCAGCTGGCACCATCGCGGATGAGGCGCCGGTCTACGAGCGCCCTTACGCCCGCCCCGAGTGGCAGGATGAGCTGCAGAAATACCAGGGCACGGACAAGCGCGGCCTGGTGGAATCCCTGCAGAAGCTCGTCTCTTCCCCCTCGCTGTGCTCGCGCGATTTCATCATGAACCAGTATGACCGCTACGTGCGCGGCAATACCGTGCAGTCCCACCACGCGGACGCGGGAGTGCTGCGCATCGATGAGGAGACCGGCCGCGGCGTTGCCGTGTCCGCCGATGCTTCTGGCCGCTACACCAAGCTGGATCCGAACATGGGCGCGCGCCTGGCCTTGGCGGAGGCCTACCGCAACGTCGCGGTTACCGGCGCCAAGCCCGTCGCGATTACCAACTGCCTGAACTACGGCTCGCCGGAAAACCCGGACGTGATGTGGCAGTTCCGCGAATCGGTGCACGGGCTTGCCGATGCCGCCGTTGAACTCTCCATCCCCGTCTCCGGCGGCAACGTCTCCTTCTACAACCAGACCGGCTCCGAGCCCATCCTGCCCACCCCGGTCGTGGGCGTGCTCGGCGTTATCGATGATGTGCACAAGGCCATTGGCAATAACCTGGGCACCGTCAACGAGAAGGAGGTCCTCATCGCCTTGGGCGAGACCAAGGATGAGTTCGGCGGTTCCATCTGGCAGCTGGTGAGCGCCGAGGGCGCCGATAAGGACAACCTCAACGGCCTGCCGCCGCAGGTGGACATGGCTAATGAGAAGCGCCTCGCGGACTTCTTCCACGGCAACGATCTGCTCACCGCCGCGCACGATGTCTCTGAGGGAGGCCTTGCCGTCGCCGCCTTTGAGATGGCCAAGCGCGCCGGTGCGCTTGCCGATGCCGCCGGCCTCGGCCTCGACCTCGATCTCACCGCCGTGCACGAGGACGCCTTTACCGCGGCCTTCTCCGAGTCCGCGTCCCGCGCGCTCGTGGCCACCACCGCCGACCGCGCCGATAAGGTGCTCGCCCGTGCGGCAGAGCTCGGCATCCCCGCGGCCATCGTGGGCGAGACCACCGAAACCGGTGCCCTTACCCTGGGCGGCGAATCCGTGGCCATCTCCCAGCTGGTTGAGGCATGGTCTGCCACCTTGCCTGACCTCTTCGGTCACGCCGTGGGTGCCAACTCCGTTGTGGAGTAAGCCAGCCCCTGTCACCGCTTAGCTCAAGCCCGGCTTTGGCCGGGCTTGAGGAGCATTTAGACTATCTTCGGTGATCGGGGCCGTTGCCCAATGAGCATCGCCCTTTCTCTCTGTCTCGAATCGAAATTTTTATATTAGGAGTCCCATGAGCGCGCATTCCCGCCATCAAGCCTCCGCGCCCGCATCAACAGTGCTGCGGTGGTACCACCATTGTATTGGGCTGGTGTTTGGCCTCGTGGTTGCCGCAATTTCTGCCGGAAAACTGAATTACGGTGACTGGGGTGCGCTATGGATTGCTGGATTGCTCGTTCGCGATGGAAATCGGGAGCATCTATATAGAATCGATGAACGCGATTTCGCACTGCCACGTGGTGATGTGTGGTTAGACACCATCGCCCACTCTGATGTCACTGAGTTCCCGCACCCTTATGTTCACGTCCCATTTCTCGCGGATGTGATGAGCCTGGTCGTGCGGGTCATGAGTTTTGATGTCTCCGTGATTTTACTCGCGATTGCTTCCGGTTGGGCGTTGGTGGTGCTGATAGTCTCCGCCTGGTTCTTGTGGTTTGAAGAAGAGATACCAACCATGGCCTTGCTTTTTGGAATCCTCTTGGGCTGGGCATCGGTAGCTTTTCAATCATCGTTGCTACTTGGCCAGACGAGCCCGCTGATTTTTGCGGGAGTTGCCTACGGCCTTGCTGCTGCTCGCGTGCACCCAGTGCGCGCGGGAATTGCACTAGGGCTTGTATCTGCAGTGAAGCTAACCCCCATTATTCTCGTGCTCATCTGCGTGGTTTTCCCGCGGGCGCGGAAAGCGGGATTGGTAGCACTCGGGACAGGAGCCGTTGCTGTACTCTACTCAATCGTCGTTTCTGGCTGGGACGTGTTTACCTCTTGGTGGGATACCCTTCAGGACATCAAGGCGGCAATAATGGTCGCTCCTGTCAACGGATCGATTGCTTCCCAATTGAGCACCAACCGCGTTGAAGATGACAGCATTCTTGTCACCATCGTCCATGATCCTTCACTGGTTGCCAGCCTTATTCCGCCTTTTGTAGCCCTGGCATTGATTGCGCTGGTTATTGTTACCGCTTTGCGGTCACAGGAGCCGTGGCGCATTGCTGCCGTCGGCATCTTTACGGTTCTTACGGCTACCGCCAATATCTTGTGGGACCATTACGTCTTGTGTGCCGTATTGCCACTGCTAGGCGTTCTGGCCCGCGGGCAGAATCGCATCATTTATGTTGTGCCGGTCTTGGGGCTCTTCTTCTTCCCACCACTGGCCAAGGCAGATTCTGATATGTGGTTGTCGTGGTCCTCTTTCATCGCCTTGGTGGGCTTCGTCATCGCACTGTGTATCGCGGAGTTAAGCCGGAAGGACGCCCTGCCTCTGCGGGACCGCCGCCTTTCCTTCAAAAAGGCGAGTTAGTAGGCGGCTTTTCTCCACTAAATCCGCTACCACGCACCTCCGGAACCGAGGACTTGAAGATCGCTGCCCGGCTGCTATCCGCCCGATGATGGTGGCACCCACTCAGTGATGGTGTATATCCACGGCGGGCAGTTGGTGCTGAATGCGCTTGCCGATGCTGCCGACCTCGGCCGGGCCTTATTGTTTGGTTTACGCTACTATTTAAGATCTATGGACAGTGAAGGAGGATCGTCATGGCACCTGTACGAGTGATGATTCAAACTGCTGTGCTCGCTTGGGCGGTATCCCGCACAGGGCTCTCACAATACGCGCTACTCAAGCAATTCCCCAAAATCCATGAATGGGAAACTGGTGAAGAGCGTCCCACTCTAAAACAAGCGAAAGACCTAGCGAAGAAAGCTCACATCCCTTTCGGCAGGCTGCTTCTCGATGCCCCCACAGGCGATGGAGTTGAGGTCGCGGATTTTAGAACCGTGCGCAATGAGCAGCTCGATACGGTCAGCCCAGAGCTGCAGGAAGTCATGTTCGCTTCCCAGACTCGCCTCGATTGGTACGCCGAATACGCACGGGGCATAGGAATTGATCCGCCGGAGCTTTTCCGTAGCGCGACGATTTCTGAGTCTGCAGCGGTTGCTGCTAGTAGCGTTCGGGACGCGCTCCGCCTCAAGCAAGAAGCTCCTCTTCCTGGGCGTGACAAAGTTCGTGAATTGGTTTCATTGATGGAAGATGCCGGGATACTCGTCGCCCGAAACTCCATTGCCGAAAACTCCACCCGTAGGGCACTTAATGTAGAGGAATTTCGTGGATTCACCCTTGAAGAGGATGGCTACTGCCTAGTTTTCATCAATACCCGCGATACCAAGACAGCCCAGCTTTTTAGTATTGCGCACGAATTGGCGCACGTTGTGCTTGGTAAACCCGGAATTTCTGATCATTCGGAGCGCCTAGAAACTGAGCAATGGTGTAATCAATTTGCTGCGGCCTTCTTGTGCCCGGGAGCTTCCTTAAGGGAGGATTTCCAGCCCACTGACGAGCTAGAGGAACAGGTATCAACGCTATCCAAGATATACGGTATGAGCCGCGAAGCATTGTTGTGGCGGCTAGTAGGACTTGGAATTGTCCCACAAGAAGAAGCTATTCCACTTGCGGCACGGTTCCGGAAAGAACAGGCGCTAATAAAGACTTCACGAGATGCTAAAGGTGCGCCTCCCCGCCATGTTTTAATTAAATCAAGGGTGGGAGAGAGATTTTTTGAGACAGTATTAGACGCCGCAGAATCAGGAGTCCTACCTGAAAAACAAGCTGCAAGTCTTCTGGGAACAACTACGTATGATTCCTTTGAAAAGCTTGTGTCGTCTGCACGATCTTCGGGAAGAAAAGCGGTATAAGCGATGTACGTCATCGATACGAGTTTTCTTGGTGAGTTAACGACTACTTATCCAGAAGATATATTCCCTAGCTTATGGAAAGAGCTTGAGACGAAGCTTTTCGTTCCGGGGATTTGCTTCCATGATGAGGTCCACGAAGAAATGAAGAACTGGGGACATCCTCGCTTTGCGTGGTATGAAAACCTTGTCCGCCCCAGTCAGCGGTTGTCTCCTGATGAGAAAGAAATCCTAGCTTATGAAGAGATGACACGTTGGGTCAGTATGGAGCGCGAGCCTAAATACAAACCAAACGCAGTAAATATATTTTTGGATGCTGCAGATTCTTGGTTAGTTGCCTCCGCGTATCGGCATAAAGCGAAGATCGTAACCAACGAGAAACCCGCGCCGAATGGAAAAGCACGAGTGAAGATTCCGGATGTAGCACAGCACTTTGACGTCGAGTGTGTGGATGGTATTGATTTCTTAAGAAAACTTAATATTAGTATTTAGTCCCATGCAAGTGGCATAGAACTTTGTGGAGCTAAAATCGTGTGTAAGTAGGTGGATATCTCGTCTGCGAGAACATCGCTAGGGTACTTCGAAAACATCGTTTTTCTTTTTCACATTTGGCCGAGTCCCAATTTATGGGACTTGACCCTTTTGAATCGGAGATTATTCATTGCTTTCCCACTTTATTCGTCTGGTTCAAGTTAACCAGGCTGTGGGCGTGACGCCGATCCTCTTACTAAAGGCAGAATCATCACCACGCATTCCCAGAAACGAGGACTACCGTTGCCGGTATGAAGATCGTTGCTCGGCTGCTTTCCGTCCCACTCACGCTTGTAGCTTTCCTCGCACTGTGGCTTGCGGTGGCGCCGTTTACGCCGCATATCCCGTATTGGGGCGCGGGTGCGCTCATTGGCCCGCAATATATCGGGCCGGTGATTATCTTTTCCCTTATTCTCTTGGTCCTTGCGGTGCTTGGAAGGTTCGGATCCCGCAGCTTTTACGTGCCGGGCGCGTTAGCGGCGGTTGCGCTCATTGCAGGCATAGTGCTTTTTGGGACGCAGATCCACGCCGCGAAGGAGCAGGGCACCGACGTGGATATTAGCGCCGCGTTGAGCTGGGCTGGTGTGGAAAGCACCGACGAGGGTCCTGATCACACGGTGGCCTACGATTCCTTCCATGGCGAGGACCTGGACATGGATATTTATAGGCCCAATGATGGCGGCACCCACCCGGTGATGATGTATGTCCACGGCGGCGGCTGGGATCAGATGAACAAGCGCTCCCAGGCGTTCAATATGCGGCAGATGGCGCAGCGCGGCTACCTCGTATAATCCATCGATTACACGCTGTCCAGTTGGGAACAGCCCACGTGGAAGGTGGCAGCGGGGCAGGTGGGCTGCGCGATGAATTGGGTCAATGCCCACGCCGCGGATTATGACGGCGACCCGGAGCGCTTCTTTATGTACGGCGAATCTGCCGGCGGCCAGTTGGTGCTGAATGCGACTGCCGATGCCGCCGCGCACCCCAACCACCTACCTTCCGCCGATTGCCCCGGCACACCGGCCGTTCCCCGCGCCGTGTATGCGGACTCACCGGCTCTCGATGTCCGCCACATCTATGACTCCGACGATGCCTATGCCGCGCAGGGCTCCCGCGATACCGTGCAGAAATACCTGGGTGGAACGCCGGAGGAATATCCCGACCGTGCAGATTGTGTTACCTCGGCTACGCACCTTACTTCGGACATGCCACCCATCAAGATTGTCCGTAGCGATAACGATCGCCTCGTCCCGCCGGAAAGCTATGACGATTTTCGCCGCATAGCCCAAGAAAAGAACATCGACCTAAGCGAGTACGTGCGCCCACACGCTGACCACGCATCGGCGCTTAGCGCCCACGGAGTCTGGAACCAGCACTTGCTCCAGGCGATGCCCCAATTCTTCGCCGAGCACGATCCGCAAGCTTCTTAAGTACCCGACGACCCTGGGATTATGCGTGGCTTACTTGGCTGACCTGGAAATACTCGGAAACGGTTGTGATGGCTCCGAATGCAGCCCAAGTGACGTGGAGGAGAAGCAGAACAAGCAAGGCGGCGCTGACAGTATCCATCCAGCCTAAACCCCATGCCAGCGCCGCGGGTTGCGTGGAGAGGGTGTGGGTGCCTAGGCAGCACGTGCCCACGGGGAAGGTGCTGGCCCACCAGCTGGGGTTATAAGACATTGGGGTCTTTCCAAGAGCGGTACCCTAATGCTTGGCGATGGCATAGACCGACAGCGGTACGCCTAAGCTCAGCATCGCTACACCATAGACCATGGCGCGGAAGTGCCACTGGTCACCGGCGAGGAGCTGTGCTGCCGCGGTGGACTGGCCAACCAACCCCAGTGGGATCCAAGCGGTGGCGGCGAAGTTAATGGGAACCTTCGGGAAGGTATGCCAGTAAATAAAGGCGAATATCGGCATTCCCGTCACCCAAGCCAAGACGAAGCAGAATACGCCGATGCCGTGGATGACCGAGCTCCACTCACCGACGTGCGTTGCCAGCTGTGCCGAGGCAGTGGCGGAAACCATAGGTGCCACCAGTGGCAGCCCTAAGGTAAAAGCCGGATCAGTCGGACGGTTGAAGAAAAGATATTTCAAATACTTTAAGCAGGTAATCACGCTGAGGATGGTTCCCACGGCCCAACACGCAGCGTGAATCGACCAGGCATCAAAGATAAGGGAGTAGGCGCTACCCAAAGCGAGGATGCCCATGGAGACCATGCCCCATGCAGGCATGTCGTCGGAGTGAAAACCTGGATTCCGATACTTAATGAATCCCGCCGAGAGCGCCAAGAAGACAAGAGTTGCCACGCCGAGCATGATTTCGGCTGGAAGGCGCCCCAACACCGGACTCAGGTGCGCATCGATGAGGGATGAGGAGATAGCTAGTCCCATGAGTGCTCCAGCCCAGGCAGGCCCTAGCGGCGGAATTTTCATGTCATTCCGAACTTTTAACATTTCAGGTTATTTGCTTCCTCATGCTCGTGGGAGACTGCACAATCCGAACAGGATTCTATTGAATAAATATACTCCTACAAGGGTCGATGATGGAGATCGGGCTTCACCCATGCGTTAATGAAAACCATGCGGCTCGTAGATGGGCTGGATTTAAGCGAGGAGGCTTAATTGCTTCTTTTCTCTTGAAGCTCCTTTCTCCTCTCAGTAGACTTACGGTAACGTAACTTAGCTCTGGTGGGAGAAAGAAGTATCGCTGTGGCTCAGATACATGTTGAAGGAACAAAAGAGGCGGGGGAGCATCCCTTGAAAGAAGGCTTGGTGCAGCGCACCTATTGGATGGCGGATCGTGGCGAGCGACCGCTGACTCGTGGATGGGGTCATGCGCTGGCGGCGTTGCTATCGGTGATCGCCTCTACCGTGCTCATTACGTATGCGTGGATGACGCTGCACTGGTGGCAGGGTCTGGGCGTTACCGTTTATGGCCTAGGCCTAGTGGGGCTTTTTGGCGTTTCAGCGCTGTACCACCGCTATCCGTGGGCTAGTCCCCAGGCGGTGAAGTGGTGGCGGCGGGCGGACCACGCCACGATTGCGGTATTCATTGCCGCCACATACACCCCGCTGTGTTTGATTGCGTTATCCCCAGCGCAGGCCGCGTGGATGCTGGCCATTGCGTGGGCGGGCGCTATCTTGGGCGTGATTTTGAACCTAGTGTGGATTGAGCACCCGCGGTGGCTCGATGTTGTGGTGTACCTAGCGCTGGGCTGGTTGGTGCTGCCGCTACTACCCACGCTGTGGAGCGATGCCGGCGCAGCAGTGGTCTGGCTACTACTGGCCGGCGGGGTGGTTTACTCCGTAGGTGCGCTGGTCTATGGCTTTAAGTGGCCTGGGCGCAATGCGCGCTACTACGGCTATCACGAGCACTTCCACACGGCGACCATCGCGGCAGCGGTGGTGCACCTCGTGGCGGTATGGCAAGTGGTCGTTGGCGCTGCCTAGACCGTAATTGCCGTGTTATTGAACAGGGCAGCATGCGCCAGGATGATCAATCCTTGCCGCAAATCCGTCTGGTTAACGGTCAGCGAGAATCCGGAAAGTCTCCCACCAGTCTTGTTCGATTTCCTTGGCCTGTGGTGTGGCTAAAACTTCATCCACATCCCCGTTGAGGTCAACATTAGGCAAAAGAACTTCTGCTGGTTGTAGCGGAGGTCGCGGGGTGGGCTCGCCGGAGATCATCGCCTGGGAGAACTCTTGGAGGAGCTCGTTCCAGGCAAGGCCATGACTCAAGTCAGAAAGCCGGGTCGATTCAACTCCGCCGTAAAACGCGATGATGCTATCTACTACTGCACGTTCGTATGTGCTGAGATTGTCGGACAGGCCGCCGGGAACATAGGGGACCGGCCAGGGCTCTTTGGTCCCTGCTACCTGCCAGGTTTGAGTGCGCAGTTCGCGGGAAACAGGGCCATGTCGCCATGCTTGAAACTCCGCCTGGAATAATGGGCGACCCGTCCACGCCAGATGCCAGCCTTGGGAGAAGTAGCACAGCTTGTACAGCTTGAGCTTGTCCACATTGGGAATGCGCTCAGTAATGTACTGTCCAACGTCGAAAATTTCTGCCATGCTCTCCTCCTTTCAGTGTCGCGCTAAAGTATACGGCCTCATTCTGCAGTGGGAAAGAGCTTCTGTGCGTCCGTTCCCGTGGCAACTGCGGCTGCGAGCAGCATGCGGGCTTGGGGTGCGCGGAGGGTACCGGAGGGGATAACGCCGGCATCGGCAAGCGTGGCACCGCCACCGGCGCCGCCGTAGATGCCCTCGACGGGTCCGTGATCCACGCGGGTAGTAAGCACGACGGGAACGGACTTGGCGGCTTCCATGGCGGCAGTAGCCAGATCGGGGCCGATATTTCCTGAACCCATGCCCTCAATGACGATGGCCTGCGCGCCCTTGGCCAAGGATTGCTCAATGAGATCCGCTGGGGCGCCGGGGTAGGCGGCGATGATGTCCACGCGGACATCGCCAAGCGGAGCGTACTTCAGCGGATCGGGGCGTTCTGGGAATTTCTCCTGGCTGTTGGTAGCAAAGCCATCGGCCTTTTCCGTATCAGATTTGAACGCGCCGCGGGCGGGGATAACCTTGCCGCCAAAGGCGATGAATGCGCCCTGGCCGGCATAGTCCGGGTTGGTGACAGTCTCTACCGCGGTAGCGAGGTTTTCTGGGCCGTCTGGATCATCGTCATCGAACGGGCGCATTGCGCCGGTGAGTACGACGGGCTTATCGCTGTCGTGGAAAGTATCGAGCGCAATGGCGGTTTCTTCCATGGAATCGGTGCCGTGGGTGACGATTACGCCATCGACGTCATCGCGCTCTAGCTGCTCTTGTACGGCGGTGATGATTTTATCGGTATCGGCCAAGGTCATCGCAGAAGAATCCAGGTTGGCAATGTCTTTGACCTCAAGTTCCAACTTGTCTTTGTTGAACTCGGAGTACAGCGGGTCCACCAGATCAGAGCCTTTGACGGTGGGCACCACCGCGCCCTTGTCATCGTGGGTGCTGGCGATGGTGCCGCCGGTAGAAAGCACCACCACATGTCCCTCGATTTCGGAGCGCTGCTTGGCATGGGAGCCGCTTGATTTGGCGGAAGTGGTGGAAGAGCTTGTGGCGGAGCTGCTGGCGCTGTTGGAGCTGGTTGCGGAACTAGAACTCGATGCCGTGGAAGATGCTTCTGAGGTCTTTTCCGCGGAAGTAGAAGAAGAGGTAGTCGTCGGCGTAGCCGAAGCCTCATCTTTATCCTCCTGGTTGGCCGGGTTCTGGCAGGAGGCCAGCAGCACTGCGGAGGCAACTAATGCGGCGGAGTACTGCACCCTGCGGCGCAGGCGTGGGTTAGACATTTCAACTCATTTCTCTAGCGTGGTCTCTGTAACCAATTTAATACCACGCTGGTGCGCGGGCGCCGCGCAAAAGAAATTGTGCTGAAAATTTAATCCACGTGCTGGTAGTGCGGGGCCACGATGAGCGGCTTCGGGGAGTATTCGCCGCGCAGCTCGCGCAAGATATTGGCGTGCTCAGCCAGGCGGATATCTTCTTCCGTCTGTGGGGTAAAGGTGCGCGCGGTCAGCGGCTGCCCGTCGCGGTCCAGGGCAATATAGGCCACGGTGGCGTGGATGGCGGTCTTGAGGTTATCGCGGCCGCCGCGGGGATCGTCGGCGCGGACGTGGATGGACATCTGCATGGAGCGGGTATCGGTGCGCATCATGCGGGCATCGACCTCAATGAGATCCCCGATGGAAATGGGCCGATAAAAGCGGATACCGCCGGCATAGACGGCCACGGTGCGCTCGCCGGACCACTCCATGGTGCAGGCCGTGCCGGCCTCATCGATCCACTGCATCGCGGTGCCACCGTGTACCTTGCCGCCCCAGTTGACGTCGGTGGGCTTGGCTAAAAAGCGGTTGACCATGCGCGGGGCATCGGATGGCCCATCGTAGGTCTGCTTGTCCATTTCCTGCTCAATGGCCTTGCGCAGCTCGATGCGGGATTTCGCGGCCTCGGCCACGCGCAGGTGCTCATCAGTATCCGGCACGAAGGTGGGCACCGGGGTGGTCTTATTGCTCTCGGGGTCCTTGGCTACGAAGATCACCAAGCAGTCGCAGGCGCGGGTGAAAATGCCTTCGCGGGGATCAGCAGAAAGCACCTCGTTGATGATGTGCATGGAAGACCGGCCGGTCATCGCAATGCGCGAGCGCACCTCTACGATGTGCCCGGAGGGAATGGGGCGGGTGAAGTGGATATGGCCCACATATGCGGTCACGCAGTATTGGCCGGACCACTGCACGGCGCAGGCATAGGCTGCCTTATCGATCCATTCCAGCACGCGCCCGCCATTGATGCCGGGGGCGCCGGCCATGGTGACATCGGTAGGCGATGCCATAAAGCGCAGCGTGAGAGCAGGGGACTTTGGGGAATCCGCAGCGGAGTCAGTAGATGACATAAACAACAAGATAACAGTCGCTATGCTGTGGCTATGCATAAACCCGTTGATCCCGCCGCCACGCGCGCGGCCGTCATCGCCATCAAGGACTGGATTCAGGACCCGGACGGGCAACAAAAGCCAGGCAGGGCCCTGCTTGCCGATGCCGTCCGTCGCACCGCCCGCACCCTCGAGGCCGACGCGCCGGGGCATTCGGTGGAGCTGCGCGTACCCCCATTTGTTGCGGTGCAGTGCATTGAAGGCCCCCGTCACACGCGCGGCACCCCACCCAATGTGGTGGAAATGGATGCGGAGACCTGGCTGCGTTTGGCCACCGGTGTCACGGACTGGGACGAGGTCAAAAACACAGGTCGCGTTGATGCTTCCGGGTCGCGTTCAGGGGAGATTGCACAGTGGCTGCCGATTATTCCGTTAGTTTTCGACGGCCCAACGCGCTAATATAAACGCCGTGGTAGAAGTACATACTCCTAGTATCACTGACCTTGACGATCGTAACGAGGAGGAACCCCGCGAAGAGTGTGGCGTCTTTGGCGTCTGGGCTCCCGGGGAGGAAGTCTCCAAACTTACCTACTTTGGCCTTTTTGCTCTCCAGCACCGCGGCCAAGAAGCCGCCGGCATTGCGATGGGCGATGATGACCGCATCGTCGTCTTCAAAGACATGGGCCTAGTGGCCAATATTTTCGATGAATCGACCCTTTCTGCCTTAAACGGCAATGTGGCGGTGGGCCATACGCGCTATTCCACGGCCGGTGGCAAGGAATGGTCCAACGTGCAGCCAATGTTTTCCACCTCCTCTACGGGCGTGGATATTGCCTTGGGCCACAACGGCAACCTGGTCAATTACCTCGAGCTGCGCGCAGAGGCCGTCGAGCGCGGCCTGATTAAGCCGCACGAGGAATCGGTTTCTGACTCGATGTGCTTGTCCATGCTGCTTGCCGATGGCGTCGATGACACCACCTCCGTCTTCGACTCCGCCCGCGAGCTCCTGCCGCGGGTGAAGGGCGCATTCTGCTTGACCTTTACCGATGGCCATACCATGTACGCCGCGCGCGACCCGCAGGGCGTGCGCCCGCTCGTCTTGGGCCGTCTGGCCAAAGGTTGGGTCGTCGCCTCCGAGACCTGCGCGTTGGATATCTGCGGTGCGCAGTTTATTCGCGAGATCGAGCCGGGCGAGCTCGTTGCCATCGATGAGGCGGGCATTCGCTCTGAAAATTTCGCGCCCGTCAAGCGCAGCGGCTGCGTTTTCGAGTACGTGTACTTGGCCCGCCCGGATAGCGATATCAACGGCCGCTCCGTCAATGCCTCCCGCGTGGAGATCGGCCGCCGCCTGGCCCGCGAATACCCGGTTGAGGATGCAGACCTGGTCATCCCCGTACCGGAATCCGGCAACCCGGCCGCGGTGGGCTACGCCCGCGAATCCGGCATCACCTTTGCACATGGCTTGGTAAAAAATGCGTACGTGGGCCGCACCTTTATTCAGCCCACGCAGACCCTGCGCCAGCTGGGTATCCGGCTAAAGCTCAACCCGTTGCGCGAGGTCATCGACGGCAAGAAGCTCGTCGTGGTGGATGATTCCATCGTGCGAGGCAATACCCAGCACGCGCTTATCCGCATGCTGCGCGAGGCCGGCGCCGCCGAGGTCCACGTGCGGATTGCCTCCCCGCCGGTGAAGTGGCCGTGTTTTTATGGCATTGACTTCGCCTCGCCCGGCGAGCTCATTGCCAACGCCAGTCCGTCCGATGACCCGGAAGAGATTTGCTCCACCATCTGCGAGACCATCGGCGCTGACTCTTTGGGCTTTGTCTCCATCGATGAAATGGTCGCCGCCACAGAGCAGCCTCGCTCCGAGCTGTGCACCGCCTGCTTCTCCGGCGATTACCCCCTTGGCCTTCCCGCCGGAAACCCCAATGCCGATGCCGTGCGCACCCTGCTCGGAACCCAATAAAAACACTTAAGGAACTTTCAAAAACATGAGTGACAACACCTACGCCGCAGCCGGCGTCAATATCGAAGAAGGCGACCGCGCGGTAAGCCTATTTGCCCCACACGCCAAGCGCGCCACCCGCCCGGAGGTCATGGGCGGCCTCGGCGGCTTTGCGGGGCTCTTCAAGCTGGGCGATTACAAGGAACCCATCCTCGCCGCTGGCTCCGATGGCGTGGGCACCAAGCTCGCCGTTGCGCAGGCCATGGATAAGCACGACACCATCGGCATCGATCTGGTGGCCATGTGCGTCGATGACCTAGTCGTCTGCGGCGCCGAGCCACTATTCCTGCAGGACTACATCGCCGTGGGCAAGGTCGTGCCGGAAAAGGTAGCCGAGGTAGTTAAGGGCATTGCCGAGGGCTGCGTGCAGGCAGGCGCTGCGCTGCTCGGCGGCGAGACCGCCGAACACCCAGGCATGATGGGGGAGAACGAATACGACGTCTCCGCTACCGCCGTCGGCGTGGTTGAGGCCGATGGCGTGTTGGGCCCAGACAACGTGCGCGAGGGCGATGTACTCATCGCCATGGGCTCGTCTGGGCTGCACTCCAATGGCTACTCGCTCGCGCGCCACGTCTTGCTGGAGCAGGCGGGCATGCCGCTAGACGGGTACGTGGAAGAGCTCGGCCGCCCGCTAGGGGAGGAGCTTTTGGAACCCACTCGCATCTACGCCAAGGAATGCCTGGCGCTGGCGCAGGAATGCTCCGTATCCACCTTCTGCCACGTCACCGGCGGCGGGTTGGCCGGCAATCTGGAGCGCGTTATTCCAGAGGGCCTGAGCGCTGAGGTCAACCGCTCCACGTGGAATCCGGGCCAGATCTTTAAGCTCATCTCGTCCATGGGCAAGGTCGAGCTGGCGGAGATGGAAAAGACCTTCAACATGGGCGTGGGCATGATTGCCGTGGTCAATCCGGAGGACCGTGACCGCGCCTTGGCCATGCTCACCGCCCGCCACATCGACGCGTGGGAGCTGGGCAGCGTCCGCGAAGCAGACGGCGAAGAACCGCGCGTTATCATGCAGGGCGAACACTCAAACTTCTAGGTACAAGAGGAAGGCCTTAGGTTAAAAACCTAAGGCCTTTTGTGGATTTATCCGGCGAGCGGAAGATTAGCGCTCGTCGTCGTTGTCCTCATCCCATTCGTCGACATACTCGGCGTAGGGATCATCCTCTTCGTAGTCGTGGGAGTCACCCTCCTGCTGAGCAGCGAGTTCCCGCTGAAGGGACTCGATATCCATCTCGGGTGAGTTGTACTTGAGCTGGCGTGCAACTTTGGTCTGCTTTGCCTTAGCGCGTCCGCGTCCCATGTGCATGACCCCCTTGGGCTAGTAGGGCGCTCCAGGGATTCTTGGGCGCCCCATCGGCTTGTCAATTGTGTATCTTCCTGTAAGACACAATAGCGCGTGTGACGAAAAAATTCCGCACCGGCCCCCCGATGAGTGGAAAATCTACCGCCCGCGCAGCCGGTTTACCGCCTCGCGCCCGGCCTTTGGGCCCTCATCTTCGGGGATGGAGGACGCATCGATCGACGCCGCGGTATCGCCGATATCCAATGTGCCTGCATCTAGCGCAGAACGCTTGACTAGCCCTAAGGCAATGGGGCCGAAATCGCAGTCATCCACGATGGTGCCGATGCGACCTACCTTACGTCCATTAAATGAAATGTCATCGCCCACATTCGGCCGTTCCGGCGCGGATCCGTCGAGGTGGAGGAGCACCAAGAGGCGGGGAGAACGGCCCAGGTTCTCCACGCGCGCCACGGTTTCTTGGCCGCGGTAGCAGCCCTTATTCAGGTGCACGTGGGCGGGATTGGCATCGCTGCGGCTAATCCACTGCGGAACCTCGTGCGGGATGGATTTATTGTCCAAGTCGGCGGCAAGTTCCGGCTCGCGGGCGCGCACGCGCTCGGCGGTAAAGGCCATGAGCCCGGCCAGCCGCGCGCCCTCGGCCTCCAGGGCAGCCATGGATTCCACCAACTTTTCGCGCGGAACGGCGAGGTCAACCCGCTTGATTCCCGGCCACTGCACCTCGCGGGAAAAGACCACGGTGGGTGGGGTAGGAATATCGGCTTCACCCAGCAACGTCACGATGGCGATATCGGCTTCCTCGACCGTGACCTCAGACCAAAAGACCATCTTGGTCAAAAAGTCCTGGGCGGATTCGAACTGCGCGGCGGGCAGATCGAGGTAAAGGTCCTCGCCCGCGCGGGTGATATCCATGTGGTGCAAAATGTGGCCCTGGATATCTAGGTCGAGGGCGCCGGCGGAGAAGCCGGAGGGGGCATCGTCAAGCTTCTGCGAGAGCAGATTATTAAGAAAACCCGGTGCATCCGCACCGCTGACGCGCAGCACGCGGCGCTGCGAGCGGTCGATGGCGATGGTCCCGGTCTCGGCCGCACGCTGTTCCCCGAGGGGGTTGCCATAGTGCCAGGCCACACCTTGGGCATCGAGTACAGTCGCGTCCTGGTGCTCGGCGGCACCGGCGCGTTGAAGAAGTGGCGAAGAATAACTCACATCTACCGATGGTAGGGCATAATCGAGTCTATGAAACCCTCCCCGCGAAAAGAGCCGGTCATCTACGTCGTGGAACCCTTTGGTGGGTCGGTGCGCAAGCATTCGCCCTCCCTGCCGCTGGTTTATGCCGATGACGCCGCCGTGACCCGCGGCGATGGCATCTTTGAATCGCTCCTGGTCCGCGGCGGTAAGGCAGCTAACCTCGCCCGCCACGCGCAGCGCTTTCGCGATTCGGCGCGGGCGCTCGATTTGCCGGAACCGCCGATGCACAAGTGGGAGGAGGCGACCCGGCTGGCGATCGCGGATTATTGCGGTACCGATGCCGATCATCCCGATGCCAAATGCACCTGGACCTATACCCGCGGCCGGGCTTCGACCGGCGTGCCCACCGCGTGGGTGACGGTGCAGCCGCTTGGCGATGCCCCTCTTCGCCAACGCACCACCGGCGTCACCGTCCTGACGAGCCCGCGCTTGTGGCACGTGGCCGAAGAGCTACCGGCCAAGACACTCAACTACGCCGCGACGATGGCGATGCTGCGCATGGCCAAGGACAAGGGCTACGACGATCTCATCCTCACGGATCCAGATACCGGCGAAATCTTAGAGGGCGCTACCTCTACCGTCGTGGCGGTGCGGGGAAAGAAGCTGCGCACCGCCGCCGGCCGCGGCATTTTGCCCGGCACCACGCAGGCCGCGCTCTTTGATTACGCCCAGGATCGCGGCTACCGCTGCAAGGCCAAGCCGCTGACGGTGGAGTACTTGGAAAAGTCCGATTCGGTGTGGCTGGTCTCTTCCGTGCGCGTGGCGGTGCGGGTGACCAAGCTGAATGAAAAAACGTTAAAAGCCCCGGATAACGAGGAAGAAATCCGGGGGCTTATCGATGCCGCGCTAGGGGCCTAGCCAGCTTTTTAGCCGGCGATGCGGGTGAGCTCGGCGGACATGTAGGGGCGCATTTCGCCATCGACCATGCGCTCGTCTACCCAGCCCAGGTTGTTATTGGGCATGAGTCCGTACATGCGCTTGCCGGGGCCCAGGTTCTTCGGGCCGGTCTCGGTGACCATGGTGGAGGCGGATTCGAGCTGCCAAGCGCGCTCGTTGAAGGGCTCGCCGTAGAAGATTTCCACGATGCCGGTTGAAGAGGTGTAGGTGACCTCGATTTCATCCTTGGCGGAGATGCGCCAGAAACCGGTCTCGCGGGTAGACGGGCCCTGCGGCTTGCCCTCGGTATCGATCTTCCAGGTGCGCGAGCTAAAGGTCAGGTAATTCTCGCCGTCGTGGGCGACGACCAGCTGCTGGCCAAAGGTGTATTCGCTGCCATCGGTGTCGTGGGCCTGGCCCTCGCCCTGCCAGACGCCGACGAGGGGGAGGAGTCCTAGCAATCCATCGTGTAGCGACGGGCCCTGGCGCAGGTTGGCGGTATCGGCGGGAACGGGGGCATCGCCAAGCTCGATGGCGGGGATATTGTGGCTGGCCGCATCCTTCCATTGCTCGGCGGCCTGGTTGACCGCGTCATTGCCATTGAGCGCGCCGGAGGTGTTTTCCGGGTGGGACGCGGCGGCGGTCTCGACGTTCGGGGTATTGGTGTTCTCGGTATTTTCGCTCATGGGCGTCCAGCCTAGTCGTGCCGGGGCCGCTTTAACTACTAGACTGGTCCTTTGTGCATGCACTGATGATTTCCAATCCCAATTCGACCTCGCAATCCAACGGGCTCTTTCGCCAAATCGTGCCCGCCCTGCGGGCCGTAGAAGGCATGCACCTATTGGTGAAATTCACCCATTACCCAGGGCATGCAGAAGACATCGTCCGGGGGCTTACCAGGGATGATTATGATGTCATCATTGCTGTGGGCGGCGATGGCACCGTCAATGAGATTGTCAACGGCCTGCTGGGGCCGGCCGGTGGAGATCTCCCCAGCCCGCACGATGTGCCGGCGCTCGCCGTCATTCCCACCGGATCCGCGAACGTCTTCGTCCGCGCCCTTGGCTTCCCCAATACTCCGGTTGAGGCCACCCACGTTCTGGCTCGCATGCTAGAGCGCGATCTGCGCCGCACCATTTACCTGGGCACCTGGAACGAACGCTGGTTTGCCGTCAACGCCGGTTTTGGCATGGATGCGGACGTCCTCGCGCGCGTGGACCGCGCCCGTGAACAAGGCTTTTCCGCCACCCCGCTGCGCTACCTCAACGTGGCCATTCGGGCTTGGTTGCGGGCTCGCCGCAACCCGCCACAGATCACGGTGCACGCGGAATCCCGCTTGGGGCAGACGCTTCATAAGAAGGATTTCCCACTCTTGTTTACGTCTAATACCAACCCCTGGACTTTCTTGGGCCCCTTGCCGGTGGTGACCAACCCGCGCAATTCCTTTGATGAGGGGCTGGCGCTTTTCGGCCTGGAAAAGCTCAGTGGCGTGCGTGGGGTTATCGGCCTGCTGCACCTCTTTGGTGCCGATAAGCACGGCTGGCTCAAGCGGCTGGTGAAGGAGAAGACCCTAGGCTTTGATGATGCCATGCGCGTCGAACTCGATTGCCACTCCCCGCAGCGCTTCCAGGCCGATGGCGAATCCGAGGGGACCTTCCGCCACGTGACGCTGACCTCTGTGGCCGATGCCATCGAGGTCTACGCGCCGCAAGACAGGCGGCAGGTGGCCCAGCGCTCCGTGCAGGAAGTGCTGCGGGACTTTATTCGCCTTCGTTAGGATTCGTCCTCATCTGGGGCAGGACCTACCTTATTGGCGGTATCGGCCGCCTTCTTTTCGGCCTCTTCAACGGCCCGTTGCTCCGAACCCTCGATTTCCAGCGGGGATAGCTGAGCCATCTGGACCTTGATATTGCGGCGCTGGACCTCAAAGTAAAGGGTTCCGCCCTGCAGCCTTACCATCGTGGCCTGCGCCGGCAGCGGGAGCTCGCGCGTATCGAAGTTGAGGGAAAACGCCTCCTTGAGGCGCGGATCATCGGTGCCGTAGACCTCCATGCGAAACTCCGGGCCCACTAGCCGCAGCGTGACCATCGCGGTGGACTTTTCCTTATCGCCGGGCAGGGTGCCGGTAAGCTCTGCCTCGGCAGAAACGCCGCCGGAGGGCGAAATATCATCCGGGTTGGCAATGGAGAGATCGGTAATGCCCAGAAGGCGCCCTAACGCCACGCCGTCCAGGGAAATGCCGCGCGAATATGTGGATACGGGCGCGCCTTCAATATCGCCGTTTACTACCTGCTCAGGGGTAACGGTGATATCGCGCAGCACGGTCGAGGCATTGACCATGCCCAGCTTGGGAACCTCCACGTCGAGCGCCTTGACCTGCAAGTAGGGGATTTCTTTAGAGCCTGCCGCCAACAGGTACGGGGTGCCGCCGATATACACCTGGGGGGAGTTTTCCAGCCGCGAGTTCTCCTTTACCTCCTGGGCAATCTTGTGCTCAGAATGCATGGCCACGCAGGCATCGGCCACCCATGCGGCAAAGACCACGCCCACCAGGATGAGGACGTGGACAATGCGCCGGTCGACTTTGACTACACTCACGCCTTCAAATTTAGCCTACGTATTATGGACACCATGAATATCACCGAAGAAAACCTCCCCGCCTCCCCAGAGCTGGCGGGCAGCCTGGAAGAACTAGCAGCGCACGCAGAAAAAGCCGACGGCATCGCCCCGCTGTCGGAGCAATTCCTCAACGGCCTGCGCGATGAGCGCCTGCACCACAAGCATTTGGTGGCTTGGCTGGACGGCGAGCCCATCGGCGTATCCAGCTGCGAGGATTCCACCGCGGAGCTTTTTATCGCCCCCGATTATCGCGGCAAGGGCTATGGCACCGCGCTTTACGATGCCACCGCTAACGCCACCACCAACCTCGAGACCTGGGCGCATGGCAACGGCAAGCCGGCTCAGGCCCTGGCTAATTCCCGCGATCTGAAGGTCACCCGCACCCTCGTGGTCATGGGCATCGAGGGCGGCGATCTGGATAGTGCAGCCCAAGTAGGCGAGCTTCCGCTGCAGGCCGCCAATTACAGCGAAGCGGTGGACAAGTGGGGCAAGGACACCGTGGAAAACGAGTGGCTGCGCGTGAATAATGAGGCCTTTAATTGGCACCCAGAACAAGGCGGCTGGGATTTAGAGCGCCTGCACCGCGGCATGGAGGCCGAATGGTTCGATCCTAAGGACGTTTTGTTCTTCTGGGACGAAAAAGAACAGGGGCACCCGACCCTGGCCGGTTTCCACTGGACCAAGTGGCACGAGGAGGAAGATCCCGGTTTTGGCGAGGTCTACGTGGTGGGCCTTGCGGAGGCGTACCGCGGCCAAAAATTAGGCGGACCATTGCTGCAGATTGGCCTGCGCCGCATGGTAGAAAAGGGAGCTCAGCGGGTTATTTTGTACGTGGAAGCGGACAATGAACCGGCACTGAAGGCCTACAAGCGCCTAGGCTTTTCCGTTGATGAAGAGCATGTCGTCTGGGGCTAGTGTGATTAAGGTCATGTCAACTTTCTAGCTTGTTCATTAATTGTTTACCTCACGGCACCCTGCTGGTTAATTCCTCCGGTTAGCTTTACTGATTGTGAGAAAGCCGCACCTGCGCACCTGCACCCCGCTTCCGAAGAGCGGACGTGGGATGTAGGTTCCCCTTTTTTATGGGGATGCGGTTTCCTCGGACAATCAATCTCTGATCTGCACCGGAAAGGGTTTTCCCGTGATTCGCAACTTCAAGCGCTCTGCCGCTATCTTCGGCCTCGTGGTCGCTACCTCTACCGCTCTCGTAGCTTGTTCTGAGGACACCTCCTCTGACTCCTCGGGTTCCTCCGACGGCAGCGGCGTCGCTGGCGAGCTTGTTGGTGAGGGCGCATCCTCCCAGCAGAACGCAATGTCCTACTTCGGCACCGCCTTCGCAGAGGACAACCCAGACGCAAACCTGTCCTACACCGCTTCCGGTTCCGGTAAGGGTGTTGAGGCTTTCATCAACGGCCAGGCAGACTTCGCTGGTTCTGACTCCCCGTTGAAGGAAGACGACGGCCAGATTGAGGCCGCCAAGGAGCGTTGCGACGGCAACGACGCATGGCACCTGCCTTCCACCATCGGCCCGGTTGCCATTGCTTATAACCTGGGTGACCAAGAGATCAACCTCTCCACCGATACCATTGCCAAGATCTTCAAGGGCGAGATCAAGAAGTGGAACGACGAGGCCATCGCCGCTGATAACGAGGGCGCAGACCTGCCGGACACCGACATCCACGTCATCTTCCGCTCTGACGAGTCCGGTACCTCCGATAACTTCCAGAAGTTCCTGAACGCCTCCACCGGTAACTGGGACGGCGAAGGCAAGCAGTTCCCTGACGCTGTAGGTGAGGGCGCAAACGGTTCCTCCGGCGTTGCTGACCAAGTAGCAAACATCGAGGGTGCCATCACCTACGTTGAGGCCGGCTTCGCTGACCAGAAGGAAGCTGACGGCGTCAAGAAGGCCAAGATCGACTTTGGCAACGGCCCGGTTGAGCTGAATGACGACACCGTCAACAAGGCACTGGAGAACCTGGAGTTCAAGGACACCGCTTCTGAGAACGACATGGTCGTTGACTCCAAGGCTCTCTTCGCTTCCGATGTTGAGGGTGCATACCCGCTCATCCTGACCACCTACAACATCGTCTGCTCCGCTGGCTACGATGACGAGACCGCTGAACTGGTCAAGACCTTCTTCAACGACGTTCTGGATCACCAGGATGACCAGTTGGCAGAGCAGGGCTTCATCCCAGTTAAGGGTGACCACCTTGACCGCCTGAAGAGCGCTGTTGACGCACTGCAGTAACGCGTAAACCCCGCTTTACCTCGCGAAATAACATTCCGCCCGCCCCCACTGCCGCCCTCGAGACGCGCTTTGGGGGCGCAGGCATGTACATCGCATGTCCCTTTGTTCCACTTCAAATAAGGATTAGTACGTCTCATGGCAGACAATAATCTCACCCAGGCATCGACCTCGGAGGCCCTTCCCGTCTCTGGCGCCGAACAGCCTCATACCCGTGGCGATAATGAGACTGACTTGGCTACCTCCAGCTCCGGTAGCTCCGTCAAGCGCCCCGGTGACCGCATTTTCGAATTCCTCTCCACGGCCTCTGCCACGCTGATTACCGTGATGATCGCGGCGATTGCCGCCTTCCTCATCTGGCGTGCCGTCCCCGCGCTCAGCGTGAACGAGAATGGCCTACTGGGCTTTTTCACCCACGGTGAACGCTGGGAGACCACCGATACTTCTGCGATGAAGTTCGGTATCCCGACCATGTTCGGCACCACCGTCCTCATCTCGGTATTCGCGCTGATTCTGGCCATGCCAGTCGCGCTTGCGATTGCCATCTTCTTGTCCAACTACGCCCCGGCCCGCTTGGTTAAGCCACTGGGTTTCTTGGTGGACATGCTGGCCGCAGTGCCGTCCATCGTCTACGGCCTGTGGGGTTGGCAGGTCCTTGGCCCAGCCCTGTCCAGTTTCTACACCTGGATGGAGTCCTGGGCCGGTGGGTTCTTCCTGTTTACTCATTACGATAATTCGCCCGCCTTTGCTACCGGCCGCAACCTCTTCACCGGTGGCATCGTGCTCGCCGTGATGATTCTGCCGATTATCGCCGCCACCGCCCGCGAGGTCTTCGTGCAAACGCCTCCGGGCCAGATCGAGTCCGCCTTGGCACTGGGCGCTACGCGCTGGGAAGTCATCCGCATGACCGTCCTGCCCTTCGGCATGTCCGGCTACGTCGCCGGCTCCATGCTGGGCTTGGGCCGCGCTCTGGGTGAGACCATGGCGCTGTACATGGTGGTCTCGCCCCTGGTGGACTTCCGCTTCTCGCTTTTCGATGGCGGTACCACTTTCGCCACGGCCATCGCCCTCGCCGCCGCCGAGTTCGGTAACGAGACGCGCGCCGGTGCCTATATCGCCGCCGGTTTGATGCTGTTCTTGCTGACGTTTGTCGTCAACGCCATTGCCCGCGCCATCGTGAAGAGCAAGTAAGGAAGGACAACAATGACTACTACGACAAATAACAAGCCCGCCTCCGCTGGTGGGGCAACCTTCCTGGAAATCTCCGGTTCCCGCAAGGCGGCCAATAGCATTGCCACCGTCGTTGTATGGGGCGCTATGGCTTTGGCGATGGTCCCTCTGATCTGGGTGCTGTGGGAGCTCATTGCTCGCGGTAGCGGCGTGATTTTCTCCGCTGACTGGTGGACGCTGTCCCAGCGCGGCGTGATGAATAGCGCCGAAGGCGGCGGTGCCGCCCACGCCATCGTCGGTACCTTCGTGCAAACCGCCCTGGCTTCCATCCTCTCCATCCCGATCGGTATCTTCACCGCCATCTACTTGGTGGAATACTCCAAGGGTGGCTGGCTCGGCCGCATCACCACCTTCATGGTGGACATCCTGTCCGGCGTGCCCTCCATCGTGGCCGCGCTGTTCATCTTCGCCATGTGGATCACGCTCTTCGGCTTTGGACGTTCCGGCTTTGCCGTCGCCCTGTCCTTGGTCCTATTGATGATCCCCATCGTGGTGCGCAATACCGAAGAGATGCTGCGCGTGGTTCCCATGGACCTTCGCGAGGCCTCCTATGCCCTCGGCGTGCCCAAGTGGAAGACCATTGCACGCATCGTGCTGCCGACAGCCCTGTCCGGCATCGTGACCGGCATCATGCTGGCCATTGCTCGCGTGATGGGTGAATCCTCGCCAGTGCTGGTCTTGGTTGGTTCCTCCTCGGTCATCAACTGGGATGCGTTTAAGGGCTCGCAGTCCTCACTGCCGCTGATGATGCTTGATATGTACAAGGCGGGCGCGCAGCCTGCCGTGCTGGATAAGCTGTGGGGCGCAGCGCTGACGCTGGTTATCCTCATCGCCATCCTCAATATTGCGGCGCGAGTAATTTCCGCGAAGTTCTCGGTCAAGAAATAGCCGCACACGATTCCGCCACTTTTACACCCCTCAAGAGGAGAAACCTCCACAATGTCTAAGCTCGAGCTCAATGACGTCGATATTTTCTACGGCGATTTTCACGCCGTACAGAACGTAAATATGCAGATCCCGGCACAGGCCGTGACCGCCTTCATCGGCCCGTCCGGCTGCGGTAAGTCCACCGTGCTGCGCACCTTGAACCGCATGCACGAGGTCATCCCTGGTGCATCCGTCAAGGGCGAGATCCTGCTCGATGGCACCAATATCTACGGGCCCAAGGTCGACCCAGTTTCCGTGCGCAATACCATCGGCATGGTATTCCAGAAGGCTAACCCATTTCCCACCATGTCCATCGAGGGCAACGTGGTTGCTGGCCTGAAGCTGTCTGGTGAAAAGAATAAGAAGAAGCTCAAGGAAGTAGCCGAACAGTCCCTGCGCGGCGCTAACCTCTGGGACGAGGTCAAGGACCGCCTGGATAAGCCGGGCGGCGGCCTCTCCGGCGGTCAGCAGCAGCGCCTGTGCATCGCCCGCGCGATTGCCGTGGAACCAGAAGTGCTGCTGATGGACGAGCCCTGCTCTGCTCTGGACCCGATTTCCACCTTGGCCGTGGAGGATCTTATCCACGAGCTGAAGGAAAACTTCACGATCGTCATCGTGACCCACAACATGCAGCAGGCCGCCCGCGTGTCCGATAAGACCGGCTTCTTCTCCCTAGAAGCTACCGGCAAGCCGGGACACCTGGTGGAGTTCGATGAAACCACCCGAATCTTTGAGAACCCTTCCCAGAAGGAAACCGAAGACTACATCTCTGGCCGCTTCGGCTAAAGGTAGACTCTGATTGTCCGAAAAGGGCGGTACCTCCAGCGCAGGAAGGTACCGCCCTTGTGGCAGTTTTATTAGCGTTTATTAGCGGCGGAATTGGCGCTCTAATTCGCTCATGCGGGCCTCGAACTCGGCGTCCTTTTGGTCCTCTTGGAGCTTTCTTTCAAACTCTTCTGGCAATAGGCCGGTGGCAAAGTAAATGATGCGCCCAGCCACGGAGACGCAGTGGTCCGCGTAGCGCTCGTAGTAGCGGGTAATCTGCGCCGTCTCTACGGCCTGGCGCACTGTTCCTTCCCAGTCGCGCTGGGTGAGGATGCGCAGCAGGTGGTGGTTAATATCGTCCACCGCATCATCATCGGAACGCAGGTTGACGGAGAGCTCGGCATCAGGGGTGACCAAAATATCGTGCACCACCGAACCCATTTCCTGGGTCAGGCGGAACATCTCTTCCATGAATCCGAGGTATTCAGCGGGCACGACGGCCTCAGGGTGGCGGCGGCGCGCGGCATCGGCAATGTGCTGGGCTAGTTGGCCCATGCGGAAAAGATCCTCAACGATGTAGATGGAAGAGACCACCTGGCGCAGATCCTGGGCCATGGGATTTTCTAGAGCCAGAAGCTTTACCGCGCGTTCGGAGCAGCGGGAGCGAATCTCATCGAGTTCCTCGGTGAGGCTAAGCGCTTCCTCCGCGGGTTCCAGGGCGCAATCGAGCAGCGCCTGGGAGGCCTGATCCATGATGGTGCGGACGGTATCGCACATGACGATGAGGTCGTGCGAGAAGTTGTCCAGATGTTCACGGTAGGCAGTACGCATGCAGGAAATGATAGCTCACAAACCGCGCAAATGCTTGCTGAGTCACACCAGTGTGGGTTTAGCCGCCGGAGTTATAAATATCAGCGCCGACCGGAACGAATTCATCCTCGGGGTCATCGAGCCAGCCATCGGGAAGCGCGACCTTGGAGGGCGAGCCCTGGCGCCCGCGCGCACCATCGGCATCGGCAGCCAAAGCATCAGAATCCGCCCAGGGCGCCAGCAATTCGCGCAGGCTCTCTAAGGAATCCACCTTGGCCAAGCCGGCGCGCACCTGCCCGCCGACGGGGAAGCCGCGCAGGTACCAGCCAATGTGCTTGCGGATGTCCCTGGATGCGTGGTCCTCGCCCTCATGCTGCGCGAGCAGTTCCGCGTGGCGAAGAATAACCTGGGTGACCTCGCCCAAGGTGGGCTCGGCGGGGATCGACTCGCCGCGCAGGGCGGCGCCCAGCTCCGCGAAAAGCCACGGCCGGCCCAGGCAGCCGCGGCCCACCTGCACGCCATCACAGCCGGTGGCCTCCATCATGCGGCGGGCGTCATCGGCGCGGAAAATATCGCCATTGCCCAGCACCGGAACGCCGGTGTCCGCGAGGTGCTCCTTGAGCCGGGCGATCTCATCCCACCTAGCATTGCCGGAATAACGTTGCGCGGCCGTGCGCCCGTGCAAGGTAACGGCGGCGGCGCCGGAATCCACGGCAATGCGCCCGGCGTCGAGGTGCGTATGGTGCTCGTCATCAATGCCCACGCGCATCTTCACCGTGACGGGGATATTCGTGCCCTCGGTGGCCTTGACGGCGGCGGAGACGATATTGCCAAAGAGACGGCGCTTATAAGGCAGGGCAGAACCGCCGCCACGTCTGGTTACCTTGGGGACGGGGCAGCCAAAGTTCATGTCGATGTGGTCAGCCAAATTCTCATCCACGATGATCTTGGCTGCTTTATAGGTGTATTCCGGATCCACCGTATAAATCTGCAGGGAACGCGGATCTTCCTCCGGGGCAAAGGTGGTCATGTGCATGGTTTTCTCGTTGCGCTCCACTAGGGCGCGCGCGGTGACCATCTCGCAGACATACAAGCCCGACACCGTTCCGGTGCGGGCCAGTTCCTGTTCCCGGCACAACGTGCGGAAGGCGACGTTGGTTACCCCCGCCATGGGGGCGAGGATGACGGGGGAGGAGAGGTCATAGTTTCCAATGCGCAAATTCACGCCCTAATTGTGCTCGTTAACGGCGGAATTTAGCAACTAGCAGCAAGGTGGTGGTTACCGAGGATTCCCATGATTGGGGTGAATGTCACAAAATGATGGTGGCGAAAACGTTAATTTTCGCTACTGTGGTCTGTGTAACTAAATTGGGTGGGCCGTAGCACCGGTCTACTCGTATATGAAGGAGGATGACAGTTGTCCGATAGAATCGCATACGCCCCGTTTGAGAAGCTCGTAGTTTCTGCAGAGGAGGCTGCGAAGTACGTCAACAATGGTGACCGCGTAGGAATCTCCGGCTTCACCGGTGCAGGTTACCCCAAGGGTTTGCCTACCGCCATTGCAGATAAGGCGAAGGCGCTGCACGACAAGGGCGAAGAGTTCAAGATTGACCTCTTCTCCGGTGCTTCTACCGCCCCTGACTGCGACGGTGTTTTGGCAGAGGCAGAGGCCATTAACTTCCGCTCCCCATATAACTCCGACCCGCTGCTGCGTAAGCAATTCAACGACGGCACCGCGCTCTACCAGGATATTCACCTGTCCCACCTGGGCCAGCAGGTAGAAGAGGGCTTCTATGGTGACTTCCAGGTAGCCATCATCGAGGCCGTACGCATTACTGAGGAAGGCAATATCGTGCCGTCCTCCGCAGTGGGCAATAACCTCGAGTTCGTCGAGGCTGCAGACAAGATCATCATTGAGATCAACGAGTGGCAGTCCGAGAACCTTGAGGGTATGCACGACATCTACCGCATCGACAAGCTGCCTAACCGCCAGCCCATCCCGATTAACAAGCCGGGCGACCGCATTGGTACCACCTACATGGAGATCCCGGAGGAGAAGGTCGTTGCAGTTGTCAAGACCAACTCTGCGGACCGCAATGCTCCATTCCGCGAGCCGGACGAGACTTCTGAGAAGATCGCCGCTAACTTCATCGAGTTCTTGGAGGGCGAGGTTGCCGCAGGCCGCCTCGAGTACGACAAGTTCATCATGCAGTCCGGCGTGGGTAACGTGCCGAACGCCGTGATGGCGGGCCTTCTGGACTCCAAGTTCGAAAACATCCAGGCATATACCGAGGTTATCCAGGACGGCATGCTGGACCTTATCGATGCCGGCAAGATGACCGTGGCTTCTGCAACCTCCTTCGCGCTGTCGCCGGAGTACGCAGAAAAGATGAACGCGGAAGCAGACCGCTACCGCAACCACATCATCCTGCGCCCGCAGCAGATTTCTAACCACCCTGAGGTCATCCGCCGCGTCGGCTTGATTTCTTCCAACGGCATGATCGAGGGAGATATCTACGGCAACATCAACTCCACCAACGTGTCCGGTTCCCGCATCATGAACGGCACCGGTGGCTCTGGTGACTTCACCCGTAACGCGTACATCTCCACCTTCGTGTCCCCATCCATCGCGAAGGATGGCGCCATCTCCGCTCTGGTTCCGTTCGTGTCCCACACGGACCACACCGAGCACGACACCATGGTCATCATCACCGAATACGGTGTGGCTGACCTGCGTGGCTTGGCTCCAAAGCAGCGCGTTGAGAAGATCATCGCCGTGGCTCACCCGGACTACCGTCCGCTGTTGGAGGAGTACTACGAGCGTGCGAAGGAAAACAAGTTCCAGCACACCCCGCACGACTTGAAGACTGCCTTCGATTTCCAGGTTAACTTCATGGAAAAGGGTGACATGCGCGGTTAATCTCCACCGCCATGGCAAAGGAGGGCCTCCCGGCTGGGAAGCCCTCCTTCTGCTTTGTTTGGATACTCTCAGGCGAGGGGTGAATTAGGAGATCTAAAAGTCAACACGCTAATATAGAGCGACGTTGGGCCTTTAGCTCAGTTGGTAGAGCTACGGACTTTTAATCCGCAGGTCGTGGGTTCGATCCCCACAGGGCCCACATCAGGAGCCGCCTTCGGGCGGCTCCTTTTCTAGTTTTTCACGAGCTTCTTAATGGCGTGCATAGCCTCCGCTAGCTTCTCCTTAGCCACCTCGCCGTCCTCGGCCGCTGCACCGGCCACACAGTGCTCTATGTGGTCTTCTAAGAGCGCGAGAGAGACGTTCTCTAGCGCGGATGTCACCGCCGAGATTTGGGTGATGATATCGATGCAGTATTGGTCCTCATCGACCATGCGATGAATCCCGCGCGCCTGGCCTTCGATGCGCTTCAGGCGCGCCAGATAACGCGCTTTGCTCTTACTATCGGCGTTGTATCCGTGGATATCCGGCTCGTGGCAGGAACAGGTTTTCTGCTGCTCAGACATGGTTAAAACTCCTTCTGGGGGAGCGATTTTGTTTCTTGGTGATGTCTCCAGTATATTTCTAGAAGTCGCCAAGAAGCGACTGGCCCCCATCGTCTAGCGGCCTAGGACACTGCCCTTTCACGGCAGCGGCACGGGTTCGAATCCCGTTGGGGGTACCAACACCTTTGTGTTGGTACGAAATAATTTCTCATTTGGCCTTGTGGCGCAGTTGGTTAGCGCGCCGCCCTGTCACGGCGGAGGTCGCGGGTTCAAGTCCCGTCAAGGTCGCATTCTGAACAGTACACGCTTCGGCGGGTACTGTTCTTTTTTGGTTTTGCAGGCTGCTTGCTGATGTCACCTCAGCATCACTGGGTTAAACGACAAAATGTGTTGTTTTCTGGCGTGTCGGGGTAAACGACATTTTGTGTTGGTGGACTGCGTGGTTTAGGGCATGTGGCCTTTGCGTATTCCCATAGAGTGGTTGTAGGCAACTGTCGAAAGTTGCTGGTCGGCCGTATTCACGGCCGATGGTGGCTTGTGTTTCTTGGTTGGCTAGGGTGTGTGCTTTGGCTCGTGGGTCTGCGCCCTGATTCGCCCACTTTCCTGGGTCGGCCTCTAGCGCGAGTGACAGTGGCTTTACAGGCGTTCCATCGCCATCGCTGGTGCATAGGTGCTTGTAGTCCCGTATTTTGGTGCACACCTCGCTACAGACGGGGCATCGAGGATGATTCTTACTCATCCATTCATCGTGAACCTCAGCGCTTAGCACATCAGCACGCCCCCGGCGGTATTTCAGGTCCGAGGCTGCGTTATGTCTCCGGATAAGTGAAATAATCCTAATACCAGCAGGCCAGACGGGCTAAACATATAACTTCACCAACACATCCTGTCGTTTAGGCCGCATCACTGGGGCATCGGCAAGCGGCGGAAAAACGGCGTTGTAGTGCTGATTTGTGTTGTTTCTAGGCGCCTGTGTAAAGTAATTACCCGTGCCCAAGGGGCACACAAAACTGAAAATGGCCTTGTGGCGCAGTTGGTTAGCGCGCCGCCCTGTCACGGCGGAGGTCGCGGGTTCAAGTCCCGTCAAGGTCGCGGAAACCTTCGGGTTTCTGGCCAGATAGCTCAGTCGGTAGAGCACACGCCTGAAAAGTGTGGGGTCGCCAGTTCGATCCTGGCTCTGGCCACAACTATGGTCCCTCCTTATTATCAAGGAGGGGCCATTTTTGGTTTAATGGGGGACATGGAAAAAGCAATTTCTCATCAAACCGATTTGTCCCGTTTCGTGCTTACCGTTGATGGTGTGGAAGCGGGAATCTGCGAATACGTAGATTCCGGCGATACCCGCGAGTTCAACCACACGGTCATCGGGGACGACTTCCGCGGTCAGGGCTTGTCCTCCCCGCTGATTAAGGAGGCCCTCGATGAAACCCGGGCTGCCGGCATGAAGGTCATCGTCACCTGCTCTGCCGTGGCGCACTTTATGGACAAGAACCCCGAATACCAGGATCTGCTGCGCGGTTAAGCACAGCAAAAAGCGGCCCACACAAGACTGTGGGCCGCTTTTAGTCTATTTAGATGTAGTAGTCCGGATCCACGAGCTTGACCCGCTCATGCCTATTTGAAGGCCGATTCTTGGCGGGGATGCCCACGGCGATGTGATCGGCCGGTACATCCTTCGTGACAACGGCATTGGCACCGATGGCGGAACCGGCCCCGATGGTGATGGGGCCTAAGACCTTGGCGCCCGCGCCGATGGTGACGTTATCTTCCACCGTGGGGTGGCGCTTGGTCTGGGTGAGCACCTGACCGCCGAGCGTCACGCCGTGGTAGAGCATGACGCCATCGCCAATTTCCGCGGTTTCGCCGATGACAATGCCCATCCCGTGGTCGATAAAGAAGCGGCGCCCGATGGTGGCGCCTGGGTGGATCTCGATGCCGGTAAAAAAGCGATTAATTTGGGCCAGGATGCGCGCAGGGCCCCGCAGGCCGCGCTTCCACAGCCAGTGGGACACGCGGTGCGACCAGATGGCGTGCAGGCCGGAATAGACGATCGCGTTTTCAACGTCGCCACGGGCAGCTGGGTCATGGTCGCGGGCATTGGCTAAATCTTCGCGGATATATTTAATAATGCTCATGCGGACTATAATACTGGTCACAAAAAGGCACCCGCCAAGCTTGACGGGTGCCTTTTATTCATGGACTAGGTTGCGGGGCTAGTTATGCCTTGTGATGTCTAGTGACTTTTTGGACTCGGAGTCCATTGACTTTTTGGACTCGGAGTCCAGTTAGTTTTTTGACGCGGAGTCCAGGAAGTTTATGGACAGGATGTCTAACTACTTTTTGGACTCTGGCTTCTTGACAATGTGGGGATGGCAATTCCCATTACTCTCCGCAAGAAGATAGCGGATTTCGACCCCATCCGTGAGGGCATCACGGTCCAGCAGTTCTGCAAGAACATCGGCGTATCGAAGCAGACGTACTACAACATCAAAGCACGTATCG
>NZ_JBEHGD010000005.1:0-151842 GCF_040225835.1 Corynebacterium sp. KPL3927
TCGAAGCCGCCGGATCAGCTACACTTACTATCGCATCTTGATTAAATCCCCGTGTCCACTTTCCGGGGTTCGGGCCCAAATGGCCGTGGCTTATCCCAATAGCTTTGACTGATACCTATAATCCCGATCTCCCTAATAAACTACTTGACACGCTCGTAGCGCATTCGTCATGGGCACCTGTTTTAGAAGGGTGGCCTAATCAATTTAAGGCAAACATAACCATCGTCACGCTGCGTGCTACTGTGATATATGCCTCACATTTTAGAGGTGGGATAGCTAAATGATATGTCACTATAGGTATACTCACTAACCGTGTCGAGCTGGAGTTCTCAGAGGCTAGACACCGCCTCCCCAGCAATCGTTGGGAAAACTCACAAGACTCATAAGAAGGGTTGAAGACATGAAATCGAATAATTTCCGCCGCGTTTCCATCGCAGCTGCAACCGCCGCTCTGGGCCTGACCCTGGCAGCCTGCAGCGATGATGGCAGCTCCGCTCCGGTGACCGTCACTGAGACTGCTGCACCAGCGGATCAGAGCAACCAGAACAATAAGGATGGTGGCAAGGAAACCGTCACCGTCACCTCTGGTGCTGACGCTAACGCGAATGGTGGCAACGCCGGTCAGGGCGGTGGCAACGCTGCCACCAACGACCTGCCCACCGAAATCATCGGTTACTCCGGTGAAGCAGAGCGTGACCTGAATGAAGAAGGTCTGACTAAGGATGAAGTGACTCAGGTTTTGCAGCGTGCCCACAATGGCGAAGGCAAGGTCAAGTGGGACAATGATGGCTACTGGGAAGTTGAAGTTGGTGGCGTTGACGTCGACATCGACAAGAACGGCCTAGTCCTTGACGTCGACCGCTAAATAGGTCATCCCGCTTCTGTATTGGCTTTGTGGCTATACAGGGCACTCAATAATTGGTTCTTTTGGGAACCCAGCGAGACCGTCCAATGCGCACGCGGCGCACTGGACGGTTTTCTTATGACCGGTTTCCCCTTAATCCTGGAGGGGATCTGCCCTTAAGGAGGGGGTAGCTCGGTGAATTTGAGAAAAGAGAAATGCTCTGGGTGTTTGGAATACACCCAGAGCATTGGTGGAATTGTGGAGATCGTTTGAGTTAGGCGAGCTTAGCGGAGATTTCGATGATCTTTTCAATGACCTTCAGCGCGTCTTGAATTTTGCTGAAGTCAATGTTCTTGATGAACTTTTCGGCCTTTTCGTTGAAGTCATCAGTTTTGCTGGAGAGCTCGTCGAGCTTGGCGTGGAAGTTTTCCTTGTGCTCTTCGTGCTTGCCGTCGAGATCCTGCTTGTTATCTTGGTGCTTGCTGGAGAGCTCGTCCAGCTTGTCGTGGATGTTCTCCTTGTTGAGCTTGGCGGAACCGTTGTCATCCTGCTCTGGGGTGGTCTCGGTGGTGGTTTCTACCGCTGCGGTGGTCTCGGCTGCAGTGGTTTCGGGAGTGGTGTCTTCAGCGAGTGCCGGTGCCACTGCGGTGGTGGTGGCAATGGCCAGGGTGGTAAGTCCGACGGATGCTTTGCGCAGCATGATTCCTCCTTGGTGGAATTTTGTTTTCAAAAGGTGGGTGTTTACACCGGAAACATACTAATGCTTATTTATAAAATATTCAGCTTTTGTGTCGGAACACACAGGAATGAGTCAGGTGTGTTTTAACTTTTCCTCTAAAACTTAGGGAGGTCAATCTCTGCGTATCTTGAGGATCTACAGGGGGGATAAATACGTGGAGGGATTGCATCGATGAGCCTGTGCAGGGCCTCTTTCCGCGGGTTGATCTATTGGTCCTGGGGAGAGGGAAGAATAAGCATTAATTTGCCACCGGTGAATGTGATCGCTAAAGACAGCGAGCCCTGAGATTAGTAGATTTTCGCGGTTGGGCGATTCTCTTGGTGACAGTTTTCTTTCTGAGACCGCGGCCTAAACGACAGGATGTGTTGGTGAAGTTATATGTTTAGCCCGTCTGGCCTGCTGGTATTAGGATTATTTCACTTATCCGGAGACATAACGCAGCCTCGGACCTGAAATACCGCCGGGGGCGTGCTGATGTGCTAAGCGCTGAGGTTCACGATGAATGGATGAGTAAGAATCATCCTCGATGCCCCGTCTGTAGCGAGGTGTGCACCAAAATACGGGACTACAAGCACCTATGCACCAGCGATGGCGATGGAACGCCTGTAAAGCCACTGTCACTCGCGCTAGAGGCCGACCCAGGAAAGTGGGCGAATCAGGGCGCAGACCCACGAGCCAAAGCACACACCCTAGCCAACCAAGAAACACAAGCCACCATCGGCCGTGAATACGGCCGACCAGCAACTTTCGACAGTTGCCTACAACCACTCTATGGGAATACGCAAAGGCCACATGCCCTAAACCACGCAGTCCACCAACACAAAATGTCGTTTACCCCGACACGCCAGAAAACAACACATTTTGTCGTTTAACCCGAGACCGCAGGAACGGGAAAACTAAAAAATCCCTCTCGCCGGCGTTTATGCCTTTAGAGAGGGCTGCGAAAATGTTTCCCCACCAGGACTCGAACCTAGAATGGCGGTACCAAAAACCGCAGTGTTGCCGATTACACCATGGGGAACCACAGCGATTGCTGTAGCTATAGCGTACCTGACGCCCCCGGGTAAATAACAAATTACTAGGTAGGGGTGGGCCAAAGGATATGGTAGAAGGCATGGTTCGACAGAGAATGACCGGACGCGAGCGCCGCGAGCAATTGATTTCCATTGGGCGCGCCGCCTTTGCGGAATTGGGGTTTGAAGGCACTAGCGTCGAAGAGATTGCGTCCCGCGCCGGCGTATCGAAGCCGGTGGTCTATGAGCATTTTGGGGGCAAAGAAGGCCTGTATGCGGTGGTCGTAGATCGGGAGATGCTGGCGCTAGAAAGAGTCATCAGGGATTCTTTAGAAGAAGGCAGCTGGCGCGAGCGCATTGAGCAGGCCGTGATGGCGCTGCTGAATTACGTCGAGGAAGAAACCGATGGTTTCATCATTCTGGTACGCGATTCGAAGCCGGGCGAGGAGCGCAGTTTTTCTACGCTGCTCAATGCCGCGGTGGGGCAGGTGGCCTATATCTTGGGCGAAGCTTTTGAGCACCGCGGTATTAATCCGGAGTTAGCCAATATTTATGGGCAGGCCCTCGTTGGCATGGTCTCTACCACGGCGCAGTGGTGGTTGGATGAGCGCAGCCCGGATAAACCGGATAAGGAAGTCGTCGCTACGCATATAGTCAATCTATGCTGGAATGGTTTGTCCGGTATGGAAATTAAGCCCAAGCTAGGAGGCAGGAAGTAAATGGCGACGCCAATGCTGGCAGGTCTGCTTAAGGTCGCGGCCACGGACCCGAAGCTCAAGGGGCTTGTGGCCAATGTGGGCCAGGACCTGCACATTACGGGTATTGATCAGGCGCGCCCTTGGGCTCTTGGCACCTTGGCCCACCACGCGCCGGTGCTGGCGGTCACGGCCACCAGCCGCGAGGCTGAGGATCTCACCGCGGAGCTTACCGCCATGATGGGCGACAAGGTCGCAATGTTTCCTTCTTGGGAGACGCTGCCGCACGAGCGGCTGAGCCCGGGCGTGGATATCATCGGCAAGCGCGCGCAGGTGCTGCACAACATTGATGACCTGCGCATTATCGTTACGGCCGCGCGCGGGCTCTCCCAGCCCATCCTGCAAGAAATCGAGGGCCGCGCCCCGGTGCACCTGGAAGAAGAACACGAGTACAACTTCGACGATGTGGTGCGCAGCCTGGAATTTAGGGCCTATAAGCACGTGGACATGGTGGCCAAGCGCGGTGAGTTTGCCACCCGCGGTGGCATTATCGATGTCTTTCCCACCACATTGGATTACCCGGTGCGCGTGGAATTTTGGGGCGATGAGGTCACCGATATTCGTCAGTTCTCTGTTGCTGACCAGCGCACCATCCCAGAAATCGAGGTCGGCCGCGTCGATATCTTCACCGCCCGCGAACTGCCGATTACGGATGCGGTAGCGCAGCGCGCGGCCACATTGGCGGCGACGCATACCGGAAACCCGGCGCTGGTAGAGCTTTTGACCAAGGTCAGCGAACACATTCCGGCCGAGGGCATGGAGGCGGTTTTGCCCGTGCTTTCCGATGCCCCACTGATCACCCTCTCCGAGTTCCTCCCCGCCACCACGCACGTGGTGATGGTGGCGCCGGAAAAGATCAGGCGCCGCGTGGAGGACCTGGAAAAGACCGACGCGGAATTCCTTGCCGCAGGCTGGGAGGCCGCCGCCATGGGCGCGGAAGGCCCCTTGTCCACGGAAGGGCTCGATACCGAAGGATCGAGCTACCGCTCCTTTGAGTCTTTGGAGGTCTCTATTCGCGAGGCCGGCCAGCCGCTGTGGACATTTTCCCCACCGGGCATGTTGGCCGGACCAGAGGAGGAAACCCTGCCGCTCGAGTTTGAGCCTGGGCCCACCCCGCGCGGCGATATCAAGGAAATCGACGCCATGATGGCCCAGCTGCTGGCACATACCAACGCTGGCGGGCGCGCGGCGTTTATCGCGCCTGCCCAGGGTGCCATCAAGCGCATGGTGGAGCGTTTTGCCGAGCAGGGCATTCGCACCAAGGTGGCCACCCCCGGCTGGGAACCCAGCGCGGGCGAGGTCACCTTGTATCAGGCACTCAGCCATGCGGGCTTGGTCTTTCCTAAGGTGCGCAAGCTCAAAGACGCCGAGGCGCTGCCGCTCGTCGTGGTCACGGAAACGGACCTGACTGGTAACCGCGTTGGCGATATTGCAGACGCCAAGCGGCGTCCGGCCAAGCGCCGCAATAAGGTGGACCCGCTGGCGCTCAAGCAGGGCGATTTTGTGGTGCATGAAACGCACGGCATCGGCAAGTTTTTGAAGATGGCCGAGCGCACCATCCAATCAGGCGATGAGACCAGCCGGCGCGAATACATCGTGCTGGAGTATGCGCCCTCCAAGCGCGGGCAGCCGGCGGACCAGCTGTGGGTGCCGATGGATTCGCTGGACCTGCTTAGCAAGTACACCGGCGGCGAATCGCCCCACCTATCCAAGATGGGCGGCTCGGACTGGAAGAACACCAAGAAGAAGGCGCGTGCCGCCGTACGCGAGATTGCCGGCGAATTGGTGGATCTCTACGCCAAGCGCCAGGCCGCACCGGGCCACCAGTTCGCGCCCGATAACCCCTGGCAGGCGGAGATGGAGGACAATTTCCCCTTCGTCGAAACCGAGGACCAGATGCTCGCCATCGACGCGGTGAAAGAGGATATGGAATCCACGGTGCCGATGGACCGTGTGGTCGTCGGCGATGTGGGCTATGGCAAGACCGAGGTCGCCATTCGCGCCGCCTTCAAGGCCGTCCAAGATGGCACCCAGGTCGCCGTACTGGTACCCACCACGCTGCTGGCGCAGCAGCACTACGATACCTTTAGCGAGCGCATGGCCGGTTTCCCCGTCAAGATGGCGGTCCTATCGCGCTTTACCTCAAAGAAGGAAGCCACGGAGATCTTTAAGGGGCTTGCCGATGGTTCGATTGACATCGTCGTCGGCACACACCGCCTGCTACAAACCGGCGTGCATTGGAAGAATCTGGGCCTTATCGTGGTAGATGAGGAGCAGCGCTTCGGCGTGGAACACAAGGAACACATCAAGGCGCTCAAAGCCAGCGTTGACGTGCTTACCATGTCCGCGACGCCGATTCCCCGCACGCTGGAGATGTCCATGGCGGGTATCCGCGAAATGTCGACCATCCTCACCCCGCCGGAGGACCGTCACCCGGTTCTGACTTACGTTGGTGCCTACGAGGACAAGCAGGTAGCGGCCGCCATTCGGCGCGAGCTTTTGCGCGATGGTCAGACCTTCTTTATCCACAATAAGGTCTCCGATATTGAAAAGAAGGCGCGCGAACTGCGCGACTTGGTGCCAGAAGCCCGCATCGTGGTTGCCCACGGTCAGATGAATGAGGACCTGCTGGAAAAGACCGTCCAAGGATTCTGGGACCGCGAGTATGACGTTTTGGTGTGTACCACCATCGTGGAAACCGGTCTGGATATCGCCAATGCCAATACGCTCATCGTGGAAAATGCCCACCACATGGGATTGTCGCAGCTACACCAGCTGCGCGGGCGCGTGGGCCGCTCCCGCGAGCGCGGTTACGCCTACTTCCTGTACCCCAAGGGCGCCACGCTGACTGAGACCTCTTATGACCGCCTGGCCACCATCGCCCAGAACAATGATCTGGGTGCCGGCATGGCCGTGGCCATGAAGGACTTGGAGATGCGCGGTGCCGGCAACGTGCTGGGCGCCCAGCAATCCGGCCATATCGCAGGCGTGGGTTTCGACCTCTACGTGCGCTTGGTCGGCGAGGCCGTGGAGGCCTTCAAGTCCCTGGCCCGCGGCGAGGCCCCCGCGGTGACGGACGAGGGCCCGAAGGAAATCCGCATCGATCTCCCCGTGGATGCCCACATTCCAGAGTCCTATATCGATTCCGAGCGCCTGCGCTTGGAGGTCTACCGCAAGCTCGCGGCCTCGCAGGATAATAAGGATCTCGCGGCGGCGCGGGAGGAAATGGAAGACCGCTTCGGCACCTTACCCAAGGAAGTCGAGCGCTTGCTCGCCGTGGCGCGCCTGCGCCACCAAGCCCGCCGCGCCGGGGTGGCAGACATTACGGTGCAGGGCACCCGCGTGAAATTCCACCCGGTCGAGCTGCCGGATTCCAAGCAGGTACGCTTGAAGCGCCTCTACCCGGGCTCGAGCTTCCGGGCCGCGGCCAAGGCCATCAACGTGCCCTTCCCCAAGGCTGGGCGCAATGTCACCTCGCCCAAGCTGCGCGATGAGGAGCTTATCCAGTGGGCGGCGGACTTTTTGAGCGCGCTTTTTGATGTCCAACCCATCAACGTCTCCGGCGAGGAAGCCGGCGCCGGGTCGGTCATCAGCGTAGGCGAGTAGCCGATGGGCGAGAAGCCGAAGGGCGCGTAGCCCCTCGGCGCTTAGGAGAAGTCCAAGCCGATATCCAGCACGCGCACCGAGTGGGTGAGGGCGCCGACGGCGATATAGTCCACGCCTGAGATGCCGTACTCGCCGGCGTTTTCAAGCTGCAACCCGCCGGAGGCTTCTAGCGCCGTGGTTGGGCTGAGCGCTTGGCGGCGGTGGACGGCGGTGTGGACATCGGCAAGCGCGAAGTTATCCAGCAGCACCATATCCGGGTGCAGCGGGAGGACCTCCTCGAGCTGGTCCAAGGTATCGACCTCGACCTCGCAGGGGATATCCGGGGCATGCTTGCGCACGCGGCGCAGGGCCGTGGACACGCTGCCGCCCACGGCGAGCACGTGATTGTCCTTAATCATGGCGGCATCGCCCAAGCCCATGCGGTGGTTTGCCCCGCCGCCGGCGCGCACGGCGTATTTCTGCAGCGCGCGCAGGCCAGGCAGGGTCTTGCGGGTATCGCGTACCTTTGCCTGCTTAATGCTATCCGGAGTCCCCGTTTCCTCCGCCGTTGCCGCGATGGCATCGACCCAACGCCGGGTCTGCGTCGCGATGGCGCTTGCGTGCGAGACCATATTGAGCATGGTGCGCTCAGCGGCGAGCACCAAGAGGGTAGGGGCCTGCACCGTGGCGATGACCTGGCCTGGGGCAACGCGGTCGCCGTCGGTGGAGCGGAGTGTGATGGTGGGGGTCGGGGCATCGGCAAGCGCGGCGCCTGTATCCACGCCCCACTGGCTTAAACGCTGGGCGGTCGCGTCAAAGACCTGCTCGATAAGGCCCAAGCCTGCGATGGTGCCGGCCTCGCGCGCGGTGAACTCCGCCGTGCAGCGGGCCTTACCCGGCACCGTGGCAAGCGAGGTGTAATCCGGCCCGTAAGCGAAATCCTCATCCAAGGCCGTGGCGATGAGCGCGGAGCAATCCGGCAGGCGCAGGTTTCCCATTTACTCGCCCCCGCCGGGGTTGCCAATGGAAATCATGGCCTCAAGGGACTTGCGCGCCGCATTCGCGATGTCCTCTGGCACCGTAACTTCATCGGTCTCTTCCATCAGGCAGCGCTCCAGGGCCTCTGGGGTGATCATCTTCATGTACTTGCACTCGGCGTGGTCATTGACGGCCTGGAAATCGACGTCTGGGGCGGCCTGGCGCAGCTGGTGCAGCATGCCGGTCTCGGTGGCAACGAGCACCTTGTTTTGGGGCTGCTTCTGGGACTGGGTGATCATCTGCCCGGTAGAGAGCATGTGCACGCGCTCTTGTGGCACCAAGCCCTCGTTGGCCAGGTACAACGCGGAATTGGAGCAGCCGCACTCCGGGTGGATATACAGGTCCGCGTCCGGGTTATCTTGGGTCTGTTGGGTCAGCTGCTGGGCACTGATGCCCGCGTGCACGTGGCACTCACCGGCCCAAATGCGGATATTTTCCCGGCCGGTCTCGCGCTTGACGTAGGCGCCCAAGAACTGGTCTGGGCAAAAGAGGATCTCTTTATCCGCCGGCAGCGAGTTGACCACGTCGACGGCATTGGAGGACGTGCAGCAGACATCGGTCAGCGCCTTGACCTCGGCGGTGGTATTGACGTAGCTGACCACGAGGGCAGCGGGGTGCTCGGCCTTCCATGCGCGCAGCTCATCGGCGGTGATGGAATCCGCCAGGGAACACCCAGCGCGCTCATCGGGGATGAGGACCTTCTTATTCGGCGAAAGAATCTTCGCGGATTCCGCCATGAAGTGCACGCCGCAAAAGACGATGATATCTGCATCGGTTTCCGCCGCCTTGCGGGACAGCGCCAGAGAATCGCCGGTGTGGTGGGCAACGTCTTGGATCTCCGGGATCTGGTAATTATGCGCCAGGATCACCGCATTGCGCTGCTCCGCCAACTCTTTAATCCGCTCCGCCCAAGCCTTGCCTGCCGCGGGGTCCGAACCAGCGGGAGTGGCAGAGGGCATGACGCTAACATTGCTTTGAGTCACAAGTGCTCCAAAAGTGATAGTCACAGGAATTAGTGGGGTGTTATAACCGTATTAAACTGTCTGTGGTCAAGACCACTTGCGATGGCGGGGTGAGGGTACCGACCTGGCCCGGCTGGCGGGGCAGGTGATTAGAGCTCCAGCGATCCTTGGGCGAGGCCGACCGCGGCGATGGTGGCGGCCACCAGCACCACGATGACGATTGACCACTCAAATCCATTAAAAAGCTTCTCGCGGCGCGATAGGCGGGTGAGCACGTACGGGATAATTCCCGGCACGACGGCGAGGGCGCCAAAGAGAATATAAACCGGGTCGGCGGCATAAATGAGCCACAGCGAGTACACAAAGGCCACCAGCGCGATGCCAAAGTGGCGCCGGTTTTCGCGTCTGGGAATATCCGGCCCAGAGAGATCGAACCGCGTTCCGGCGTGCGGGTGGGTCACGCCCTTGCCGCGTATCGCTAGCAGCAACAGATACAGCGAAGAGAAGATATAGGGTAGGAGGTACATGATGGTGGCCAGTTGCACCATTGCGGCATAGGACGCCTCGTTGACGTAGAAGACGACGATGAAGATCTGGATCGCGGAGGTGGAAATCAGCTGTGCTACCCACGGGGCGCCGGCCACATTGATGGTGCCGATGCGGCGGGGGATAAGGCCATCGATGGCCATCATGACGATGGGCTCAGCGCACAACATTTGCCAGGAAACGTAGGCACCGAGGACCGAGAGGCACAGGCCGATGGAAATCAGCGCGCCGCCCCAGGGACCGACTACCTCTGTGAGCACCGAGGCCATGGAATTATCCGGCAGTGCGGCCAGCTCCTCCTTCGTCATCACACCAAAGCTCAACGTGGAAACGGAGACCAAGAGCGCCAGCACGGAGAAGAAGCCAATGACGGTGGCGCGGCCAACATCGGTGCGCTTAGCGGCCTGCTTGGAATAGACGGAGGCGCCCTCTACACCGATAAAGACCCAGACCGTAAAGAGCATGATGCCCTGGACCTGCTCAAAGACGCTGGCATTGGAGTTTCGGCCCCAGAAGTCCAAGGTGACTTTATCCCAGCTGAAGCCGATGAACGCGACTAAGACGATGAAGGCCAAGATAGGGACGATCTTGGCAATCGTGGTCACCAGGTTCATGAATGCGGCTTGCTGCACCCCGCGGGCCAAAACGGCGAAGATGCCCCATGACAGCAGGGAGACGGCGATGGCAGACGGCCACTGGTGGTCGGCATCGAAAAGCGGCAGGTAATGCCCAATCGTATTGAAAAACAGCGTGGCATAACCCACCTGCGCCATCACCGAGCCCAACCAGTAGCCCCAGCCGGAGGTAAAGCCGATGAAATCACCCAAGCCAGCGCGCACGTAGGAATAGACGCCGGAATCCAGGTGGGGCTTGCGGTACGCCAAAATCTGGAAGACAAAGGCAACGGACAGCATGCCGATTCCCGCCACCAACCAACCGATGAGCATGGCACCGGGGCCCGCCACGGAGGAAATATTTTGGGGTAGCGAAAATATGCCCGCGCCGACGGTGGATCCGATGATCAGCGCGACAAGCGTCCACAATGACACCGAGTGGGACTTATTTTGGCTGGAGGTCATTGGCCTAAAGTACCGCGCCCGCCCCGTTAAAGGGAACTTGAGAAAACACACGGGATAGACTTTGTAGCTATGACAGTCCTGTTGCTCGATGAACGCTGGCCCACCATGATCCCCATGCGCGCCTATGGCAGGTTATATGGACCCGTTCAGTTCACCGGGGAAGTACCGGTACCAGTGCGGTGGAATTTTTCGGATCTCTTAAGCGGCGATGATGCCACCGGCACCTTGGTCACCACCGATGAACACGATCCAGAAACCCAGGCGCGCATTGCCACCGGGGAGCAGGTCATTAGGGCCGAGTCGCTCGAGGATCCCGTGATGCAGGCGCGCAGCGCTATGGCGACGGCCCGCCGCATCGGTGAATGGGAACGCGAGCAGACCCATGAATCCCTCCTGCCGTACTTAGAAGAGGAGGCAGGGGAATTTGCGGCGGCCGTGCGCCAGCGCGCGCCCGAGGAGGATTTGCTCAAAGAGCTAGGGGATATCTTCCTGCAGGTGCTTTTTCACGCCGAGATTTCCACTTTCTCGCTAGACGATGTCGCCGCCAGCTTCGTGCGCAAGATGCGCTCCCGCGCGCCGTACCTCTTTGACGGCACGGCGGAATTAGTAGGTGTAGAAGAACAAAACCGCCTCTGGGCGGAGGGGAAATCGCGAGAGTAAAAGCGGGACGAAAGGCTCAGCGACTTTTACGCGCGGCGGGCGCGTGTAGTTATCCGGCGGGGTGAAATTCACTTAGTAGGATGGCTACTCATGAACAGGCTGCTGCGAACAATCGGGGGCTGCGGGCTAGCCGTAGTGATCATCATTGCGCTGGTGATGGGGCTAATTGTATCCAATTCCACCGATGATTCTTCGGTCCCAGATGCCACCCCGCCCGTAGGTGGAAAAGAGGTGGCCAATATCGATGTCAACGCGCCGGGCCGCACGGCCGATAAGCTCACCCACTGGGCATCGGATCTGGCAGAAGCTACCGATATCCCTCCGCAGGCGCTGCGCGCCTATGGCAACGCCGAACTTATCGCCCGGCAGCAGCACCCAGGCTGCAATTTGCGGTGGAATACCCTGGCAGGCTTGGGCTTTGTAGAGACCCGGCACGGTACCTATAACGGCAATTGGTTTAAGTCCTCCAAGTTGGATGACAACGGCTACCCGCAGCCGCCGATCGTCGGCATCACCCTGGATGGTTCGAATAACACCGCGCACACCCCGGATACCGATAACGGCGAAATCGACGGCGATACGGAATTTGACCGCGCGGTAGGTCCATTGCAGTTCATCCCCACCTCGTGGGAGTCCGCCGGCGGCGATGCCAATGGCGATGGCAAGGCCGACCCGAACCAGATTGACGATGCCGCCCTGGGCGCGGCGAACCTCTTGTGCTTTGGTGATAGGGATCTCAATGACCCGGATCAGTGGGAAGAGGCCATCCTAAATTACAACCAGTCCAGGGAATATCTGGACAAGGTAGCCCATGCGGCCAATGCCTACTCGGTCCCGCAACCGGCTCGCTAGCCTCACGCGTGGCGGTTTTCTGGAACAATTGGGCATGTAACTGAACTAACTGGCTCAGCGACGAACATCATCTATAAGGAGTGAGTTACAGCATGGCTGGTATCATCCACGCATTTGGACGCGAAATCTTGGATTCCCGCGGTAACCCGACCGTAGAGGCCGAGGTCTTCTTGGAGGACGGCGCCCACGGCGTTGCCGGCGTTCCCTCCGGCGCATCTACCGGTGTGCACGAGGCACACGAGCTGCGCGACGGCGGTGACCGTTACCTAGGCAAGGGCGTGCAGAAGGCCGTAGAGAACATCAACGAGGAAATCGGCGATGAAATCGCTGGCCTCGAGGCTGATGACCAGCGCCTCATTGACCGGGCGCTCATCAAGCTGGACGGCACGGATAACAAGTCCCGCCTTGGCGCCAATGCCATTCTCGGTGTGTCCATCGCTACCGCTAAGGCTGCCGCCGAGTCCGCCGCGCTGCCGCTCTACCGCTACATTGGCGGCCCGAACGCTCACGTTCTTCCCGTTCCCATGATGAACATCCTGAACGGCGGTTCCCACGCTGACTCCGGCGTGGATGTGCAGGAGTTCATGATTGCCCCCATCGGCGCAGAGACCTTCACCGAGGCCCTCAGTATTGGCGCTGGCGTGTACCACTCCCTGAAGGCCGTCCTGAAGGACAAGGGCCTGTCCACCGGCCTGGGCGATGAGGGCGGCTTTGCTCCTTCCGTCGATTCCACCCGCGCTGCGCTCGACGTCATCGTTGAGGCCATCAAGAAGGCCGGCTTCGAGCCGGGCAAGGACGTCGCCTTGGCCCTCGACGTCGCTTCCTCCGAGTTCTACGAAGACGGCAAGTACCACTTCGAAGGCGGCGAGCACACCGCCGAGGAGATGTCCAAGGTCTACGAGGAACTCATCAACGAGTACCCCATCGTGTCCATCGAGGACCCACTGCAGGAAGACGACTGGGAAGGTTACACCACCCTGACCGCCGCCATTGGCGATAAGGTCCAGATCGTCGGCGATGACTTCTTCGTCACCAACCCGGCTCGCCTGCAGGAGGGCATCGACAAGAAGGCAGCCAACGCGCTGCTGGTGAAGGTCAACCAGATTGGTACCTTGACTGAGACCTTCGATGCCGTAGAGCTCGCGCACCGCAATGGCTACCGCACCATGATGTCCCACCGCTCCGGCGAGACCGAGGACACCACCATTGCGGACTTGGCCGTCGCCCTTAACTGCGGCCAGATCAAGACCGGTGCCCCGGCCCGCTCCGAGCGCGTGGCTAAGTACAACCAGCTGCTGCGCATTGAGCAGGAGCTTGGCGATGCCGCCGTCTACGCCGGCCGCTCCGCCTTCCCACGCTTCAATGCTTAAGGCCTAGCGGTCTAGTCTAGAAGCTAGACGCCGCTAGGAAATTCGGTCCCCGTTGCACCCCACAAAGGTGCGGCGGGGACTTCCTCTTTGTGTCCCTAGTTCTGCGCAGGGAGTCCGCGGAGGGCCCATTGGGCAGCACATGTTCTCGGGCGATGAGATCGCCCGAGAAAGTTGGTGAATTTCCGCGCGTGCCACGCCCTTGTTACTGGTGTGGCGGCGCTAGGATAGTAATCCTATGGCACGTGAGAAGAAGACGGAGCGCCGCCGGAGCCGCACTAGGGTTCCGGTGGCCTCGCGTGCTGCGGATATCCGCAAATCCCAGCGGGCGCAGGAAAAGAAGAACCGCAAGCCCGATCGCATGAGCATCGTTGGCATGACCGTCATCGTTGTTTTTGTGCTGGTGGTGCTCGTCATCATCGCGGTGCCGCTGCGCAATTATTACCACGGCCGCTCCGAAATCGCCCGGCTGAATGAATCGATTGCGGCGAAGCAGGATGAAAAAGATGCCCTGTTAGAAGAGATCGATAAATATAAATCAGAGGACTTTATCAAGCAGGAAGCCCGGCGGCGCTTCGGCGTGGTAGAGCAGGGCGAGACCGCGTACCGCATCCTCGATCCTAATATTCAGCCCGATAACCAGGTCACTACCGATAGTCAGGCACAGGAAGATTCGCGTCCATGGTTTGAGGTGCTGTGGGATTCGGTGGCGCAGCCGCCAGAAGAAGAGGCCCCAGCGCGCGAGTCGCAGCACCTGCCGATTGAGCCAGCGCCTGAGGAAAGCGGCGATGTGCGATAATTGTTCGCATGACCGTCACTGATGCAGATTCAGCCATCGTCTCCGAGCAATTGGGCCGCACCCCACGCGGCGTGCTGGAGGTATCTTTTCGCACGCCGGACGGCCAACCGGCCGTGATTAAAACTTCTCCTAAGTTGCCGGATGGCACCCCATTTCCCACGCTGTATTACCTCACCGATCCTCGCCTGACCGCGGAAGCCTCCCGGTTGGAGGTCGCCCATGTGATGAAGTGGATGGAGTCCCGCCTGGCCGAGGACAAGGAGCTTGCTGCGGACTATCACCAGGCCCACGAGCATTTCTTGGCCAAGCGCAACGAGATTGAAGACTTGGGCACGGACTTTTCCGGCGGCGGCATGCCGGAGCGAGTGAAGTGCCTGCACGTGCTCATTGCCTATGCGCTTGCCGAAGGCCCCCAGCACTTCCGCCTCGGCACCGAGGCTGTGGCCATGGCGGCCGACCACGGTAAGCTACGCGGTACGGCGATTCCGCAGGACTGGCCCACGGTGGAAGAGCTGGGCATTGACCTAGCAGAGTTCGATTTTTCCAACGCTGAATAGGAGTACGACATGACTCGCGTGGCAGCCATCGACTGCGGTACCAATTCCATTCGACTGTTAATTTCTGAAATCGATGAAGACGGCAAGGTGCGCGATATCACCCGCACCATGGAAATCATTCGCCTAGGCCAAGGCGTGGATGCAACGGGTGAAATCGCGCCCGATGCTTTAGAGCGCGCCCGCGTGGCCTTGGAGGGCTATGTGCGCCAGATGAAGTTCGAAAAGGTTACCCGCGTGCGCATGGTGGCAACCAGTGCCACCCGCGATGCGAAGAACCAGCAGGAATTTTTCGATATGACCGCCGAGCTTTTGGGCCAGATTGAATCCGGCGCAAAGGCGGAGGTTATCTCGGGTGAAGAAGAGGCGCTCTTGTCCTTCAACGGCGCGGTAGCCGATATGGAGCCCGATCGCGGCCCCTTCTGCGTCATTGACTTAGGCGGCGGTTCCACCGAATTCGTCGTGGGCACCGCCGATGAAGAGATTCTAGGTTCGCACTCTGCGTACATGGGCTGTGTGCGCCTGACAGAACGCATCATGCGCACTGACCCGCCCACGGAATCAGAAATAGAGATCGCTTCCGAATACGTGGCAGAGCGTATGGGCGAGGTGGAAAAGATCGTCCCCATGTCCAAGGCGCGCACCATTGTGGGTTGTGCAGGCACATTTACCACGCTATCCGCCTTGGCCCAGGGGCTAGAGCGCTATGACCCCGATGCGATCCACGGCTCGGAGCTGCGTTTTGATGCCCTGCGGGTGCTGCTCAAGCAACTCGTCAGCATTCCCTCGGAGGAACGCGCCCTGAATCCCGTCATTCACCCGGGTCGCGCCGATGTCATCGGCGGTGGGGCAGTAGCAGTTGAAGGAATCATGCAGCTCATCGAGCGCACTAGCGATGCACGCAGCTTCTTCATCAGTGAAAAAGACATCCTGGACGGCATCATTGCTGGTCTGGTTAGTGAATCGACCCCTCATTAACTCTTTTTAGGAATAGTGTCCTACACTATTCCTTGCGCCCGCCCCCATAGCCCAATCGGCAGAGGCAGTCGACTTAAAATCGATTCAGTGTGGGTTCGAGTCCCACTGGGGGCACGCTGTGAAGTCTCGAGACATCGTTCCTATGGTGTCTCGAGACTTTTAGTATGGCTGGGCCTAGCGTTTTAACTGGCTGGGAGGGCCCGGCCTAGTCGCGTGCCATTCGCCCACCACATCCGCGAGCCAAAGACGCGTGCGGCCCAATCCTCGCCGGTTCACGGCCCTTTGCCTGTATCTACGTCAGTGATTTTAGGCTGCACTGTTTTTCCGGTTGTTGCTGTCGATGGCAATTCCGACTGCAATGAATGCAGGGATGAAAAATGCGCTAGCTCCCGCCAGCGTCATGATGATTGCTGTGGCAGTGGAAATGAGTGTAAATCGCAAGATGTTCCTTAACTCTTGGCCGAATTATGACTGTCTAGGCACTTGAGGATCAGCTCATGAAGAAGGTACCTCTTCTAAGATTATATCGAAGCTACGGATAGCAAATCCTCGGCTCACCCGACAGGAGAGCAAGTTCCTAGCAGCATAGCTCGGGATACGTCAGCGGAGGCAACGGTCCAGTAATAAATTTCTTGGGATCTTGAGCAAATTATTCTAAATGAGGAACTTTATGGGGCGTGGTGACGTTGATCTACATGAGAAAGCTGATTTGTACATCACTGAGAAAGGACAACCGTGCGTTCAAGCAATCCGGTTATGACCTCGCTAACTGAAAGTAGCCAGCAGCAGAACCCCGGCTACGCGGGCGAAGCCCCTCGCCCTATGACCGTGGATGACGTCGTCACCAAGACGGGAATTACCCTCGGCATTATTATCGTGGTCGCTGCCATCAACTTCTACTTGGGCACCATGAACCCAGGCACAGCCATGATGCTTATGCTCGTCGGTGGCATTGGCGGATTCATCACCGTACTCGTGGCCTCCTTTGGCCGTAAGTGGGGCTCGCCGGCCGCGACCCTCACCTACGCAGTATTCGAGGGCCTTTTCGTTGGTGGCTTCTCCTTCGTATTCGCGAACAGTACCATCGGTGGTTCTAATGGCATGGCGCTGATTGGCCAGGCAATCGTCGGTACCATCGGCGTGTTCATCGGCATGCTTATTGTCTACAAGACCGGTGCAGTAAAGGTCACCCCAAAGTTCACCAAGATTTTGGTCGGCCTCATCGCAGGTGTTGCGGTCATGGCTCTCGCTAACTTCTTGGGTGCCATCTTCTTCGACTTCAACCCACTGCGGGATGGTGGCCCCCTCGCCATCATCTTCTCCTTGGTCTGCATTGTCTTGGCTGCTCTGTCCTTCCTGACTGACTTTGACCAAGCAGACCGCCTTATCCGCGCCGGTGCTCCTGCTAAGCAGGCATGGGGCGTAGCTCTCGGCTTGGCCGTAACCTTGGTCTGGCTCTACACCGAAATTCTTCGCCTGTTGAGCTACGTTCAGCGCAACTAAGCCTTTTCGCGCTTTCGGCCCGCACTACGGTGCGGGCCATTTTTGTGTCCGCGTTTGGATTACGGGCGTGTAATTATTGGGGTAATTGAGGGGGTGTTAAGTCGTTCTTTAGCCTTTAAGCGGGTAGGAGAGCGCATTCAGGTTTAAGACAGCTAATGAGCAGCAAATTTCACCATGTGGAAAGTTATAAATGTGGCGTATGGGATAACTGAAATAGTTAAATAGTGACTAATTTGCGGGCTCGACAAGAAATTTTTGCACGATTCATGCATGCTATGTGGCGGGAACGGGAAACCGGAAGGTAGAGAGTTCTCTCCTCTATTTTCTTCTCGTTCCAGCTCGTCTAAAAGGGGTAACCGAAGGATTGTTGTGAAACGTCAGGCAACCGTAGCAGCGCTGGTAGTCAGTTCGGTCGCGCTGAGTGGCTGCGCTGCGGAAGTCGGCTCGAGGAGCGCATCAGAAGACGCCGCGATGTCGGCAGAAGCTGATGGCACTAGTTCGGCCGATGGCGCGGGTGATGCCAACGGGAACCAGGGGGATGACGTGGAAGATAATCTGGGGGATTCGGGACACTCCAAAGACGAGAATTCGGGGGCTGGCGCCGGTTTTCGGGGGGAGACCGGCGCCAGGGCAGATGGGGATTCCGGAGTACTACCGCCACCGGGAGAATTTGATCCTGCAGATCCAGATTTCGAGCTATTCGATCCATGTACGGAGATTCCACAGGACAGGCTGGAGGCTGCTGGGATCGGTTTACCTGTAGGTGATCAAGAACGGAAATCTGGTTATGCCTTTTGTACATTCAAGGCTGGATCCAATCAACGCAATAGTGGGGTGATTGGCTTTACTAGCACCCTTATTTCTGCAAGTAATAATGAAGCAAAGAATAGCGAAGGTGATTCCTCATTAGGAATAGTTATTGAAAATAGTGATTTCAAGGGTATATTTTGCACGGTAGAATTGCTGACAAATCGGGGTTATTTGCAGGTCAGTCATTCGGTAACTGATTTGAGCGATTCGTACCAGAAGAAATGTTCACAGGCTAGAGAAATTTTGACAAAACTTCAATAAAATCAATCGGGGGGAATTATGGAAATCAACTTTGATAGCGTTGCTTCAGTTGCGATGAAAACTGAATCATTGCGTGAAAACTTGAAACAATCAGTCCTAGAAACGCACTCGCCGCTGAATGCTAGTTTTTCGCCGGTTAGAGGGATCGATCATGTCGGATCAATCCATCAGAGGGTTTTGGAAACAGATCCTAGTTCAGCAAGTAATTCGTTGACCTCTTTTGCAGGGCAATTGGATTGGCTCTACGACAGTCTTGCTCGTGAAGCCCGAGGCTTTGAAGCCCAAGAAGCTGCAAATAGTAGGGCGATGGATATCGCGGACGCTGGCGGCGAGATTGGCGTTGAATCGATGCCGGTTATGGACCAGCCGGAGCCGGGGTATAGCCCGTTTATGTTTACGCCGCCTGTAGTTAACGTCGGCACATCGATTACCAAGCTGGCTACGGACTTGATGTCCACGCAGATTTGGAGCGTCTCCGAGGCCAATGCGCGGTGGAGCTCTTTAGGTTCCGAGGTTCGGGAGATCGTGAGTGGGCTTGAACAAGCCGCTGGCTCCTTGGAAAGTGAGAATGACAGCGAAACGACGTCGCGGGCGGCAACGAAGATCCGTGAGGTAGCGGCCTCGGGGAAGCACTTTGTGGCCAATGCTGAAGCAATGGGAGAAAAGCTCACTGGTTTCCACTCGCGGTTGATGATGATTCAGCCGTCGGCAATGGCAATGGCGATGGAGATTATGAAGATCCCTGACCCGACGGAGCGAAAAGCTGCAGAGACTGCGGCGTTGGCAAAGCTCCAGCCGGATCTTCAAAGGTTGGCCATTGACGCAATGCCAAATCAGCATGCGTTGATGGAACAGTCGCCGGCCTCCGGAGGAGGCGGCGTTGACGCCGGTTTGTCTGGTGTGAATGGCGATGGCCAGAAATACAATACCGACAATGTCGTGTGGCCGCGCGCGATCCAAGACGCTATTGCCCGCGGCGATGTAGGGCCGGGAAACTTCGACGTTGCAAATGGTACAGTCCACGATTTGGAATCCGTCGGAATGGCTCCAGAGGAGACCGCCGCATTCCAGGAGCAATTGCATGCAGACGGTAGAAAGGCTCTTTCCCAACTAGGGGTGGGCGATGGAATAGATATCAGCGGTCGCGATGTCGCAACCAGTGGAGCCTCACTCCCTGGGACGACGCCGCATAGTCAGTTAGGTTCTATGTCAATGTCTGGCGGTGGGCCCGGTGCTATGGGGATAGGCACTGGGTCTGGGTTAGGTACCGGAACTGGAATCGCAAACGCCGCGGGTGCTCCTAACTTAGGCGGGAGAGCCGGAAGCGGGAATCCTGGCGCTCTCCGCGGTGGCGGATTCAATCCACTGGCCGGGATCGGCAGCGGGGCCTTGGGTACGGGTGGAAGGCTTGGTTCTGGAATAGGCGGACATATGGGCGCAGTCGTAAATTCCGCTCCTGGATTGGGTGCTGGCGGAACCGGTGCGCGTGGCGGAGCAGCTCTGCGTGGTGGTTCCGGTGAGAGCGTCGGAGCTCGCGGCGTGGGAGGTGCGCTTCCTCGCGCGGCAGGTGAAGCTGCTGGCAATAGCAGCGGTGGTAACGGTAGCCGAGGACCCCTGGAAAGGGGCGCTGCACGTGAAGCCGTGGTGCGCGGGGGAGGCGCCACCACTGGCGCCGGTACCAAATCTGTTGCCGCGAGGCCGGCCGCAGGCATGCGAGCCTTTGCACCAATGATGGGAGCCCGGGGTCAGGGAAATGACAAGAATCGGGTGAAGGCGGTAACGACTCAAGTTGAGCGCGATCCGAATAAACGGGATCTGTTGGGCGAGCCACCGGCGGTCGTGCCTGGGGTCATCGGCAATTGGGCGCGAGAATCCTAGAAAGTAAATTGGGGGGAAAGAAAAAGGGCTGAAGGAAATAATCCTTCAGCCCACTTCTTTTATTGCGGCAGTTGCGTCGCGGTGGCGTTTGGCTGCTGCTCAGGTTCCTCGACCCCGTTGTGCAGGCCCTCCGGATCCACTCCGGGTTCGGTAGTAGCAGCAGATGAAGACGTCTCGGCATTCTTCTGCGCCGGTGCCTCGCCGGTGAAGGTCGATGCGTTTTCGATCTTGCCGGATTCAGAATCCTGCTGGTTCGGCGGGTGGCATGCGGCCAAGGAAAGACCGGCGGTAAAAACTAATCCAGCGGTAGCGAAACGGGAGAATTTCTTCATGGGGATGTGCTCTTTCTCCAGAGTAGTGAAGGCGGTAGTGGGGCGGAAGGAGGAAATTAGGACTCGCGCGGGGTGGCGGCCTTGGCGGAATCGTATGGGGCAGCCGATTCGATGGTTACCGAAATGGTCTTACCATTTGGTGCGGAGTACTCGCGGGTTTCACCCTCCTGCGCACCGATGATGGCGGCGCCCAGCGGGGACTGCTCGGAGTAGGTCTCTAGGTCCTTGTTATCGGTCGCAGCGGCGCGGGTACCGATGAGGAAGGTTTCCTTATCGTTCTTGTCGCCGTTGTAGTACACGTGGACAACGCTGCCGGTGTAGGCAACGCCTTCCTGCATGGTGCCACGCTCGGTGGTGGAGTTAGCCAGCAGCTCAGAAATCTGCTTGATGCGGGCTTCTTCCTGGTCCTGCATCTCGCGGGCGGCGTCGTAGCCGGCGTTTTCTTTCAGGTCGCCCTCTTCGCGGCGTTCATTGATTTCCGCCGCAACCTCTGGGCGGTGATCGATAAGCTCCTGCAGCTCGGTCTCGAGCTTTGCCTTGGTTTCTGGGGTGATGTACTGCTTTTGCTGCTCAGCCATTCTAAAACCTTCCGTGCTGTGGAATAGTGGTCAAAGCCCCGCGATGGTGGCGGGACCGAAGTTAAGTATGCAACCAGGCAAATGCCCAGTTCTAGGCTGTACAAATCCTAGCACATGGAGCTAGCGACTTTCCGCGTAGTCGGGGTTGTTCATATCCAGGTAATCCGGGATATTGCCGGAGCAGCCGTAGGCGCCACCGGCGACGGCGCGGGCATTGGTGGGGACATCGACGGCAATGCGATGTGTTTCATTTCCGCCGGCGGGAACGGCAAATTCGCGGCGGCCCACCTCGGATTTGGAGTAATCGTAGGCCTGCACGATGCAATAGGCATCCTCATCGGTGTGATTGCGGCTCACATCGACCCAGACGCGCGTGGTGTCATCGCTCAGAACCTCCTGGGTGACCATAGAGATCTGCGCATTGACTGATTCTTTTTCCCGAAAATACTGGAAGCCGTAGTAGAGAAGGGTGACGAGCATGGCGGTGAAAATCAACACCAGTGCCTTATTGGTCCAGCTACCAGAGTTCTTTTGTGATTTATCGCGCGAGCCGTAGCGCGCGGAGGAGCGAGAATTTCCGGCGGAAGTCATAGCACTACTTTAACCGAGGAGTACCATTTTCCCATTATCTACTAAGATAGTGATCTGTTCTAAAAGCTAGTTTTAAAGGGGATGGATTTTCAGTGAGCGACTTTCGCCTCCTAGCAATCCACGCACACCCGGACGATGAATCCTCCAAGGGTGCCGCGACTACGGCCCGTTACGCTGCAGAAGGTGCGGATGTAATGGTGCTGACCTGCACCGGTGGTGAACGCGGTGACATTATTAACCCGGCGATGGACCGTCCTGGCGTTAAGGAAAACATGGCTGAGGTACGCCGCGAGGAAATGGCTAAGGCAGCCCGCGCGCTTGGGGTCCAACACCAGTGGTTAGGCCACGTAGATTCCGGCCTGCCGGATCCTGAGGAAGGCAAGAGCATGGAAGACCTCTTGCCGGAAGGCTGCTTTGCCCTGATGGGCGATGATGCAGCGGCCCAGGAAATGGTGCGCGTTATTCGCTCATTCCGCCCGCAGGTCATCATTACCTATGACGAAAATGGCGGCTATCCGCACCCAGACCACCTCATGGTCCACCGCGCCTCCATGATCGCGTGGGAAAAGGCTGGTGACCCTGACTACCACCCAGAGTTGGGCGAGCCTTGGGAGCCGCTGAAGCTGTACTACTCGCATGGCTTTGTGTACCAACGCATGAAGATGTTTCACGATCTCCTCCTTGAGGAGGGAAAGCCCAGCCCGTATGGTCCTATGCTGGCGCGCTGGGACACGGCTTTTGGCGATATTATGGCTCGCGTTACCACGCAGGTGGAGTGCGCCGATTACTTCCAAAACCGCGATGATGCGCTGCGGGCGCACGCCACGCAGATCGATCCCGCGGGCGCCTTCTTGGCCACCTCCGTGGAGGTTCAACAGCGTCTGTGGCCTACAGAAGAGTTTGAATTAGCTAAGACCCGAGTATCGACGTCGCTGCCGGAAAATGATTTATTTGCGGGCATTGAAAAGAACGAGGAGACTTAAAGCATGAGCGTCTATGACTCCCTTTTCTTGGCTGCGCACGATGTCACTGTCCTTGCGCAAGGCACAGAAGGTGCTGAGGGTGGGCCAATGGGGCCCGAGTTTGGCAAAGCCTCGCCCATCGGACTGCTCATCTTGGCCATCTTGGGCGTTGCCGTGCTGGTAGCGGGCTGGAACTTCCATCGCCGCTATTCGCGCTTCCGTCGGCGCACCATGTTCGCTGAAGACCACGGAATCGATCCATTCGACGAAGAAGCAGTGGATGCGGCGCTCAAGGAAGCTGGCCTTTACGATAACCGCAAGAAGTCGATTTTCTAAGCGGCTGGAGTAATCAACGTGACATTTCTCAAGCGGCTGATGTACCCCCTGTATGAAGCACGCCTCGTGCGGCTTATCAAGGGCAGACCGCAGCCGAAGCACGTGGCGATCATGGCTGACGGCAACCGCCGCTGGGCGCGGGAAGCCGGGTTTACGGATATCAGCCACGGCCACCGCCAGGGGGCGAAGAAAATTGGAGAGATGATCGCGTGGTGCCGCGATACCGATATTGAGGTAGTCACCATCTACCTCTTATCCACGGAGAACTTGAAGCGCAGCCAGCAGGAAGTGCAGCTGCTTTTTGACATCATCTCTGATGTGGTCACGCATCTGTCTCAGGGAGATCTGGATTGCCAGGTGCGTCTTGTGGGTAACTTAGGGTTGTTGCCCGCGCCGGTAACACAGCGCATGGTTGACGCCGCTGAGGAAACCAAGGATAACCAAGGGGTTATCGTCAATGTGGCCGTGGGCTACGGTGGGCGCCAAGAAATCGTCGATGCCGTTCAGAAGCTGGTGCGCAGCGAGGCCGAAAAGGGCACCAGCGCGGCCGAGATGGCGGACCGAGTCACCGCAGACTCAATCACGGAACACCTATATACCAAGGGCCTGCCGGACCCGGACTTGGTGATTCGCACCTCCGGCGAGCAGCGGCTTTCCGGATTCCTGCTGTGGCAAGCAGCCTATTCAGAAATCTGGTTCACCGATACCTATTGGCCGGCGTTCCGGAAGGTAGATTTCCTGCGCGCGCTGCGTGATTATTCGCAGCGTTCGCGCCGCTTTGGTAAGTAGCGGCTAGATTTTTCGCATGCGGACCTGTTCAACCAGGTGATGCGATCCCTTCTTCAACACCAGCGATGCGCGCACGCGGGTGGGTAGGATATTTTCCACTAAGTTTGGCAGGTTAATGGATTGCCAAATCTCGCGGGCCTGGGCGCGCGCCTGCTCATCGTTCATATCGGCATAAGCAGCGAAGTGGGCATTGGGCCGGCGGAATTCGGTGTGGCGCAGCGTGAGGAAGCGGTCGATGTACCACTGTTCAATATCGTCCGTGCGGGCGTCGACGTAGACGGAGAAATCAAATAGATCCGCGATGGTTAAGGTGGGGCTGGTCTGGAGGACGTTGAGGCCTTCCAAAATCAAGATATCCGGCTGATTGACCTCTTGATAGCGATCTTTGACGATGTCATAGGTGATATGCGAATACAGCGGCGCTTTGACCAAGGGTTTTCCGGATTTGACGTCGGTAACAAAGCGCATAAGTGCACGGCGGTCATAGGATTCGGGGAAACCCTTGCGCTTCATCAGTCCGCGGTCTTTAAGCGTTTGGGTGGGAAAGAGAAACCCGTCCGTGGTCACTAGGTCCACCTTCGGGTGTGAGTCCCATCGCTGTAGGAGCACTTGGAGGAGGCGGGCGGTGGTGGATTTACCCACGGCCACGGAACCGCCCACGCCGATGACGAAGGGCACGTGCGTGGGTGGGTTGCCCAAGAAGGCCTCGGTGGCGGCGGTGAGTTGTTGCCGAGCGGTAACCTGCATGTGGATAAGACGGGAGAGGGGGAGATAGACGTCTGCCACCTCGTCCAAATCAATGCGGTCGCCGATGCCGCGTAGCTCTTCTAGCTCGTTTTCTGTCAACACCTGCGGCATGGATTTACGGAGTTCACGCCAGGTTTCACGGTCAAAGTCGAGGTAGGGGCTTGAATCCAGGTTGCGCGCCATAACTTAATTGTCGCACGCGGCGATAAGGGAATGAAAAATTTGCCCCCTGTAAGGTAGCCGAAAGGTTATGATATGTAATAGTTCATACTGCTTCCTACCGAGAAGAGGACTAGTCTTATATGGCTTCTTTTAATACTGACCTGCGCGATCTTGACCCAGATGTTTTCGGCGCTATCCAGGGAGAAATTTCCCGCCAGCGCGAAACCCTGGAAATGATCGCGTCTGAAAACTTCGTGCCGCGCGCCGTCCTGCAGGCACAGGGTTCTGTCCTGACCAATAAGTACGCCGAGGGCTACCCGGGGCGTCGTTACTACGGCGGCTGTGAGCACGTCGATGTTGTTGAAGATCTCGCCCGCGACCGCGCGAAGGCGCTCTTCAACGCGGAATTTGCTAACGTGCAGCCACACTCCGGCGCGCAGGCTAATGCCGCAGTCCTGTCCAGCATCGCGGAGCCGGGCGATAAGATCCTCGGCCTGTCCTTGGCCCACGGTGGGCACCTGACCCACGGCATGAAGCTGAACTTCTCCGGCAAGCTTTACGATGTTGCAGCTTATGGCGTAGATCCAGAGACCATGCGCGTGGACATGGATAAGCTGCGCGAGCAGGCACTTAAGGAGAAGCCAAAGGTTATCATCGGCGGTTGGTCCGCTTACCCGCGCACCCTGGATTTCGCGGCCTTCCGCGAAATCGCTGATGAGGTGGGCGCTTACCTGTGGGTTGATATGGCCCACTTCGCGGGTCTGGTTGCCGCGGGCCTACACCCGAACCCTGTCGAGCACGCCGATATCGTCTCCACCACCGTGCACAAGACCTTGGGCGGTCCGCGCTCTGGCATGATCTTGGCCAAGCAGGAATACGCAAAGAAGCTGAACTCCAATGTCTTCCCAGGCCAGCAGGGTGGACCGCTGATGCACGCGGTGGCGGCAAAGGCTATTTCCATGAAGATTGCGGCCAGCGAGGAATTCAAGGAGCGTCAGGAGCGCACCCTTGAGGGCGCCCGCATTTTAGCCGATCGCCTCTTGGCGGAAGATACGCAGGCAGCTGGCGTGGACGTTGTGTCCGGCGGCACCGACGTCCACCTCGTCTTGGTCGATCTGCGCAATTCGCAGCTCGATGGTCAGCAGGCAGAAGACCTCTTGCACCAGGTAGGAATCACCGTTAACCGCAATGCGGTCCCGAACGACCCTCGCCCGCCGATGGTCACCTCGGGCCTGCGCATCGGCACCTCCGCCCTGGCCACCCGTGGCCTCGATGCGGATGCCTTCACCGAGGTTGCAGATGTTATCGGTACCGCCTTGGCACAGGGCAAAAACGCCGATGTCGAGGCACTTCGTCGGCGCGTCGATAAGATCGCCGAGCACTACCCGCTGTATGAAGGCCTCGAGGACTGGAAGCTGGTTTAGTCCTTATCTTCTAAGGAATCCTCTGCGGCGTCCTTGTGGACGTCGTGGCCGCGAGCCTGCGCCAGCGTGGCGCGGGCTTGCTGCAGCCACTCAGGCTGCTTTTCCAATAGCTCGCTGATTTCCGCGGTGGTCAGCGGCTTATCCATGTCATTCTTCTTTAGTGCGGTGACGGAAATGCCCAGCTTGTGGGCAACTTCCTGCCGGGGGTGGGGGCCTTCGCGGCGCAGCGTTTGCAGCCACTGCGGGGGATTGTGCTGCAGCTCGCGCAGTTCCTCGTGGCTTACCGCGCTATTTTGAAATTCTTCAGGCGCGGCGGGCAGATAGATATTCAGCTTCTTAGCGGCGGTCTGCGCGCGCATTGCGGTACCGGACGGTTGCTGTTGGTTATGTTGTTCACTCACGGTTTAACCGTAGCACTTTCAGTAGACTGTGCTCCATGCTGCGCTTAGCCTTTGTGACCGGTACGGAACCTGGAAAATGGTTTCAGAGATTTCAGGACAATACTGCGCATGGCGGTTTATTCACCGTCGATGCGGATGACAGCTTGGCGGAATTGCTCGCAGGTCACGTGGATCTGGCGCTAACGCGCCTGCCGGACCCTCGGGTGGATGACTCCTTTCACGTGGTGCGCCTCTATGAGGAGGCCCCCGGCATCGCGGTTCCAAAAGACTCAGTCTATGCGGAGGTGGGTGAGGCACTGGCGCTTGCCGATGTCTCCGATGAGCACCTCAACTACCGCCTCACCGATGCCGGCGAGGTCGATATCGCCGCCGTGCGCGAGGCCTTGCAGGTGGTCGCGGCCAACGTGGGCATCGCCATCGCACCGCTGCCGCTTATAAAAATCCTCAGCAAGAAACAAGTGGTCCCGCTCGCGCTCAAGGATAGCGGCGTGCCGGTGACGGAAATTGCCTTGGTCTGGCGGAAGGCGGAGGATGGCGAGGCCATCCAGGACTTTGTGGGCATCGCAAAGGGCCGCACCGCTCGCTCCTCCAGGCAAGTAAAACCGAAGCGCACAGCCCGTGAAAAAGCTAAAGCCAAACAGTCCCGAAGGATTGTTAACAATCCGTTACAAAAGCAAAAGAAGCGCCCTAAGCAGCGCAAACGGCGATGATGTGAAGGAGAATCCGTGCTAGTTTCGTTGCACACAGTGGCAGGACCGTGCAGATCGCGTATACCGTTGGCTTCGCTCGCCACAATGGCGGCTTAAACCTACAACGAACTAATTTTTCAGCTGAAAATCGAAAGGTAGATCTAGAAATGCGCAAGATGACTCGTCGTATTGCAGGTGGCTTCGCGGCCGCAACCCTTTCCGTTGCACTCGTTGCATGCTCGGACGCAGAGGATGCCGCCGATGACGCCAAGGATACCGCTGGCTCTGTAGCCGCAGACGCCTCGGATTCTGCCGGCTCTGCCGCATCCGATGCCACCGACGCCGCAGGTTCCGCCGCTGCAGAGGCAACCGGCTCCAAGGACGAAAATGGAGAGGGCGGTACCCAGACCATCACCACCGCTGGCGGCGAGGAAGAAGTTCCCGCTGACCTTGCAACCGCCATCGAGGAAAAGCGGGCAGAGTGGGGCGACGTGCAGAACGTAGAGTCCTCCGATAAGGGCACCCTGGCTACCTTCGAGGGCGGCAAGTACTTGGCCTACTCTGAGGAGACTGGTGCACAGCCGGTCATCGGCAAGATTGCTGAAACCTGGGTAAACGAGGGCGGCCTCGACTCCTCCGTTGGTCTGCCTACCAACCCAGAGGCTGACGCAACCGACGCAAAAGGCTGGACCCAGGAGTTTAGCAACGGCAGCATCTCCTGGACGCAGGGTGAAGACGGCCAATTCAAGGCTGATGTCGAGGCCTAAAGGCTGAACTCGGCGCTTGCCCACGCGGTACGCCGATCACCTCTCATCACTTTCCCTGCGGGTTTTCCCGCAGGGATTTGTCGTTTTCTTAAAGTTCATCTTCCACCCATGTGATTTCAACCTTGGGAGTTTAGGTTGGGTGGCAGCCCCCAAGAGATCGCAGCATCAGCGGTCCGGGGGATAGACAAGGAAGAACAGCTTTCTACCGTTTCACAAAGGAAGATTCCTGCCACCATGACTCGCCCCTCTGTACTTTCTACTCCACTAGGCACCACCGATAATGACGTCGCCACCAAGACCTATGTTCTCGATACTTCGGTCTTATTATCTGACCCGTGGGCGTTGCGAAAATTCGCTGAACACGAGGTCGTCCTTCCCGTCGTGGTTATCTCTGAATTAGAAGGAAAACGTCATCATCCGGAGCTTGGCTGGTTCGCCCGCCAAGCTCTTCGCTTTTTGGAAGAGCTGCGCGCTACCTATGAGGCGCTCGACCAACCCGTTCCGGTCAACGTGGCTGGCGGTACCTTGCGGGTAGAACTCAACCACCAAGATCAGTCGCTCTTGCCGGCCGCATTCCGCGGGCCGGAAGGGGATCACCGCATCTTGGCCTGCGCCTTGAACCTGGCGCACGAAGGCAAGGACACGGTCCTTGTTACCAAGGACGTGCCGCTACGCGTTAAGGCCGGCGCCGTGGGCGTGCAGGCCGATGAATATCACGCCCAGGACGTCATTTTGACCGGGTACTCCGGCATGGCCACCGCCTATACCACCACGGATGTCATCGATGCTCTCTACAGCGATGGGGAAGTGCTGCTAGACGGGGCTGTCACGGACGATGACACCCCGGTTGAAGAGTTGCCGGTGCACTGCGGTATCACCTTGGTTGCCGGCGCGCAATCTGCCCTGGGGCGCATCATGCCGGACGGGGCGGTGCGTTTGGTGCGCGGCGACCGAAACGCCTTCGGCGTGCAGGGGCGTTCGGCGGAACAGCGCATCGCCCTGGACCTGCTCCTGGATCCGGAGGTTGGCATCGTGTCCATCGGCGGTAGGGCTGGTACCGGTAAATCAGCGCTGGCATTGTGCGCCGGCTTGGAGGCCGTCTTAGAGCGCGGGGAACACCGCCGCATTGTGGTATTTCGGCCGATGTACGCCGTAGGCGGGCAATCGCTGGGGTACTTGCCGGGCTCTGAATCAGAGAAGATGAACCCGTGGGCCCAAGCGGTCTATGACACCTTGGAAGGGTTGGTCTCTGACAACGTCCTGGAAGAGATCCACGAACGCGGGCTTATAGAGGTCTTGCCGCTGACCCATATCCGTGGCCGCTCCTTGCACGATGCCTTCGTCATCGTGGACGAGGCGCAGTCGCTGGAGCGCAATGTTTTGCTCACCGTGCTCTCGCGCTTGGGAGAAGGCTCGCGAGTCGTGCTTACCCACGACGTCGCACAGCGCGATAATCTGCGGGTGGGCCGCCACGATGGGGTGCAGGCGGTCATCGAAAAGCTCAAGGGCCACGAGCTCTTCTCGCACATTACCCTTAAGCGTTCGGAGCGCTCCGCCATTGCGGAACTCGTAACTGATCTATTAGAAGGCAACGACTAAGCGAGGGCTGGATGAATGCGTTTCGCAGACAGCGAATTTAATGAAATCTTTATAGCAAGAATCAGCCAAGACCAGTAATAATGGTGCCTATGAGCGAGAACGCCAAGCAGACGTCCGCGGACGATAAGAAAAAGGATTTCCGTATTCGGCCTTTCACGTCGGCCGATTACCCGCAGATGCGGGACATCTACGAGCAGGGCCTACAAACCGGCCATGCCACCTATGAAACCCGATCCTTGACCTACGAGGAGTTTACGAGCTCCAAGATCATGGCCTCGGTGCACGTAGCCGTTGAGGCAGACGACGATTCTAAGGTATTGGGGTGGGTTTCGGCCGCCCCGATTTCCTCGCGTACCGTCTTCCACGGGGTGGTAGAGGATTCCATTTACTTGGGATCTGATGCCCAAGGCCGTGGCATTGCAGGGGCCTTGCTCGATTGCCTCATTGAAGTGTGCAAGGACCTGCACAAGTGGGCCATCCACTCCTGGATCTTCCCAGAAAATGAAGGTTCTGCGGGCCTGCACAAGTCTCGCGGGTTTGAAAAGGTCGGCACCTACTCACACATGGCCAAGATGACCTATGGCGAGTTGGCCGGTCAGTGGCGCGATACCGATGTCTACGAGCTCCTGCTTCCCAAGCCGGAGGAAAAGCACCTCTAAAGGCGCTGTGCCATTTAACCACGAAGGCCGTAGCGATGCCGGGGAGAATTAATCATCCCGGTCGCTACGGCCTTTCGTTGTTTTCTACCACGCAGTGTGCGTAGGTAAAGCTTGGTGAGATACGCGGCCTTAGACTGCGGGTACCTCCCAGCGCCCAAACCACATCTGTGCCTGTGGGCGCATGGAATCGCGCAAGTGGCTAAAGGGTGGCACGTCAATGCCTTCGCGCTCGGCTAAGGCCACGAGGTAATCGCGGGTGCGCCATACCTCGATGGGGCTTGCCTCGAAATCGAGCACCTCCGCGAGGCCGCCGGGTGGGTAGCCGAGCGCGGACTCGATGGGGGCATCGGCAAGCGGCAGGCTATCGCGCAGAGCATGCAGCTCCCTACTTGTGGCGGCGGTTTCTGCAGGATTGAGCGACATTAATTGATCGTTTCCTTCAGGCGCTCTTCGCGCAGGGGAAGCAGGACCAAGAGGGCGACGATGACGAGCGGGACCATCAGTGCGATGACCGGGGTGAGGCCGTCATTATAGGAATTTAATACTGCCTGCTCGAGCGGCTCTGGCAGGGAAGACACCAAATCCGGGGTCAGGCTATTGGCATTGCCGTCGCTATTGCCAAACTTCTCGGCATAGGCTGCGCCCTCAGGTCCCAGCTGTTGGATGGCCTGCGGCAGGCGGTTGGCCATCTCATCCTGCATGTTATTGATGAACATGGAACCGACCAGGGAAGCGCCCAGGGCAGAGCCGATCTGGCGGAAAAAGTTATTCGCCGCGGTAGCGGTGCCCACCTGGGAGAGCGGGAAGGAGTTCTGGACGATGAGGACCAGCACCTGCATGACCATGCCCAGGCCGATGCCGAAAGCGAGGAACTCGAATCCCAGTTGAGTGAGGGATGTGTCTACCGACAGGCGGGACATCCAGAAGAGTGCACCGGCGGTAATGGCGAGGCCGATGAGGGGGTAGATCTTGTAGCGGCCGGTGCGGGCGATGATGAAGCCGACACCGGTGGAGGTGCCGATAAGGCCAACCATCATCGGAATCATCATCAGGCCAGCTTTGGTGGGTGATAGGGTGTGGACCATTTGCAGGTAGGTGGGCATATAGCCCAGCACGCCGAACATGGCTAGGCCCAAAATGACGCCGGACAGGGTGGTCAGGGCCATGTTGCGGTTCTTGAAGAGGCGAACCGGGATAAGCGGTTCGGCAGCGCGCAATTCCACGATGGTGGTAATAATGGCGCCGACGAGGGTGATGGCGCCGAGGGTGAGGATCATGGAGGAATCCCAGTCGTACTCGGTGCCGCCCCAGGTGGTCATGAGGATAAGGGAAGCGGTGGTAATGGCGATGAAGGTGGCGCCAAGCCAGTCAAAGCGCTTCATATCGGCCTGGCCCACGCGCAGGTTGAGCACCAAGATGCAGACCACCATGGCCAGCAGGCCGAGCGGGATGTTCATCCACATGCCCCAACGCCAGCCGGGGCCATCAGTAAACCAGCCGCCCAAGACGGGCCCGAGGACAGAGGACAGGCCGAAGACGCCGCCCATGATGCCCATGAACTTGCCGCGCTCGCGCGAGGAGGTGACCTCGGCGATGATGGACTGTGAGGAAATCATCATGAACCCAGCGCCAAAGCCTTGCACGGCGCGGGCGACGATGAGGACCGTCATGGAATCGGCAAAACCACCGACGGCGGATCCGACGACGAAGACGGCGATGCCGCCAATGTAGAGCCACTTGCGGCCCAGCATGTCACCCAGCTTGCCGGAAATCGGCATGGCAATGGTCATGGTGACAAGGAATGCGGAGATGACCCAGCTCATGTGGTCAACGCCGCCAAGCTCACCAACAATCGTTGGCAAAGCGGAAGAGAAAATCATCTGGCCCAGCGAGCTCATCAACATGGTGAGCACGAGCGCAGAGAAAATGAGCCCCAGGTTATCCGCCCGCGACTGGCCCTGCGCAGGAGCCTTTTCGGCTGTATCTACCATCGGATTCCTTTCATAAAATCATTAATCAACATCAGTGAATCATTCAGACGCGACCTCAGGGCGTCGCTGCAATCGCTATCGGGGGCGGCAATGGAAAGCCAGAGGGCCTCGCGGACCACACCGGCGATGACCATGGCCTCCGTTGCCGTGGACTGGCCCTCGAGAATGCGCAGTTCCGGTTCCCGGTCAAGGCGCTCTTCGATGAGCCCAATAAGCTCGATGGATTTCGCCCGCTTGCGGCTAATGGAGGCGGCGGCCGCCTCTGGGTCATTAGCAATGCGCTTGCGTCGCTCCCGAATGGTGGGATTAACGTGATGGCCCTCCATATGCTGTTCCACCAGGTTAAGGACTAGTTCCATGATGTTGGTGGTGGGTTCGTGGAGGAAATACTCGCGCATTTCCTCGGTGAAGTCAGCACTTGGCGCCCCAAGCACGGCGGATTCCTTCGAATCGAAATAGTTAAAAAACGTGCGCCGAGAAATACCGGCTAGTTCGCAGATCTCTTCAATAGTGACCTCGCCAAAGGAATGCTTGTCCACCAATTCGGTGGCGGCATCCTCAATGCGTAGCCGCGTTTCTAGGCGTTTCTGCTCGCGTAGTGATAGTTCTTCTTGCACAGAATGCAACTTTACACTCGGTGCAAACTTGCACCAAGTGCAAAATGGGTGATTTTGTAGATGTATACGCCGAATTTATGTTGTAGTTCACAGCCTGCGCTTGCCGATGCCCCCTTCCTCCCCTTACTTACCTGCGCTTCCTGTGCTCGGGAAGCGCCTTCAGGCATGTGAAAACCCCCGCTCAGGAGTGATTTCCGAGCGGGGGTGTTAGCGCTAAAAGTGGCTTAGATTAGATATTGTCGCGCTCGCGGTTGGTCATGCTCAATACGTTCAAGCGCTTGTCCAGCTCTTCCTCGGTGAGGTTCTCGCCGTCAACAAAGCCTAGGTCAATGACGGCCTGGCGGACGGTGATCTTCTCATTGAGGGCGTGTTTTGCGGCCTTTGCGGCGTTCTCGTAGCCGATGGCGGAGTTCAGCGGGGTCACGATGGACGTGGAGGACTCCGCGAAGTGCTTCATGCGCTCCTCGTTGGCCTCGATGTGGTCGACGCACTTCTCAGCAAAGACGCGGGCGGAGTTGGCCAGCAGGCGAGCGGACTCGAGCACGTTGCGCGCCATCATCGGGATGAAGACGTTGAGCTCGAACTGGCCTTGCGCACCGCCAAAGGCAACGGCTGCGTCATTGCCCACAACCTGGCCGGCCACCATGGTGACCGCCTCAGGGATAACCGGGTTGACCTTGCCCGGCATGATGGAAGAACCAGGCTGCAGGTCCTTCAGGTGGATTTCTGCCAGGCCGGTCAGTGGGCCTGAGCCCAGCATGCGCAGGTCGTTGGCAATCTTGTTGAAGGATACGGCCACCGAGCGCATGGCGCCGGAGAACTCTACGAGGCCATCGCGATTAGCCTGTGCCTCGAAGTGGTTTTCTGCTTCCTTCAGGTTTTCCACGCCGGTGAGCTTCTTGAGCTCCTCAGTCACCTTGCCGCCGAACTCAGCGGAGGTATTCAGGCCGGTGCCGGTGGCGGTACCACCGATGGCGAGCTCGCCCAAGCGCGGGAGGGTAGCCTCGATGCGCTCGATGCCGAGCTCCACCTGGCGGGCGTAGCCGCTGAATTCCTGGCCCAAGGTGATTGGGGTGGCGTCCATGAGGTGGGTGCGCCCGGCCTTGACGACGTCCGCGAATTCCTTCGCCTTCTTAGTCAAGGACTCGTGCAGGACCTTCAGGCCCGGAATAAGGTCATTGACAGCCGCTTCCGTGGCCGCCACGTGGGTAGCGGTGGGGAAGGTGTCGTTGGAGGACTGGCCCATGTTGACGTCATCGTTCGGGTGAACCTCTACGCCCTGCTTATGCACCAAGGAGGCGATGACCTCGTTGGTGTTCATATTGGAAGAGGTGCCGGAGCCGGTCTGGAATACATCGATGGGGAAGGCGTCGTTGTGCTTGCCGTCCGCGATTTCCTGTGCGGCGGCGATAATGGCGTCTGCCTTTTCTGCATCCAGGCTGCCGGAATCCTTGTTGACCTGTGCGCATCCAGCCTTGAGCAGGCCAAGCGCACGAATCTGCGCATCTTCCAAGCCGCGGCCGGAAATAGGGAAATTGTTTACCGCGCGCTGAGTCTGTGCGCGCCACAGGGCATCAGCGGGAACTTTAACCTCGCCCATAGTGTCATGTTCGGTACGGTATTCGGTCATGAGAATCACCTCGGTTGATTGATTGTGTGCACCTACCCCCAGTATGGCGAAAAGCTAAAAGTCAGTGGGTGAAAAGCCCGAGCCTGCCCCGCCATTTGGGGGTGAGGTTTAGTTCTTGGTGGGGTCCGAGTAATCCACCACTGAGTATTCCTGCAGCTTAGCCAGCTTGTGGAAGGAATCGACGTAGCGAATGGTGCCGGACTTGGAACGCATGACCAGCGAACGGGTGGAGGCGCCATTATTGCGGTAGGAAACACCGCGCAGCATGTCACCGTTGGTCACGCCGGTAGCGGCAAAGTAGCAGTTCTTCGACGAAACCAAATCATTGGTGCCCAAGACCTTATCCAAGTCGTGTCCGGCAGCGCGGGCCTTTTCTGCTTCTTCTTCATCCTTCGGCCACAGCTTGCCCTGGATCTCGCCACCCATGCACCGCATGGCGCAGGCGGTGATGATGCCCTCAGGGGTACCTCCAATGCCCATCATTATGTCGATGGAGTTGGAATCCTGGCAGGCGGCGATGGCACCTGCCACATCGCCATCCATAATGAGGCGTACCTTGGCTCCTGCCTCGCGGATCTCCTGGATGAGCTTTTCGTGGCGCGGGCGGTCCAATACCACCACGGTGATATCGGCGGTGCGCAGGCCCTTTGCCTTGGCCACGGACTCGATATTCCATTGCACGGACTGGTTGATATCGATGGATCCGACGGCTTCTGGGCCCACGGCGATCTTTTCCATGTAGAAAACCGCAGATGGGTCATACATGGTGCCGCGCTCTGCGGCGGCGATCACCGAAATGGCATTGGGGCGGCCTTCAGCCATCAATCGCGTGCCATCTACCGGGTCCACGGCAATGTCCATCGCCGCACCTTCGCCCGTGCCGACCTCTTCACCGTTGAAGAGCATCGGGGCCTCATCCTTTTCGCCCTCACCAATGACGACAACGCCCTTCATCGCCACGGAGTTAATCAGTTTGCGCATGGCATCGACTGCCGCGCCATCGCCCTCATTCTTCATGCCACGACCAACCCAGCGGCCAGAGGCCAAGGCGGCGGCTTCGGTCACGCGCACCAGCTCCATGGCCAAGTTACGGTCGGGCAAATAAGAAGTATTTTCGGACATGTGTAGTGGTTGCCTTCCATGTTTTCTCACCGTGGGGGTAATTCCCACGCGATTAGTGTTCTACTTGTCCTATTCTGGCACTTTTTGGCGTCAATAGGTCCGATTTGGGGCCCCTTTTGCGGGGTTTTCCTTTCTCTAGGCAGCATTATCGGCGCGAATGTGCGCACGCGGGAGGCATGTGGCACTTTCACGGTGGCTCATGCGATACTAAGGCGCGTGGCTGCAGAACAAAGACCGAAGATTTTCGAAGGCGCTCGCGACATCATTTTGTCCCTTTCCGTAGTGGTGGTCATGATGTTGCTCGTGGTGGGCGCGACGGGGCTTTGCTCGGTGAATCCGGAAACAGAGCAAGGCCCAGTTCAAGAGGTAGACGAGGAGACCTTCCTGGATACGCAGGCTCGCGCCGGTATTGGTGCTATCCGAGATCCCCAGATGCCCGAAGGCTGGCAGGCCAATGCGGCCCGCCGTTCGCAGTTAGGCGGCGACACAGCCACCGTCGTCAGCTGGCTCACCGCAGATGGAAATTACGTGGAATCCACCCAAACCCAGGTTTCTGCAGAAGACGCGGGCGAAAAATACGACGCGAACTACCGCGGGCTGAACTCTACTCGCGAGGTAGCCGGCCACCAGGTGCGCGTGCTGGCAAGCGATGACGATTCGGTGCGCCGCTTGTGGATTGTTGACCTGGGCGATGCCCGCCTCATCATCTCCGGCGCGGCCCCCGATGAAGAATTCGCCGCCGCCACCGAGGCCTTTATCAAGACCAAGCCTATAAGCGGAAAGTAACCTCGCTGAGCCCCTCGGAGTCCGCTTCCACCGTGATTCCTTCAGTATTACCGGTGGCTTCTTCTAAGCCAGCGGCATCCAGGCCGCTCAGCCGCGTCTTTTCTAGGTAGACATCCACGCGCTCGCGCTGAGAACGCTGCGGGTAGATGGAGACTTGGACCACCTGGGCATCGGCAAGCAGCAGCACGATGGACTGGGAAAAGTAACTCAGTTCCTCCTCGGTGCCCGAAACCTGGGTGCTGGTATGCGCCGGCCCGAAGAACTCCTCTACCAGCGCGCGGGAATCGCCGCCCATGATGGAGCCTGCCGATGCCGATTTGGATACGAAATCAATCCGCTTTCCCGGGTAACCATAAATCTGCACTACTCTTCACCCTCCTCGGCCTGCTGCTCGTTGTTTTCCGCCCTTTCGAGGGCATCTTCCACGCGCTTCGAGGCTCCATCCAGGTGGGATTCGCACGTGCGAGCAAGCGCCTCGCCGCGCTCCCAGTACTTCAGGGACTCGTCCAGGCCCATCTGGCCGAGCTCTAAAATCTTGACGGTCTCAATGAGCTCATCGCGCGCCTGCTCGTAGCTCAATTCCTCTACGGGAGTAAAAGCATCCTGGCCCGGCTGGCCGGAACCAATGGTTTCATCTGACATCAGCAATTCTCCTACTATTTCTGGCTAATCGGCGGCCTGGGAGGCCATGGACACGGCGGTGATGGAACCATCGCCCACGCGAATGCGCAATTGCGCGCCGGGCGGTGATTGCTCATAAGAGCTAACGACCTCCGGATCGCTGCCATCTTTGGGCAAGACCTGGACAATAGAATACCCACGGGCAAGCGTCGCCGAAGGACCTAAAGCAGAAACCCGCGCGCGAAGGGACTCCACGTGCCGGGTCTCGCGGTCTAAGAGCACCCGCAGTTCGCGGCGCATGCTCGTGCGCATGCGCTCGACCTCTTCGCGCCGATCGCGGATGGGCGTCATCGGATCTGCCAACACTGGGCGCGAGCGGATATTATCCAATCCACGGCGCTCGCGTTCTACCCAGCCGCGCAAGGCCGCCGCCATGCGGGATTGCGCCTCAGCGATGACCGCGCGTTCCTCTGCCACCGACGGGACCACGCGCTTGGCGGCGTCCGTCGGGGTAGCCGCGCGCAGATCTGCCACGTTATCGAGCACCGGACTATCCGGCTCGTGGCCAATCGCGGAGACCACCGGGGTGCTGGCGGCCACGACGGCGCGTTGCAGGGCTTCTTCAGAAAAGGGAAGGAGATCTTCGACGGAACCGCCTCCGCGGGCGATGATGATGACATCGATCTCCGCATCGGCGTCGAGCTCCTGCAAGGCGGAAATCACCTCGGGGACGGTATTCGCCCCCTGAACAGCGGTATTAATGACGCGGAATTGCACGGCCGGCCACCTGTCGCGGGCGACCGCCATGACATCGCGCTCGGCGGCAGAACCGCGGCCGGTAATCAGGCCGATTTTCTGCGGGAGGTAGGGAAGCGGGCGCTTGCGCGCGGGATCAAAGAGGCCTTCTGCGGCAAGCTGCGCGCGCAGCTTTTCAATGCGCGCCAATAAATCGCCGATGCCCACGTGCCGGATCTCCGTGGTCCACAGGGAAAAGGATCCGCGGCCAGCATAAAAGGCGGGTTTGCCGTGTACGATGACGCGGTCGCCATCTTTTAGCGGCGTGGGCAAGTTGTGCAGCATTGAGGAAGAGCAGGTCAATTGCACCGACTTTTCCTGCTGCACATCGCGCAGGGTGAGGTAGGACAGCTTCCAGGTGGGCTTGTAATTGATCTGCGTTAATTGGCCTTCCACCCACAGGTATCCAAGGCGCTCGATCCATCCCTTCACCTGGTCATTGACCTGGCCCACGGGCCACGGGGTCTCTGGAGTATTTGCCGGTTGATTCACGCAGCCACCCTTTCCATCTACAGCGCCATACGGTGCCCTTTAGTGTAGGTGCTCAAGGCACGTGGCGCCCCGCTTGGGTGGCCTAGATGGGCGCTTTCCCTGCTGGATAGCCCTTACTATTGTTTTGCTTTACCTTTCGATACTCTGGGAGGCATGACTGATGGTAAAAATGTTCTCCTCGCGGCACCGCGCGGTTACTGCGCTGGAGTGGACCGCGCCGTCGAGACCGTAGAAAAGGCGCTAGAAAAATACGGCGCACCCATTTATGTGCGCAAGCAAATCGTCCACAACCGTTATGTCGTTGAATCTTTGGCCAAGCGCGGAGTCATCTTCGTTGAAGAGGCCGCCGAGGCCCCGGAGGGTGCTCACCTCGTCTTTTCCGCCCACGGAATCTCCCCGGCGGTGCGCAATCAGGCGCAGGAGCGCAAGCAATTGACCTTGGACGCTACCTGCCCCTTGGTGACTAAGGTGCACAAGGAAGCCCAGCGTTTCGAGCGCGATGGTTACCACATCCTCCTCGTGGGCCACGAAGGCCACGAGGAGGTAGAAGGCACCGCGGGCGAGGCCCCCGATGTTACGCATCTGGTCGATGGCGTCGACGGCGTGGACAAGCTGCCAGACTACCTGCAGGATGAGAAACTCATCTGGCTTTCGCAGACCACGCTCTCGGTGGATGAGACCGTTGTCATCGTCAATAAGCTGCGTGAGCGTTTTCCGCACCTAGAAAACCCGCCGTCAGATGATATCTGCTACGCCACTCAAAACCGGCAAGAGTCCGTCAAAGCCATTGCACCGAAGTGCGACCTTATGATCGTGGTGGGGTCTAAGAACTCGTCCAACTCCGTGCGCCTCGTAGAAGTCGCGCTCGAGGCGGGTTCACGCGACTCCCACTTGGTGGATTTTGCCGACGAGATCGATGAATCGTGGCTAGACGGCGTAGAGACCGTTGGCGTGACCTGTGGCGCCTCCGTGCCAGAACTTCTTGTGCGCGAGGTGCTCGAATACTTGGATGAGCGCGGCTTTAATGACGTGGAGCAAGTAACCACCTCCACCGAATCCATTACTTTCGCGCTGCCGCGCGATCTGCGTCCTGCCCGCACCTAGCGCTGCAACGCCTAAAACGACAACAACCGTGAGCCTGGTGGCCTCTTAAAGAGTGCCGGGGCTCACGGTTTAGTTTATTCGTAGAGGTTATCGTCCCAACGCTGCTTCTTGGCAGTGTCTTTTGTCGAGGAAGCGGGATCTGGTTCGGGGGTCGGTGGTATCACGTCCCCTGCGCGCCGGTGCGGATCCGGTTGCAAGCGATTTTCGCGTTCCGCCTGTTGCTCGCGGCGGCGCTCTTCTCGGTCGCGACCGCGGATGCGGTCCTGCGGCTTCCGCGGAGGTTGCACCTGTGCGTGCGACCTGCGGCGGGAGGCGCGTGGGGAGGGGGCCTGCGGGTTTTCGGATCTATTGCGCGCCATGAGTTCCGCCACGGAAAGCCGTTCAGCGCGGTTCTGGCGATCCCGCTTCATGTCCGCGCGCCGCGCGACCTTTTGCTGATTCACAGCACGTTGGGCGGCCTTGCGGAAGCGCATCCAGCGCAAGACGCCGATTGCGGTCGCGCCGAGAACCGCGATAAGCAACCACAGGAAGTTCTGGACCAGCGGATACACGGAGGTCAGCAGGGACGTTTTAGAAAAACTGGTGCCTTCCGGAGCATTGGACTTGGTGATGAAGATTCCCGCCGTCACCACGGTTACCGCGTACAAAATGGGGATGGACGCGATGGACAGGAATAATCCCCGCTCCTCAACGATGAGCGCTATGAGCAGGGAGCTGATGATGAGAAAGGCAAAGTACATCCAGCCTATGGAGCCGGCAAGAATGGAAATCAATGCGCCGGTGAGCAAAAGTGCCGCCAATAGCCCAAGGCCCTTCAGCAGCGAGATGCTCGGCATGCTCAGGCTTTGCGCGGCGGTAGGCTTTCGTTGTTTGGCTAGTGACACGTCGCAAAATCCTACCGTCTGGCGCGGGCCAATGGCTATATCCACGCAGTAAAACTGCCTAGATTTTAAGAAGAATTTGTCCCGCGCGGCCACGTATCAATGGGGGAGGGCTCGCGCGGCGCTCTGTTCGTGCGGCCGGGAATCTCCATTTCGTGCAGCTTGCGGGCGGTCACGCCCACGCGCGAATCAAGCGAGGAGAGCGTGGAATTATAGGCTTCTACTGCCTTTTCGAGTCCTTGGCCCACCTTGCCATAGTGCTCCGAAAGGGTATTGAGCCGCGAATAGAGCTCACGTCCCAAGCGTTGGACTTCTTTTGCCTTGGCGGAAATATCTTCCTGGTGCCACCCCATAGCTACCGTGCGCAAGAGCGCGAAGAGTGAGCTCGGGGTCGCGATGACGACGTTGCGTTCAAAACCGAATTCGATGAGCTCAGGATCGACCGATAACGCAGCATCGAGGAAAGGATCCGCGGGTACGAAGAGCACCACGAATTCCGGGGTGGGTTGGAAGGCCTCAATATAGTCTTTGTGGGATAGCGCCTGGATGTGACTGCGCAGCTGATGCGCGTGGCGGCGCAGGTAGCCGGTGTGTTCTTCTGGATCGTCGGTTTCTAGCGCATCGAGGTATGAAGAGAACGGAACCTTGGCATCGACGATGATATGCCTGCCACCGGCCAAGTTGATGAGCATATCTGGGCGCACGATGCGGCCGTTTAAGGGGGCAGAGACTTGGGAATCGAAGTCCACGTGCCGTCTCATGCCGCCGAGTTCGACGACGCGCTCTAGCTGGATCTCGCCCCATCGCCCGCGCACATTGGGCGAGCGGAGGGCCGTAACGAGCTGATCCGTGCGCTCCGTGAGTTGGGACGAGGTGCGGGTCACCGCCTGCACTTGGCTGGACAGGGAGGCTAAGTGGGCGGTGCGGTCTTCTTCCAGTTCTTGTAGCTGGAATCCGAGCCTATCCATGGCCTTTTCTAGCGGTTGCAGCTCGGCCTGGCGGCGTTGGGATTCTTGCAGCGCCCGGTGCTCCTCGCTCGGCGCGGAGCGGGAAGCGGAATGAGAGTGGGCCAGCCATCCCAGAACGGCACCCAGTAGGAGACCGATAAACAGCAGCAGCATGGGCAAAGTGGATGTCATGGAATCCACTATGACACGTGCTGCCGACACGGCACACTATTTATTCGAATCTCCGTTCAAAAGATTTTCGAAGGCATCCCGCGCGCGGCGCAGGTTGGAGCGCATGCTTGGCTCGTCATAGTCCTCCGGGGTGGAATCGACATCGACGGAGTCATCGAGCGTGGTGGAGTCGCCATCGGAAGCCGCATCGGCGCCGGCGATATCGGGGCTGGCGTGTTCTGGAACATTGCGCCATTGCTCGCGCTTGTATTGCGCTTGCTCTTCGGTATAGCGGCCGATGAGATAGCCCGCGACGGTGGAGTAGTTGAGCTCGGAGGAGTGTTTTTCCCCGGACTGCAGCTTCATCATGTCCTGCACGTAGCGATAGGCAACCGCGATCATGGCGGCGGTCGGCACGGCCAGGAATCCACCGATGAGTCCAAAGAGCGCGGAGCCGACGATGACGGAGACCAAAACGATAACTGGGTGCAGGTTCATGGCCTTTGCCTGCAGCCACGGCGAGAGTACATTGCCTTCAAGCTGCTGGACCAAAATAACGAGGCCCAAGACCAACAGTGCTTGGGTAAAGCCCAAAGATACCAAGGCGATAACCACTGCGAGCGCGCCAGAGACAATGGCGCCGACGAACGGGATGAAGCCGGCGATGAAGGTAATGATCGCCAGGGCCATCGCCAAGGGCACGCCGATAAGCACGAGGCCGAGGCCGATAAAGATGGCATCGATAAGCGAGACCACTGCCTGCGCCCGAATGAATCCGCCCAGGGTATTCCAGGCGCGCGTGAGCAATTCCGTGAGGTGCCAGCCGGCGCGCCGGCCGGTGGCATCGCGCAGCCACGGCAGGAATTTGGTGCCGTCTTTCAGGAAGAAGAAGGTGAGCACCAAGACGATGAACACCGTGACGAAAAATGAGGTGGCATTGCCGATGCCCGTAAATACGGACCCGGCGATAACGCCCGCACGCTCCTGCAACCAGCCTGCGGCCTCGTCGATATAGGTGCTCATATCGTCGCTATCGAGGTTCAAGGGTGGGCCCTGGGCCCACACCTGGAGCTGCTGGATGCCGGAGACCGTTTGCAGGTAGAGCGACTGGGATTGCCGCATGAAATCCGGCGCCACCGAGGCGATGAGCCCACCGACGGCGGCCGAGGAGATAAGGATCGTCACAATCGCCGCCAGGCCTGCAGGCAGTCCTTTTGTTCGCATCCAACGCGCCATGGGGTGAAGCACGGTACAGATAATAAGGGCCAAGAGCACCGGCAGGATGCCCTGCCAGAAGCTACCCAAGACGTGATAGATCGCAAAAAGGAAAACGCCGATGATTAGCAGGCGCACGGCCCACAGGGAGGTCGACTTCACCATTTCGCCCGCGATGACGGAGCGATCGACCTGATTGCCCGGGGGATGCGGCGATACATCGTCCAATTGGCTGGTGTCGAAGTCACCGTCCATTTTATCGCCCGGGCTTGCCTGCGGCTTTTCGGGTGTTGGTTGCTTATCAGAACTCACCCCACCATCTTGCCTTATAACGCGGTAGGTGCGTTAGGATTAGCCCCGTGAGTCTTACACTAGGAATCGTCGGCTTGCCCAATGTGGGCAAGTCCACTTTGTTTAATGCCCTGACCCGTTCCGAAATCTTGGCGGCCAACTACCCATTCGCCACCATCGAGCCCAACGTCGGCTTGGTGGAGCTGCCGGATCCCCGTTTGGACACCCTCGCTAAGATGTTCAACTCCGAGCGCATCTTGCCGGCGACCGTGTCCTTCGTGGATATTGCCGGCATCGTCGCAGGTGCCTCGCAGGGCGAGGGTATGGGTAACGCCTTCCTAGCTAATATCCGCGAGGCCGACGCTATCTGCCAGGTGGTCCGCGCCTTTTCTGATGACAATGTCATCCACGTCGATGGCCGGGTAGATCCCGGCAACGACATTTCCGTTATTAATACAGAGCTGATTCTGGCGGATCTGCAGACCATCGAGAAGGCCCTGCCGCGCCTAGAAAAAGATGCCCGGAAGAATAAGGACCTGGCACCTGTGGTGGAGGCAACCAAGAAGGCGCAGGAAATCCTGGAGGATGACCGCACCCTCTTCGCCGCCGCCAAGTCCGGCGAGATTGATCTTTCCCTCGTGCGCGAGCTGCACCTGATGACGGCTAAGCCCTTCCTCTACGTCTTTAACTCGGATGAGGCTGTGCTTACCGATGCCGCCAAGAAGGACGAACTGCGCCAGCTCGTCGCCCCAGCAGATTGCGTCTTCCTCGATGCACAAACCGAGTCCGAGCTCTTGGAGCTGGATGAGGACGAGGCAAGCGAGTTGCTCGAGGCAGTAGGCCAAGAAGAGCCCGGCTTGGCTACCTTGGCCAAGGCCGGATTCTCCACCTTGGGACTGCAGACCTACCTCACCGCTGGTGAAAAGGAAGCCCGCGCGTGGACCATTAAACAAGGCGCTGCCGCCCCTCAAGCCGCCGGTGTTATTCATACCGACTTTGAAAAGAAGTTCATCAAGGCGGAAATCGTCTCCTTTGACGATCTCGTTGCCGCCGGCTCCATGGCCGAGGCGCGCGCCAACGGCAAGGTCCGCCAAGAAGGCAAAGACTACATCATGCACGATGGCGACGTGTGTGACTTCAAGATCGGTGGCTAAATCCTAGCTTGTTGCAGGTCGCGAAAGTAAACGTGGCGAGTGCGCGAATGTAGAGTTATCCTATTTGCGTACCCAACAACAATAAGGAGGTCATAATAATGGATGAGCTAGAAAACAAGACGATTGCAATCATTGCTACCAATGACTTTGAAGACTCCGAACTGACCTCTCCGCTAGAGGCCGTGCAGAAGGCTGGCGCTACCGTGAAGGTTCTGGCGCCTAAGGCTGGCACCATTACGGGCAAGAACGGTACCGAGATTAACGTTGATGCTACGACCAAGGACTCCGAGGGTGAGACCTTCGACGGCATCATCTTGCCTGGCGGCACCAATAACGCTGACCTCATCCGCTTGGACGAGGCAGCCGTTAGCATCGTGCGTAAGCACATGGGCGAGGACCGCCCCTTGGGCGCCATCTGCCATGGCGGTTGGATCCTAGCCGATGCAGATGCACTCAAGGGCCGTACCTTGACGTCCTTCCCGTCCCTGCAAACCGATCTCCGCAACGCAGGTGCTACCTGGGTTGACGAGGAGGTCCACTGCGACCAGGGCTTGGTCTCCTCCCGTACCCCGGACGACCTGCCTGCATTCAACGCTAAGTTGGTCGAAGAGTTCGCAGAGGGTCAGCACTAAATTAGGCTAGAGCCTTAATTACTCCCTACGAGCCAGATGGTGAGAAACCTTCTGGTTCGTAGGGAGATTTTTCGTCTATAGCGGCATCTTTAAACTCGCTAGGGCGGATCAAGGATTTGGTTGAATGTTTAAGGATTCTCGCCGTCTGCTAACCTATGAACCCAGAAGGGGAGTAGTTCCTACGGTGCCCACCCGCGCCGCGATGACTGGTCGACACACTGGCTTAATAGCCCGGCCACTCAGCATCGATGCATCGATGCGAACGAGACCTTCGGACTGATTCTGGTTGCCGAAGGGAGAGTAGTGGACCTTGTCTTCTTTAAGTACTGAGCAGCGTATTTTAGAGCGCTTTATGATGTTGTCCATCGCCGCGGCGGTGGCGACAATTGTCCTGAAATCCCTGGCGGCGTGGCTGACGGGCTCGGTTGGTTTCTTCTCTGATGCCCTCGAATCCCTCGTGAACCTCGTGGCAGCCATCGCTGGCTATTGCGCTTTGCGCATTGCCGCTAAGCCTGCCGATGATAATCACCACTTTGGCCACGGCAAGGCGGAGTATATTTCTGCGTTGGTAGAAGGGGCGATGATCTTCCTCGCAGCGGGGGCCATCATCTACACCGCAGTCCAACGCCTTTTTACTCCCCAGCCCGTTGAAGAAGGCGGTTGGGGCTTAGCGCTGTCGCTCTTGTCCTCGTTGCTCAATCTGGGCGTCGGTTTGGCCCTGATTAAGGCGGGCAAGCGTTACCGGTCTGCGACGCTAAATGCGGATGGGCACCACCTGATTACGGATGTGTGGACCTCCGCCGGCGTCCTCGCGGGCATGGCTGCGGTGTATCTCACGGGCTGGTTGTGGCTCGATGCGCTTGTGGCCTTGGCCGTTGGCATCAATATCTTGTGGACTGGATTTAAGATTTTGCGCGATTCTGTCAGCAGCCTGCTTTCTGAGGCCCTTCCGCAAGAAGAACAAGATCAAATTTGGGATCTTTTAGCTGAACTGGAAAAAGATAAGTCCGTGACTTTTACGGATCGGCGCACGGTAGCCTCTGGCAGGCAAAGAATGGTCTATCTGACCATGGAGGTGCCGGCGGACTGGAGCGTGCTCTACTCGCACGAGATTGCCGATGACGTAGAAGTCGCCCTCGACGAGCTTTTCGCCGGATGCAGCGTATTTATCCACGTGGAGCCAGCCGGCGTTGCGCATCGCCGCCCACTTCCATTCCGGCAATAAATAAAGGCCCAAGGCGTACTGCCCTGAGCCTTCATTCGCGTTTTATTAAGCCTTAACGCTTACTTCCTCGTCGGAGTCTTCCTCCATGATGTGCTTGACGCCATTTTCGGCTTCATCCCACACTTCTTGGTTCTGGATGCCTGCACGCTTGGCGACGACCGTCGCGCACAATGCCTGACCCGTGACGTTCAGCGCCGTACGCCCCATATCAATGATGGGCTCAATGGCCAGCAGTAAACCGACGCCGGCCAATGGCAGGCCCAGAGTGGACAGGGTCAGCGTGAGCATAACCGTTGCGCCGGTAGTACCTGCGGTAGCCGCAGAACCAATGACGGAGACGAAGATGATGAGCAGGTACTGCGTGAGGTCTAGGTCCACGCCATAGAATTGCGCAACGAAGATCGCGGCAACAGCAGGGTAGACGGAGGCGCAGCCATCCATCTTCGTAGTAGCGCCGAGCGGCACTGCAAAGGACGCATACTCGGTGGGAACGCCCAAGGCGCGTTCGCTGAAGCGTTGCGTTGCGGGCATAACACCCATGGAAGAACGGGTGACAAAGCCCAAGGACGTTACCGGCCAGATGCGCTTGTAGAATCCCTTGACCGGAATATTGTTAAACTTCAGCACTGCGGGGTAGACCACGGCGAAGACGAGGGCCAGACCCACATACATTGCCAGAACGAACTTGCCGAGAGAGCCAAGTGCATCCCAACCGTAGGTAGCAACGGCCTTACCGATAAGCGCTGCGGTACCAATCGGAGCCAGGCGGATGATCCACCACAGGACTTTCTGGATGACCTTGAGGAAGGACTCCGTAAAGTGCAGGAAGGGATCGGCTGCCTTACCAGTCTGTACGGCGGCGATGCCAATGGCCAAGGAAATAACCAGCAACTGGAGTGCACCGAAGTTCAGGGACACCTCGCCATCGCTGGCAGAGGCCGTAAGTCCAATGAAGTTTTGTGGCAGCAGCTGCTCAAAAAAGGCAGTCCATGAACCAACGCTAGACGGATCCCCCGCAGTGGATGCATCGACGCTCGTGCCAGCACCGGGCTTCAAGACTAATGCCACGACGATGCCCACGAGGACGGAGAAGAACGCCGTAATGGCGAACCACACCAAAGTAGAAATGGCCAGTGACGCTGCATTGGCAACCTTGCGCAGGTTGGCCACCGAGGTGACCACTGCGGCGAAGATGAGCGGCGGAACCATGACCTTCAATAGTTGGACATAGGCGCCACCAACACCGCTGAGCAGGCTGGTCAGCCACCCTGGATTATCTGGATCGGTATCCATTCCAGATGCAATCAGTCCCAGGATGAGGCCGATGATAAGGCCCGCAATGACTTGCGCGCCAAACCCCGTTGCCCAGCTAGGCAGCTTGGGGCGAGAGGAAACTTTTTGTGTCATAGAACGTCCTTTAAAAATAAAATGAACAGGTCTGACTATTTGTTGAGTACGGTTCTGTTCAACTTCAACTAGTTTCACTTTATTCCACACGTCAAACCGCAAAGAAAAAGGGTCTCGTTTGCAGCAGGGGAATCGCTAAGACTGCTCTGCAGACAAAGCAGTTCAGTACCTACTCTCGCTTTCGCCTTCAGCCGCGACCTCTATCCTCGCCCGTTATCCCCTCATCCTGCAGACCCGCCCTTCGCGCTCACCGCGAAAGTCGGATGGCCCGATTGAGAGCTTCCCGGTGAGCGCGAAGGGCGGCGGGGCGATTCATAAGGTGTTCGATCGAACACGCTGTTCGCCCGCTCGAATTCGTTCACTTCACCTTCGCGCTCACCGCGAGCACGGTGCCCCGCTAAAGACCGCCGCCCGTGAGCGCGAAGGTCGGTTGTGCACCACGAGGAAACTAAGAGAACAGCGCTGAATCAATGCAGCGGGGCACCGTCAGCTGTCATACTGGAATGATGAAGATTCTGGTAACTGCTTTTGATGCCTTTGGTGGCGAAGAAATTAACCCTACGGAACGCGCGCTGGATAAGCTGCCGGACGAAATTGGCGGAGCGCAGATTATTAAGCACCCTGTGCCAACAGTGTTCGGTGAAGCACTGAAGCAAGCGATTGCTGTGGCCGAGGAAGAAGACGTGGACGCGGTGGTCTGCCTGGGGCAAGCCGCTGGGCGCGGCCATATCACTCCGGAACGAGTAGGTATCAACTTGGCGGATGCCTCCATTCCGGATAATGCAGGAAATCAGCCAAGCGATGAGTCAGTGGTTGAAGGTGGCCCTGCCGCGTACTTTTCTACCCTGCCGGTTAAGGCAATGGTCACAGCGATTCAGGAGGCGGAGATTCCGGCACGGGTCTCGACTACCGCGGGAACATTCGTCTGCAACCATCTGCTCTACGGCCTGTTGCACCATTTCAAAGATACGCAGGTAAAGGCAGGCTTTATCCATGTTCCGTTTATTAAGGAGCAGGCTAAAGAAAACAGCCCGATGCTGGAGCTCGCGGACGTCGTGCGGGGAGTGGAATGCGCGATTAGCGCAGTGGCGAAAAATGCTTAGGGTCGCCTTGCTAGAGAATTTTTCCGCCCAAATATAGATTTAAAGTCATGTCTCGCTTAAGTCCTCTCAACTGGCCGGTCGTGCGCCAGCTGCGTAGCGGCGATCCCTTTGGCAGGGATATCAATACGCAATCAACCAAGAGTAAGGAAAAGCACGGGCGCACGGTAGAAGCTGACCGCGTGGTGCAATCCGTGTGCCCATATTGCGCGGTTGGTTGCGCCCAGCGCGTATACGTCAAAGATAACCGAGTCATCCAGATTGAGGGCGATCCGGATTCGCCGATTTCGCGCGGGCGTTTGTGCCCCAAGGGCTCGGCATCGGAGCAGTTGGTCAATTCCGCAACGCGATTGACCAAGATTAAGTACCGCGCACCGCACTCCACCGAGTGGCAGGAGCTGGATGAAGACACCGCGATGGACATGATCGCGGATCGTTTCTTGGAAGCACGCCGGAAGGGCTGGCAAGACACCGATGACTCGGGGCGGACTCTAAACCGCACGATGGGTGTCGCTGGACTTGGTGGCGCGACCTTGGATAATGAAGAAAACTACCTCATTAAGAAGCTTTTTACCGCTGCCGGTGCGGTGCAGCTCGAAAACCAGGCGCGCATATGACACTCCGCCACAGTTCCTAGTTTAGGAACTTCGTTTGGCCGCGGCGGCGCAACCCAACCGCTGCAGGATATGGCGAATGCTGATTGCATCGTCATCGAGGGTTCGAATATGGCCGAGTGCCACCCAGTGGGATTCCAGTGGGTCGTAGAAGCCAAAAAGCGTGGTGCCCGCATTATCCACGTGGATCCGCGGTATACGCGTACCTCTGCGTTCTCCAACCGCCACATTGGCATTCGCGGCGGTACCGACGTGGTGCTGCTAGGCGCGGTTATCAACCATATGCTCCAAAATGAGCTGTACTTCCGCGACTATGTCGTTGCATATACCAATGCGCCGATGATTATCTCGGAGGACTACCAGGACACCGAGGAACTGGACGGACTGTTTTCTGGCTATGATCCGGAAACCGGCACTTACGTGACCGATTCGTGGCAGTACGTGCAAAAGCCGGAAGGTTCCTCCTGGAATGTCGAGCGCGATGACACCCTGGAGCACCCGAATTCGGTCTTCCAGATTCTCAAGCGCCACTATGCGCGCTATACCCCTGAGCTGGTAGAAGAAACCTGCGGCATCGCGCAGGAAGACTTCTACTACCTAGCAGATTCCATTGCGCAGAACTCCGATCCGGAACACACCACGTGTTTCGCCTATGCCTTGGGCTTTACCCAACACACCTTGGGTGCGCAGTTCATCCGTACCGCTGCCATTTTGCAGCTTTTGATGGGCAATGTGGGCCGCCCGGGCTCGGGAATCATGGCCTTGCGCGGGCACGCCTCCATTCAGGGCTCTACCGATATCCCGACTCTCTTCCACTCCCTACCCGGCTACCTGCCCATGCCGAGCGTGGAAAAACAGACGTGGCCGGAATTTGTGGACGAGATCCGGGATGAGTCCCAAAAGGGCTTCTGGCAGATTGGCGAGAATTACGCCGTGTCCTTGATGAAGTCCTACTGGGGAGATGCGGCGACCAAGGAAAATAACTGGGGCTATGACCTCATGCCGCGCATTTCCGGCGCGCATTCTACCTACGAAACCCTGCAGGCCATGCTCAATGGTCAGGTGGAAGGCTACTTCGTCTTCGGCCAAAACCCGGCGGTGGCGCAGTCCAATGGTGGCATGCAGCGCCGTGGTTTGGCATCGCTGAAGTGGCTGGTTGTGCGCGATTTCCAGGAAATCGAAACCGCATCGTTCTGGAAGGACGCGCCGGAGATTAAAAACGGCGAGCTGAAGACGGAAGACATCGAAACCGAGGTCTTCTTGATGCCCGCTGCCACCCACGTGGAAAAGGCTGGTACCTTTACCCAGACGCAGCGCATGCTGCAGTGGCGCTTCCAAGCGGCACCGCCGCCAGGCGATGCCAAGAGCGAGCTGTGGTTCTTCTACCAGCTGGGTAAGAAGCTCAAGGAACGCCTGCGCGATTCCACTGATCCGCGCGATCTCCCGCTCCAGAAGGTGACGTGGGATTACGTGGAAAATGAGGAAGGCGAGCCGAACTCTGAGGACGTCCTCAAGGAGATCAACGGCTACTACCTGGATGGTCCACAGAAGGGCGAGCTTTTGCCCTCCTTCGTGGAGATGAAGAATGACGGCACGACTTCCGGCGGCTGCTGGATCTACACCGGCGTGTACAAGGATGGCGTCAACCAGTCCGCGCGCAAGGTCCCGGGTTCGGAGCAGAACGAGGTTGCGCCCGAGTGGGGCTGGGTCTGGCCTGCTAATCGCCGCATTTTGTATAACCGCGCTTCGGCCAAGCCGGATGGCACCCCGTGGTCCGAGCGCAAGAAGTACGTGTGGTGGGACGAGGCCCAGGGCAAGTGGGTAGGCGATGACGTCCCTGACTTCCCAGTGACGAAGTCGCCGGAGTACAAGGCTCCTGCCGATGCCGTCGGTCCAGACGCCCTCGATGGCACGGACGCCTTCATCATGCAGGCGGACGGTCGCGGCTGGCTCTTTGCGTCTTCCGGGCTTTCCGATGGCCCCCTGCCCACCCACTATGAGCCGCAGGAGTCCCCGGTTACGAACGTGCTGTATAAGCAGCAGCAATCGCCGACGCGCTTGACCATCAAACGCCCGGATAACCTGCAGCGCCCAGAACCGGGGATGCCCGGTGCGGAGGTGTTCCCGTTTGTATTTTCTACCTACCGCCTCACGGAGATGTACACCTCGGGCGCGATGTCGCGCCGCCTGCCCTATCTGGCGGAGCTGCAGCCGGGCCTATTCTGCGAGGTGGATAAAGACTTGGCCGCAAAGTGCGGCCTGGAAAATGGCGAGTGGGCGACGATTATCTCGCCGCGCGGTGTGATTGAGGCGCAGGTTTTGGTCACCGATCGCATGCAGATGCTGAAAATCAATGGGGAAGAATTCCACCAGATTGGCCTGCCCTTCCACTACGGCGAGTCCGAGACCACCGCTGTGGCAGGCGACGGCGCCAACGATCTCTTGGGCCTTACCCTCGAGCCGAATGTGTTCATTCAGAACTCGAAGATTGGTGCCTGCGATATCCAGCCGGGCCGCAGGCCGAGGGGAGAAGGCCGCTTGAAGCTGCTCAAGCAGTACCAAGAGCGGGCGCAGTTAAGTGTGGATTCCGGCAATGATTTGTTGTCGGTTCCGGACTCGTTTACCTATAACCCCGAGCCCGAAAAGCATAGCCAGTCTGGGGTAGAGAGTAGTGACGGCCAGACGGCAAGTAATGGCGAAGAAGGTAAGTAAATGACTAATCTACTGACCGAGGACGCGGGCCGGCACGGCTATGATTCCTACCGCCGCATGGCCTTTTTCACCGATACGTCCGTGTGCATCGGCTGCAAGGCCTGCGAGGTGGCGTGCAAGGAATGGAATCGCAACCCAGTAGAGGGATATGACGTCACCGGTGATTCCTATGACAACACCGGTGCCTTGGGTGCTAATACGTGGCGGCACGTAGCCTTTGTGGAACAAAACAATGACCGCATTGAGAAGGCGCGCGAAGAGGGAAAACAGCTTATTTCCCTGGGCATGCCCACCATCGGTGGAAAGCCGGACGAGGTCGATACCACTCCGCCGGATACGGATACGTTCCGGTGGTTGATGTCCTCGGATGTCTGCAAGCACTGCACGCATGCAGGGTGTTTGGACGTGTGCCCCACGGGCGCGCTCTTCCGCACCGAGTTTGGCACCGTGGTCGTCCAAGATGATGTGTGCAATGGCTGCGGAACCTGCGTGGCGGGGTGCCCCTTTGGCGTCATCGAACGCCGTGATGATGGTGGGGTGTCGCTGAAATACGATAAGACCGCGACCGTGGATTATCAGGATAATTCACACGCCGGCATCAATGTGCTGAAAAAGCTCAAGCAGCGCAAGCCCCAAGGCGCGGATCACACGCCGGGCGAGGCGATGCCGATTAAGAATGTGGGCGTCGCTCAGAAGTGCACCATGTGCTATGACCGCCTGAAACAGGGCGAGCAGCCGGCGTGCTCCAAGACGTGCCCCACCGATTCCATCCAATTCGGTACCTATGAGGACATGCTGGCCGCGGCGAGGGATCGTGTGCGCGCCCTGCACGAACAGGGCATAACGGAGGCGCGGCTCTATGGCGCCAATGATAACGATGGCGTGGGCGGAACCGGCTCTATCTTCTTATTGCTGGATTCGCCAGAGGTCTATGGCCTGCCGCCGGACCCGCGCGTGCCCACCGCGGATTTGCCGAGTATGTATAAGACCGCGGCCAAGGCCATCGGCGGGATGGCGCTGGCCGTGGCGGGTTCCTTTTTGATTGGAGGGCGCAAATGAGCGGTTTTGATGAGTACCGGCCACCGCAGCCGGAGCGGCCGAATCGCTACCGCAACTTCGATGGGCCGAAGCGCAAGAAGAAGCGCAAGCGCCCGGGTGCGGGTGCGCAGGATGGCTCCAAAGAGGAGCGGATGGCCGAAGACTTCGAGTTTTCTTCCTATTACGGCAGGCCGGTAGTCAAGGCCCCGCCGTGGGAGTGGCCCATCGGTGGGTATTTCTTCTTGGGCGGCATTGCCGGCGGTTCGGGCCTTCTCGCCACCGGTGCACAGGCCGCAGGCAACGCACCTTTGCGCCGGACCACGCGGGTAGCGGCCTTTGGCGCGGCGGCCGCCGGTTCGGTCTTTTTGATTTTGGATCTGGGCCGGCCGGAGCGCGCGTTGAATATGTTCCGCGTCTTCAAAGTGACCTCGCCGATGTCGCTCGGATCCTGGCTGCTTGCGGGCTTTTCCACCGCGGCGGCGATTCCGGCTGTGGTAGAGGTTGATAACGCGACCAAGCGGAAGCTGCCGCTGCCGAAGTGGCTACGCGCGAGCCTGGGCAAGGCCGCAACTCCGGCCGGGGTGATAACCGGCCTGCTCGGTGGCCCGCTAGCCGGATATACGGCGGTATTGCTGTCCAATACGTCCAACCCGGTGTGGAATGACATGAAGCGGCACCTGCCCTATGTCTTTGTATCCTCTGCCTCGGCAGCGGCCTCTGGCTTGGCCATGGTCACCACCCCGGTGAAATACGCCGGTCCCGCCCGCGCCTTGGGCATGGCGGCCGCGGCCAGCGATATCGCGGCGACGAAGGTGTTAGAACACAATATGGAGCAGGAGCCGCGCGAGGAATTGCATCGCGGCACGCCGGGAAAGCTCATGCGCGCCTCGGAGTACTTGATTGCCGCTGGCGGTGTGGGCAGCGCGGTGGCAGCAGCGACGAAGTCCCGCGCCGTATCCGTGGCTTCGGGCCTGGCCTTGATGGCCGGATCCGCGTGCACGCGCTTTGGCGTGCTCAACGCGGGCTTGGCGGCGGTCAAGAACCCGGCCACCACGATGGGTCCGCAGAAGCGCCGCGCGGAGCGGCGCCGGCGCGAGCAGGGGCTTGCCACCGACGTACTCAGCGCAGGCTAGCGAGGACTGGCCAGGCTTAGTCGAGGTTGGCGAAGGAATCGGCGAGTTCTTCACCGATCTCCTGCATGCGCGATTGCTCGGCCTCTAAGGACTCGGAATCGCGGTGGAGGTAATAATTGACGGCCGCGTCATGGACCGTGGTCACGCAGGTGGTCGAGATGGCATCCTCAACCTCCCAGGCCGAGCAATAAAAATGCCGGTCCGCGGCGGTGAAATCGAATGGCTTGTACTCATTTCCCGCACGGCCTTGGGCGGCATTTTGCTTATCGATGTCCTCATTGACCAGCTGCAAGTAGCGCTCCGCCGCCGCATCAGGGTCATCGGGGCATACGGCCTCATTATCGGACTCGTATTTCGTGCCCAGCACGCTAACCTTCTCCGGCGAATCGCCGCCGTAGAGCACGGAGAAGGAGTCATCCTCATCGCTGGTGGAATCGGGATCCTGGTTAGCGCCTATGAGGGTGTCTGGCAGGGAAGTGCGCAGTTCCGATAATTCGATGGGCGAGCAGCTGCGGTTGGTGGTCTCGTCGGCGCAGGCGACAAGGCCCGCGCCGAGGGCGAGGGTGGCAAGGGGAAGGCTAAAAATGCGGTGATTCATCTTAGGAAATGGTGATGTAGGCATCGTTAGAAAGCGGCTTAGTGCGACCAATGACCGGGTAGCCCGGGACCTCGCCGATGATGAGGAGGCCGCCGGAGGTTTGGGCATCGGCAAGCAGCACTAGCTCTTCCTCCGAGAGGGAGGAGGGCTGCAGGTGTGGACGCACCCAATCCAGGTTGCGGCGCGAGCCGCCCGGGATGAAGCCCTCCGCGAGGGCGTCGGTGGCACCGTCCACAGTGGGCACGGCGGAAAAGTCCAGCTCGGCCGACGCCCCGGAGGCGCGGCACATCTTGTACAGGTGGCCGAGTAGCCCGAAGCCGGTGACATCGGTGGCCGCGCGCGCACCGGCGGCGACTGCATCCTGGGCGGCCTGGCGGTTGAGCGCGGTCATGGAATCGATGGCGGCCTGGGATACCTCGCCGGTGGCCTTGTGCTTATTATTCAAAATGCCCACGCCGATGGGCTTGGTCAGCGTAATGGGCAACCCGGCCTCAGCGGCATCGTTGCGCATGAGCTTAGCGGGATCGACGATGCCCGTCGCGGCCATGCCGTATAAGGGCTCCGGGGCGGTAATGGAGTGGCCGCCGGTAATGGAAATGCCTGCCTCAGTGGCCTTATCCATGCCGCCGCGCAGCACCTCGCGTAGGACGTCTAGGCCGAGCTTCTCATTGGGCCAGCCCACGAGGTTGATGGCGGTAATGGGGGTGCCACCCATGGCGTAGACATCAGATAGCGCATTGGCCGCGGCGATCTGGCCCCAGGTATAGGGATCATTGACCATGGGGGTGAAAAAGTCCGCGGTAGAAATCACGGCGACGCCGTTGTCGATCTTGACCGCTGCGGCATCATCGCCATCGTCGAGGCCGACCAAGACATTAGGATCGGCCTTGCCGATGAGCCCTTCTACCGCCGATTCCAATTCCCCGGCGGGAATCTTGCAGGCGCAGCCGCCACCGGCGGCGAAAGAGGTTAGATTAATCTGCTCCGTCATGGTGGTCATTTTACCCGCCGGAAAGTGGTGGGGCGGCGGCGGTGGGCCGCGCGCGGGATCTGTAAAGTAGCCAGGCGGAGGCGTACGTGTCCTGGTGGGCGCCCCGGTCTTCAAAACCGGTGAGGCCGAGCATCTCGGTCTGGCAGGTTCGATTCCTGTCCGTCTCCGCCAAAAGCGTGCAAGGAGGAAAACGAGTGCCGAGCCATAACGCTGGTCGCCCCGCGAATAATGCCCGTGATCCCCGCCGGAATTTACCCCGCATGGATGAGCTCTTGCGGCTCCCCGTGGTAGAAAGCGCGCGGCAGACACTCGCCGAACACGCCATCCGCGCCACGATTCAAGGCGTGCTCTCCGCCGCCCGCCGCGGGGAGGTACCCGTTACCGAGGTACAGGAAGAAATAGCGCGGCGCTTGGCTGACCACGGCACCCATTCCTTGCAGCCGGTCATCAACGCAACCGGCGTGATTATCCATACGAACTTGGGCCGCGCCCCGTTGCCTGATGCCGCACTCGACGCGCTGCAGGACGCAGCCGGATATACCGACGTGGAAATGGACCTAGACACCGGGCGGCGCTCGTCCCGGCGCGGTGCCGGTGCCACCCAGGCGCTTTTGGCGGCATGCCCCGGCGCGGAGGACGCGCTGGTGGTCAATAACGGTGCGGCGGCCTTATTGCTGGCCACGGCCGCGCTGGCCCCGGACAAAGAGGTCATCATCTCGCGCGGCGAGCTCATTGAAATCGGCGCGGGGTTCCGCCTGCCGGAGCTTATTGAATCCACCGCGACGCGCCTGCGCGAGGTGGGCGCGACCAACCGGACGCACCTGCACGATTATGAAGGCGCGCTGGGGGAGGAGACCGGCGCGATTTTGAAGGTGCACCCGTCCAATTTTCGGATAGAGGGGTTTAGCTCGTCGGTGGGCGTGGGCGAGCTGGCGCAGCTGGCGAAGAAGCAGGGTACACACCTCATCGTGGATCTCGGCTCGGGCTTGCTCACCCACGATCCGGTGCTGCCAGACGAGCCCGATATTCACGCGCAGCTGAAGGCCGGGGCGGATATCGTCATCGCTTCTGGCGATAAGCTTTTGGGCGGGCCGCAGGCCGGCATCTTATTGGGCACTAAGGACGCGATTGCGGCGGTGAAAAAGCACCCGTTGGCGCGGGCGGTGCGCATTGATAAGCTGCGGCTTAATGCCCTGGAGGCGGCTATCACGACGCCCGCCAATGCGGTGCAGCAGGCCCTCCACCTTGACCCGGCGCGCCACCGCGCGCGCACCGAGGCCATCGCCGCGGCGGTGGGTGGCGAGGTTGTTGACCACGCTGGCCGCGTGGGCGGGGGAGGAGCCCCCGAGTACCCGTTGCCCGGCGTCGCGGTATCCCTGCCGGAGGAACTTGCGCCAAAGCTGCGACGGCACACCCCGCCGGTGGTGGCGCGCCAGCACCAAGGCCGCTGCCTCATTGACGTGCGCTGCGTGCCTGAAGCTCAGGACGAGGTGCTCATCGCGGCTATCCGGGCGGTGATGTAGGTGTACGTCATCGCGACCGCCGGCCACGTCGACCACGGCAAATCCAGCCTGGTGCGCGCCTTAACGGACATGGATCCGGATAGGTGGGCCGAGGAAAAGCGCCGCGGGCTGACCATTGACTTAGGCTTTGTGTGGACGTCGCTGCCTTCCGGTGCGGACGTGGCCTTTGTCGATGTCCCCGGCCACGAAAAGTTCTTTGGCAATATGCTCGCCGGGGTGGGGCCTGCCTCCGTGGTGCTCTTCGTGGTTGCCGCGGACGAGGGCTGGCAGGCCCAATCCACCGACCACCGCGAGGCGCTGCACGCGCTGGGCATCGAGCACGGCATTATCGCCCTGACCCGCAGCGACCGCGCCGATGAAAAGCGCCGCGCGGAGGTCACCGCCCAGGTGCGCACGCAGTTTTCTGCCACGCCGCTTGCCGATGCCCCCATTATCCCCGTCTCCTCCCACACCGGCGAGGGCCTGGCGGATCTTGGCGGGGCGCTCGATGACTTGGTGGCCCGCGTGCCCGCACCCGACACAGACGCCCCGGTGCGCCTGTGGATCGACCGCGCCTTTAGCGTCAAGGGCGCGGGAACCGTGGTGACCGGGACGCTGAGTGCTGGCACGCTGCGCACCGGCGATGCCCTGGTGCTCTCCACCGCGGCAGGGGACAACCGCGTGGAGATCCGCGGCCTGCATAGCGAAAATACCGAGCAGGAATCCTTGGGCCCCGTAACACGTGCCGCGGTCAACCTGCGCGGGGTCGATGCCACCGATATACACCGCGGTGACCTGCTGCTGAGCCCCGATGCGTGGCGCGGCGTCGATACCGTGGACGTCCACCGCACTTTTGGCACCGCGCTTGATGAACTGCCCGATAACCTCGTGGTCCACTGCGGTACCGCCGGGATAGAAGCGCACCTGCGGCCGCTGTCAGCGGGCTTTTCCCGCCTGCGCCTATCGCGCGCTTTGCCGCTGGTCATCCTGGACCGCCTAGTGATCCGCAGCCCCGGCGGCCGCCATGTCAGCGCCGGCGTAGAGGTCATCGACGTGCGCCCGCCGGAGCTCGACCGCCGCGGTGCCGCCCGCAAGCGGGCTAACGCACTGGCTGAGCTAAGCTCCTTTCGCAATCCTTTCTCCTACCTGAAGCGCGTGGGCTATGCCCGGCGCGCGGACCTGGCACTCGATGGTTATGACACCGACGCTACGCCGACGGGCATCATTAACTTCCACCAGTGGTGGATTGCCGCCAGCCAGGTAACGCGCTGGAAAGAAGCTCTGACTACCGCGCTGCAGGAACACGCTGCGGCTAATCCGCTCGCACCCGGCATGCCGCGCAAGGCGGCACTCGATGCCTTGGATCTCAAGGAAGAAGGGCTGCTGCGCCTAGCAGTAGCCGCCGCGCACGCGGAGGAATCCGAAGGGCTTATCCGCCTGCCCGGCCACAGCGTGGATCTCGGCGCCGCCGAGCCCGCCGTGACTGAGCTGGAGCGCAGGTTAAATAAAGATCCCTTCGCGGCACCAGAGGCGCACGAACTTAAAGAGCTGGGGCTGAGCGAAAAAGAACTGGCCGCCGCTGAGCGCGCCGGGCGCCTGCTACGCCTGAAAGACGGCATCATCCTCTTACCAGGCGCGTCGGGCAAAGCGCGGGAGCTCCTAGTAGAACTCGAGCAGCCCTTCACCCTGTCCGCCGCGCGGCAGGCGCTGGGGACCACCCGCCGGGTGGCCATCCCGCTGCTGGAATACCTCGATGCCCATGGTATTACCCGCCGCGGCGAGGGCGGCAAGCGCACCTTGCGCTAAGCAGAGGCGGCCGACTTATTTGCGATGGTTTCCGCCGCGCGGGCGGGACTGCTCGCGCGCCACGCGCCGGGCACGCACGCGGGCGGACTCGGAAGAAAAGCGGCCCGGTTCCTCCGCGACGGGAAGCGCGCGCCAGCTCAGGTTCTGTGCGCCCGGCATGGACGAGACCAAGTCGGCCAAGCCGCTGCTAGCAGGCGGTGCCGCCGCCTGGTCCTTCTCGTGGGCACGAGGCGTGGGTGGGGTAGTAGGCACTTCTTTTTCTGTGCCTTCTTTTCCGTTCTTGGCGCCGCTCTCCTGGGCAGCGTCGTTCTCCGGGGCAGCGCTGGGCGTCGCGGGCGAGGCTTCGGCAGAACCAGTGACCGCTGTGGCTGCGTCGGTGTTGGGGCTGACCGGGCGCCGGGAGCCGGTGGGAAGATCGCCGGCAATGTCGCTGGACTCCAGCGCGAACTCCCATTCCTCGGGCGGGGCTGGGGTGGCAGGACGGGAAGTGGTGGCATTAGGCAGCGCGGTGCGGCCGGACGGCACGCGCAGGGGCGGTACCGCAGGGGAGAATAATTCGGCTTCTGTGGCATCCGCTACCGGGATATCCACCGCGATCATCCCGCCGCCGCTATAGGCACGGGCGGCCACCGTGGCACCGGAAACTTGTGCCGCCGCATACGCGGCGCGCAGGCCCGGCAGCTGGCTCAACGTGCCGCACGGGCCGAGCACAGTATCGCCGCAGGAGGCCACGACGGCATCATCGATGACCTTGAGCGTGACAAAGAACTGCTGCGTTTCAAGGTGAGATAGCTGCGAATCAGTCAGATCGCCCGCCGCAGTGTCAACCACTGCACCGTGGCCACCGGCGAGCAGCGCCGATTCGGCAGGCTGGTCATTGACCGGCACCATCCACGGCCACAGCCCGAGGGAGACGGCAACCTCGAGTTCGCCGTCAACGATGCCGACCGTGGCCACCGTCTGCGGAGTGGCCTGAGAGGCCTTCAACCGGTGCAAGTCCGGGTATTCGGCTGCCTCAACTTCATCGAGAAAACCGATGAAGCCAAACTCAGAACGCACCCGCCAGCCGTTGGAGTAGGTATCGGGCTCTAAGGAGACATCGATAAGCGCGGGCTCACCACCCACACCAGGGATGCTGAGCGCCGTGCCGGCGATGACGTGATCCAAGATCACGACGTGTTCCACACCGAAGTAGCTGGTAGGAAGCGGATAAGCCATCATGGGTATAAACGTCACCTCGAAGGTTAAATGCTGGCATGAAGGGTGCTATTTATTTTACGCATGTGGGGGTAATGGCATCCTCATCCGGTAATTTTCGCGAGATTTGGTTAATGTATAGGCACCTCTCGGTTGTTGATTTTTGAATAAACGAATAGGAGCAGGTGCTATCTCTTCTACATCCACACCTCAGCCCGGAACCAACCCGGATGATGGGGTGAATAACACCGCAGAAAGCCGCAAGCGCGTGCGCGGAGCCAAGCGTATCCTCCGGGAAATTACGTACCCGCACAATATCCATCCGGCCCTCGTTCCAGGCGTATCTGTTGAAGATCAAAAGATTAAATATGGCGTGGATAAAACCATCCTGAGCGTCGTGGGTGGGCTCATCGTCGCCTTCGTGCTGTGGGGAGTCCTTGCTCCAGAGCAGGTGTTTGATTCTTCTTCCGCTGCCCTGGATTGGGTCATGCGTAACCTCGGATGGATCTTTACTGCGCTGGCAACATGCTTGATGTTTTTGCTGCTCATCTTGGCGTTTTCAAGGTACGGCAAGATTCCGCTCGGCGTCGATGGGGAAAAGCCAGAGTTCTCCACTCTTAGCTGGGCGGCCATGCTATTTGGCGCGGGCATCGGCATCGGCATCATTTTCTTCGGACCTTTTGAGCCCCTGAGCTACTATCTTTCACCGCGGCCAGGCGCCTATGAAGCCGCAAGTGATGACGCTGTCATGGGTGCTATGGCCCAAGCCGCCATGCACTGGGGGATTAATGCTTGGGCTATCTACGCCATCGTCGGGCTCTGCGTAGCGTACGTCTCCTTCCGCCGTGGTCGTGTACCGCTGATGAGCTCCATCTTAATGCCGCTTTTTGGCAATCGATCTACGGATTCCGCACCGGCGCGAATCATTGATGGCTTAGCGATTATCGCAACGCTCTTTGGCACTGCAGCCACTCTGGGTATCGGCGCCCTGCAAATTGGCCGCGGAGTGGAGATCGTCAGCGGATGGTCCACCGCCGGAAATACCGCGGCGCTCATTATCATCGTTGTGCTTTCTATCGGCACCATCTTTTCCGCCGTATCCGGTGTGGCGAAGGGAATTCGGTGGCTTTCCAATATCAATCTGGTATTGGCATTGGCACTCGCCCTCTTTTTCTTTGTCATCGGCCCCACAGCCTTCCTAGCGAATATGCTGCCCGCCGTCATCGTCGAATACCTCGGTGAAATGCCCAATATGCTCTCCGCGAACATGGGCCAGAGCGAAGACATGGTGTCCTTTTTGTCGTCTTGGACTACTTTTTACTGGGCATGGTGGGTGTCATGGTCACCATTCGTTGGCGTATTCGTGGCCAAAATTTCCCGCGGGCGCACCATCCGGCAATTTGTTCTCGGCGTGTTATTAATTCCATCTGCCATCATTGTCTGTGCCTTCACCATCTTGGGCGGTACCACCATTTGGCTGCAGCGCCGCGATGGCGATATTGCCCCAGACGGCACTATCGATTCCATGCCTGCAGCAGAAGATATGTTCTTTACCGTTTTGGATCACTTTCCCGGATCAGAATGGATGGCTCCGATTGTCATCCTCATGCTCGTGGTATTTTTCATCACCACGGCCGACTCTGCGTCCATCGTCAATTCCCAACTGACACAGCGCGGCAATCCCCAGCCGAAGCCTCTGGTAACGATTTTCTGGGTTATTTGCATGGCCGGCATTGCCGTTGTGATCCTATTAGCTGGCGGCAAAAATGCGCTGCAAGGCTTGCAAAACTTGATCACCGTCACGGCCCTGCCGTTCGCCGTCATTATCGTGCTCATGTGCATTGCCCTCGTACGGGAATTGCGACATGATCCTGCAGCGATCCGCGATTATTATGCGGAAGAAGCTGTCTCTAATGCCGTTATCCACGGTGTGCGCGAATACGGTGACAACTTTGCCCTTACTGTCGAACCCACCGATGATGATTCTGATTATGCTACCGGTGGCAAGTTTAACTCCACTGCCGCGGAGGTCACCGAGTGGTACGCGCGCACCGATGAGGAAGGCCATGCCATCGGATATGACTACGAAGCCGGCCGCTACGTGGATGATGATCCTTCGGTGGCCGATGGTGAGTTCGTATCTGGCTCCGCCGAAGACGATACGCAGACCCCGCCAGCTCATTAAGGCTTGATAATTATTGTCAGGTACAGTCACAGACTATGACCTTGTCCACGTTCGCCTTCGCCTTCGGCCTGGTCCTGCTGTCAGGCCTGTCCACCTCCATCGGCGGAGCGCTGGCTGTGGGAAAGCGCCAGCCAGGGCCCGCATTTATGGCTGCGGCCCTGGGCCTTTCGGCGGGTGTGATGCTTTATGTCTCCTTCATGGAAATCCTGCCGGAGGGCACAGAGCAACTTAGCGATGCCCTCGGAAGCGAGAAATCCGGTACCTGGGCCGCGGTAGGCGCCTTCTTCGCCGGTATTGCGGTCATCGCGATTATTGACCGAATGGTGCCAGAAGAAATCAACCCGCACGAACCGGGCACGACCGAAGAAGATGCCCGGCGCGGCAGGTTGATGAAGACGGGCGTATTTACTGCGGTAGCGCTGGGCCTGCACAATTTTCCGGAGGGCTTTGCCACCTTCTTATCAGGCCTGGAGTCTAAGGAGATTGCGGTGCCGGTGGCCGTGGCGATTGCCATCCACAATATCCCGGAAGGCATCGCCGTCGCGGTGCCACTGCGGGAGGCGACCGGCTCGCGCAAGAAGGGCTTCTGGTGGGCCACTCTTTCAGGGCTGGCTGAACCGCTGGGCGCGCTCATCGGATTTGGCCTGCTCATGCCGGTATTGGGTCCGGCCACCATGGGCATTAGCTTTGCCGCCGTGGCAGGAATCATGGTGTTTATTTCCCTCGATGAGCTGCTTCCCACCGCGGAAGAAACCGGCGAGCACCACTACGCCATCTACGGCCTTATCGCCGGCATGGCCATTATGGCAGTATCGCTCATGCTGTTTATGTAATTTAGTGTTGCGCTTCTGAGGTGGCAGACGGCGAGCCGGTTGAGGCTTTGACGGCCATGACGATGCTGGCGATGACGAGGCCGAGGATGAGCCCGCACACCATGGACAGGCCGGTTTCGGCCAGCCAGCTCAGCGCGCCATTGTGGATGTGTTCAGTGGCGGCCTCGATAAACCCATGTGGCTGGTCTACTCCGAATTCATGCAGGCCTGTGGTGACGATATGCCCGCCTACCCACAGCATGGCGGCGGTGCCGATGATGCCGATGATATCCAGCACGATGGGCATGCCCTTGACCAAGGCATTGCCTAGCAGGGAATTGCCATCGCGGCGCCGGGTTAAGGCCAGGCCGATGTCATCCATCTTGACCAGCAATCCCACGGCGCCGTAGACGCCCAAGGTCAAGATGACGCCGACGGCGATGAGCGCGCCAAGGCGCAGCCAGAAGGGCTGATCGATGACCTCATTTAAGGAAATCACCATGATCTCAGCAGACAGGATGAGATCGGTGGTGATGGCGGATTTCACCAGGCTATCTTCGGCCTCGGGGCCCTTGTGCTGGACGGTATCGGTGGCATCGCTTGGGCTGGAGTGGAAGAAGGAGAGGATCTTTTCCGCGCCTTCGAAGCACAAATAGGTACCGCCACACATCAAGATGGGCGTGAGCGCCCACGGCGCGATCCAAGACAGGATCATCGCAATCGGCAGGATGATGACGAGCTTGTTGATAAGCGAGCCCTTGGTGATGCGCCAGATCATCGGCAGCTCGCGCTGCGGTTTGATGCCCTCGACGTATTGCGGGGTTACTGCGGCATCATCGACGACGACGCCGAGGGCCTTCATGGATGTCTTGCCGCCTAAGGCGGCCACATCGTCGACGCTGGAGGCGGCGGCGCGGGCAATTAAGGCGACATCGTCAAGCAGGGCAAAAAGGCCACCGGCCATGGCTTATCCTTCGGGGGCTAAAGTTATGTTGTCTGACCAAGACAAGTCTATGCCGTGGTGGGCAAGCCAGGCCATCGCATCGTCGCCGTGGCGGGTAATTCCCTCGACCGCGTTCAGGGTGGTGTCGATGGCGAGCTCGGCGTCCTCGGCGGAAATGAGGCCGGCAGACGTCGCCGCGGAGAGCTCGTCGATGTCGAGGACGGTGATGGGCTCGCCGGTGGTGGTCACCAGATCAACGTAGAGATCGCGGGTGGTCCATTCGTTGCCCTGGCGCTGGATTTCTGCGACGTCGATATAAAAGTCCTGCTCTACCTCAATGCCGGTGCGGAAGTGAAAAATATTTGCGCGCAGGTTGAGGCTTGGCAGCAGCCAGGATTCGAGGTAGCCAAAACGCGGGTGATCGGCGCCGCGCGCCATGTACAGGCCGAACTCGGTTTCAGTGTAGGTATCGACTTGGCGCAGGTAGCCCTTGGGATCGGTATTGGTGAAGTCCGCAGTATTAAAAGTCTCCCGCTTGACTGGGTGGAGATCAACGGCCATTACTTCACCTCTAGGAAGGCGGCGGTGGGGGCGAAATCGCATCGCGCCTCGGTGGTATTAACGGAACCGGAGAGCAGCGCAACGACCAGGCCCTTGCCGGTGTGGGCCGTGCCAGACAGCGTCGTGGGCCCATCCTGGTTGATGCCGTTATTGTGCAGCGGGGTAATGCCGCTTTGCAGGGTATTGATATTAAACCACTGCACGTTCATTCCTCCTTGGTCTGGTGCTGCCGGTGGGGTGCCCAAGGCGGTAAAGAGGAAGGCGGTCTCGCCCTCGCCGGCGCCGGGGGCGGGAATTTCCGTAGGGCCAGGTACCGCGATGGCAGAGCCGGTGGCGGCGTTGGTGCCGCCGATGCAGTGCGCGGAGACGGTAGGCCAATAAAATTGCCGGAAGTGCGGGTTATCGCCCTGCGGCATCGGAACGCCGCCATCTCCATCGCCGGTGCCAGCAAAGAAGTCCAAGGCAGACAAGATCGCATTGCGGGCGTCTTCAGGGATCCACGGCTGCGCGGCAAAGGCGCGCACGCGGTCCTGGGTCTCCGGGGTGGGGCGGCCGAGCTCATCTAAGGGGCTGGCGGGCATGTGCTGCTGTGCCAGTGAGGAGAGATCCGGGGCGAAGGCCTGCGCGGGCGCTACCAGGGGAGAAGCGAGGCCAATAAGTGCGGCGGTGGCAGCGGCGATGTAACCGGTGCGCCCGCTTAGGCGCCAAGAAGTTCGGGCGTGGCTCACGGTATCAGGTCCTTATTGTCTCGCGGAGGGGAAGCAGAATAGTCCCACCAGTCACAGCAGTAACAGTAATAACTCTAGTAACGATAGTGATCCGCTGGGAAGTGTCAAGTACTAGGTCGTTTCGAGCGCGCGAGACGTTACGGGGTGGCATAGGTCGCGTCTTGGCTCCCCGATGCTGCACTATGCCCTGTTAGGGGGTATCGTAGGACGTCGTTCAAGAACATTTCTCGCGCACCAGCGCTTGTAGATCCTCCGAAGGAGAACCCAACTAGTGAGTAATACCGAGTTCCGTAATGTTGCCATTGTCGCGCACGTTGACCATGGCAAGACCACGTTGGTCAACGGCATGCTGGAGCAGTCCGGTGCCTTTGGCGAACACGGTGAGCACACGGACCGCGTCATGGACTCCAACGATCAGGAGCGCGAGCGCGGCATTACCATTTTGGCCAAGAACACGGCCATCCGCCGCCAGGGTCTGGGCAAGGACGGCGCAGACCTCATCATCAACGTCATCGACACCCCGGGCCACGCCGACTTCGGCGGCGAGGTTGAGCGCGGCATTTCCATGGTGGACGGCGTCGTGCTGCTTGTCGATGCCTCTGAGGGTCCCCTCCCACAGACCCGCTTCGTCCTGACCAAGGCGCTAGAGGCCAAGCTGCCGGTCATCGTCTGTGTGAACAAGACTGACCGCCCCGATGCCCGCATCGATGAGGTTGTCACCGAGTCCCAGGACCTGCTGCTGGAAATCGCCGCCGGCCTCGAGGACGAGGAAGCCGCAGCCGCCGCCGAAGAGCTGCTCGATCTCCCGGTCCTGTACGCCTCTGGCCGCGCCGGCGTTGCCTCCACCGAGAACCCGGGCGATGGCAACGTTCCCGATAGCGAGGACCTGCAGGCGCTTTTCGATGTCATCTACAACGTCCTGCCCGAGCCTTCCGCTACCGTCGATGCCCCTCTGCAGGCGCACGTGACCAACCTGGACGCCTCCGACTTCCTCGGCCGTATCGCGCTGCTGCGCATCTACGCCGGCCGCATCAAGAAGGGCCAGCAGGTGGCCTGGATTCACTACGACGATGAGGGCAACCAGCACACCAAGACGGTCAAGGTGGCCGAGCTGCTGCGCACCGTCGGCTTCGAGCGCCAGCCGGCCGAAGAGGCTATCGCCGGCGATATCGTCGCTATCTCTGGTATTTCCGATGTCATGATTGGTGATACCATCGCCGATCCAGAAAACCCCGAGGCCCTGCCGCGCATCACCGTTGACGAGCCAGCCATCTCCATGACCATCGGTGTGAACACCTCGCCGATGGCAGGCCGCGGCGGCGGCACCAAGCTGACCGCCCGCATGGTCAAGGCCCGCTTGGAGCAGGAGCTTATCGGTAACGTCTCCCTGCGCGTGCTGCCCACCGAGCGCCCCGATACCTGGGAGGTTCAGGGCCGCGGCGAGATGGCTCTCTCCGTGCTCATCGAGTCCATGCGCCGCGAGGGCTTCGAGCTGACCATCGGTAAGCCGCAGGTTGTGACCCAGCAGATCGATGGAAAGACCTACGAGCCTTATGAGATCCTCACCATCGACTCCCCGTCGGAGCACCAGGGTGCCATCACCCAGCTGCTGGCCTCCCGCAAGGGCCAGATGCAGTCCATGGACGTGCGCGAAGGCGACTGGGTACGCATGATCTTCCGCGTTCCCGCCCGTGGCCTCATCGGTTTCCGCACCCAGTTCATGACCGAAACCCGCGGTGCCGGCATCGCCAACTCCATCTCCGATGGCCTCGATCTGTGGGCCGGCGAGATCAAGTCCCGCGCCACTGGCTCCCTCGTGGCTGACCGCACCGGCCAGATCACCCAGTACGCACTGATGCAGCTGGCTGACCGCGGCAACTTCTTCGTCGAGCCAGGCGCCGAGGCCTACGAAGGCATGGTGGTCGGTGCCAATAACCGCGATGAGGATATTGACATCAACATCACCAAGGAAAAGAAGCTGACCAATATGCGCTCTGCCACCGCAGACGCCACGGTCACTCTGGCCAAGGCCCACACGCTCTCGCTGGAAGAGGCGCTGGAATTCTGTGGCAACGACGAGTGCGTCGAGGTCGCCCCAGACGTGCTGCGCGTGCGCAAGCTGGAGCTTTCCGCCACCGACCGCAAGCGCGCCGCTTCCCGCGCTAAGCAGATGAAGAAGTAATCTGCCGTCCTAAGTAGTGCCTGCGGTTGATACCGCAGCCGCCGCGATAATCGCCGTCGTCTCCTGCAGTATGGTTTTTACCGCAGAGGCGGCGGCATCGTCGTATTCCACCTGCTGCTTTAATTCTTTAATGCGGTTGCGCATCTCCCGGCGTTTCATCTCGGGCGCGTCCTCCTTGAGCAAGGGATAGGCGCCCCTAATTTCGCGGAGGATATCCAAGATGATGACGTCCTTGGCGCTAGGGGCTTCGGTGCCGTCAAGCACCGCAGCGAGCCTCTCGCGCACGCCATCTTCTAGCGCCGTATCCGTCATGATGTAACGATCGCCGCCGAGCTGCCACCACGCGGAATCCTCAATTTCCAATTGGCCGCGGTCCCGAAAATCCTGGGCAATCTTCCCGCGCGGGGAGAACCATCGCGCCTGCAGCAGAGCCTTGACCGAGCTGGTCCGGTGCTCGTGCAGGCTATCCGATGCCCAGGCAAGCACCGGATGCTCCGGCTTCTTATCCGTGGCGTGCACCTTATTCTTTGCAGTTATGGCAACCGCATCGTGCAGGAGCAGATCGCTAAAAAGGCCGGCGCGCAGGGCGGTCTCATTATTGGACAGTACTTCCTTTTTACCGTTGTCCTTGGTAAGCAGGAGGAACATTTCTTGGCAGATAAGCATGGTGGCGGCGATCCCTTCAACAGTGATTTTGCCCGAGTTTAGCGCGCAGAATCTTCGTGTGGCGGGAAGAAGGTACTAAAGTAGTCCGCGATGAAAAATAGTCTCAAGGCTCGTGCACTGGCTGCCACTGCCGCCATCGGCCTCGCGTTTGTCAGCGGGTGCTCGGCCAATCCTGGCCCACCGCCGGTGGTAGAAGACTCGGACGAACAGGAATCTACCGCCCAGGAAACGGAATCCTCCACGGCCACGACGGATAACGAGCCGCCGCGCGCGGAGGAAGATGAGTCGCGGCCTACCATTTCCATCGGCGTCGATCCGCTGCGCGCCGGCCTCAACCCACACCTGGTGGCCAATAACTCTGAGCTCGTGGATCAAATCGCCGAGCTGGTTTTGCCGTCAACGTTCCACTGGGGGCGCATGGATACAGACGTCCTGGAATCTGCCGCGGAGGTCACCGCGCCGGAGGGCGTGGCCCAGCGGGTACGCTACGTCATCGCCTCTCCGGCACAGTGGTCCGATGGCACCCCGATTTCCGGGGCGGATTTCAGCTACTTGTGGAAGAAGATGACCACGACCGCAGGCGTCAAGGACCCGGCGGGGTACCGCGCCATTTCCGCGGTGACCACATCCGATGGTGGGCGCGTGGTCACGGTGGATTTTGCAGAGCGCGTTAAAGATTGGAAGCAGCTATTCAACCAGCTCCTTCCCTCACACCTGCTGCAAAATTCCGATTTTGACTCGGTGCTGGCCAATGACATTCCCGCCTCCGCCGGCCGTTTCTCGGTCGATAGCGTGGACCGCAGCCGCGGGGTTATCACCCTCAACCGCAATGACCGCTTCTGGGGCGCCGACCCCGCCCACATCGACGTCGTCCAGCTGCGCGAGGTGCGCGATAGCACCCAGGCGCTGAATATGCTGCGCTCTGGCCAGATTGGCTTCGCGGACTTCACCCCGGATCAGACCTCGCAGGAAGCGCTTGGCCTGCTGGGGCACGTGAGCGATAAGACGGTCACTCGGCCGCGCCAGCTGCGCTTGCACATGTCCACCGAGCAGGGCGCCCTTGAGGATGCGGCCGCGCGGCGCGGGGTGGCCTCGCTTATCGATACCGAACAGGTTGCCCGGCTCGCCACCGGCCGCGCCTCCAACCTGAAGGCCGGGCATAATCCGGTCTCCGGGGAGGCGAACCTGACGGCCCTGCGCGAGCGCGCCAGCAAGAAGCCCATCCGCTTCGCCGTCGATCCGACCAGCCCCACGGCTTTGGCTGCGGCGAATACGCTTTACGATGTCCTCGAGGCTCACGGCATCCCCGCCGAGGTCACCACCGATAGGCTTACTACCATTACCTCTAAGCTGCTTCCTGAAGGCAAGGTGGATGCGGTCGTGACCTGGGAGGATATCACCTTAACCTCGCTGTCGGCCGCGAATATCTTCAACTGTGCCGAAGACGAACCGCTCGCTGGCGATCTCTCCGGGTTCTGCCCCGATAACGCCGCCGCAACGCGCATGGACATCCTTTCCGGAAAGATAAGCCCCTCAACCGCGCTGGGGCGAATCCGCGAGATCAACGCCCAGGACGTGTTATACGTCCCGCTCTTAGATGAAACGCGTGTGCACGCGCTGGGGGAGGGTATTGTAGGCCCCGGCCAAAGTATTGATGATTGGGATAAAGGTCTGGTCACCGCGCCGGTTTGGAGGATAGATGAGGACTAAGGACTTGGCGGGCTACCGCGTAGTTGCAGTGCACGCGCACCCCGATGATGAAACGCTTTTTACCGGCGGCACCCTCGCCACGCTCGCCGCGCGCGGGGCGCAGGTCACGGTCATCACCCTCACCCTTGGTGAGGACGGCGAGGTGATCGGCGCGCCTTATAAAGGGCTCGCCGAGCACCACCAGCTCGGTGGCTTCCGCGCCCGCGAATTGGCCTGCGCCCTCACTGCCTTAGGAGTAGAAGGCATCCAGCTGGGCGGATTCGGCCACTTCCACGATTCCGGCATGGCGGGATCGCCCTCCCACGACAACCCCCGCGCGTTGGTCAATCGCTTGGATGAGGCAGTAGATCTGCTCCGCACGGAATTAGAGGTTCTTCAGCCGCACGCCATCCTGACCTACGGACCAGATGGCGGCTACAACCACCCGGACCACGTGGCGGTGCATAGGGTGGTGGAGAAGGCGGCATCGGCAAGCACGCGCATCTGGTGGGCGATCTTTGACCGCGCCGCCAATTACGCAGGCCTGGACACGCTCGACGCGCCCGCGGGCTGGCGCAAGCCCGATGCCGCGTACCTGGATAATTTCACCACCGCCGGCGCGGATCTGGCCTTCGCGCTTGACGATGCCGCCCTGAACGCCAAACGCGCCGCCATGCGCGCCCACGCCACGCAAATCTGGCTGGCCGATGGCACCACCACCGCCACCAACCCCGAGGCCGCCGTCGCTGCCGTCCACGACCCAGCCGCGGTGCCCGGGGCCTACTGCCTGTCCAATAGATTGCTCATGCCGTTGCTGCGCGCCGAATACTTCCAACTCGGCCGGGGCGAGCCCGCAACCGACCTCCTAGGGGAGCTGTAATGCGCACTGATTTTAGCCGCGGTGAGCAGGTCACCGGCCTTATCTGGCTCTCCCTCGGCGCTCTGCTATCGCTGTTCCTAGAGGTCATTTACCTTACCGCCCGGATTCCGCTGGCTGATGGCGCGAGCATCGCGTTTCCCATCACCATCGTCATCGCCGCCGCATTCAACGTGGTGTTAACCCGCACCGCGCGGCTGTGGAGTGATAGTACTTACATCGCAGCCATCCCGCTTACAGTCTGGGGCCTGGGCTTTTTCGGGCTTATGCTGCTGGTTCCGATTACCGGCGATGTCATAGTGGGCAATAATATTCTCAGCTTGCTCCTGCTTTTGGCCGGAATCGGCGGCGGCGTTTGGCCTTTCCTAAAGCAGAAGTGACATACTATATTTCATCCCCAAACCCATGAAATCAGGAAGATTCAAGGATTCTCCATGACTTATACAATCGCTCAACCTTGCGTTGATGTAATGGACCGCGGCTGTGTTGAGGAATGCCCCGTCGATTGCATTTACGAAGGCAAGCGCATGCTCTACATCCACCCAGATGAGTGCGTGGACTGCGGCGCCTGCGAGCCCGCATGCCCGGTAGAGGCCATCTTCTACGAGGACGACGTACCCGATGAGTGGATCGATTACAACGATGCCAACGCAGCATTCTTCGATGACTTGGGCTCACCCGGTGGAGCGGCAGCCCTCGGCCCGCAAGATTTCGATGCGTCAATGGTAGCCGCGCTGCCCCCACAGAATCAGGAGTAAATCATGGCCCGCACACCGCTAGGACAATCGCTTCCGGATTTTCCCTGGAACTCGCTGGCTGGTGCCAAAAAGAAGGCCCAGGCGCACCCAGATGGAATCGTTGACCTTTCGGTGGGCAACCCCGTAGATCCGGTAGCCCCCGGCGTGCAGCTGGCACTATCCTCTGCCGCCGAGGCCCCCGGCTACCCGCAAACGCAGGGCACGCCCGAGCTGCGCGAAGCCATCGCCTCCGCCCTCCGCCGCCGCTACCGCATGGACGTGGACCGCGTCCTGCCCGTGGTAGGCACGAAGGAGGCCATCGCGTGGCTGCCCACCCTGTTGGGCATGCGCGGCGAGACCGTTGCCTTCCCCTCGGTGGCCTATCCCACCTACGAGGTCGGCGCCCTCCTCGCCGGGGCCACTCCGCTGCGCGCTGACGAGGACTTTCAAGCCGCCTCCCTGGTATTCATCAACTCCCCGTCCAACCCCACCGGCCGCGTCGCTGGGGTAGAGGAGCTGCGCCGCATCGTGGCCTGGGCCCGCTCGACGGGCGCCATCATCGCCTCCGACGAGTGCTATATGGGCTTGGGCTGGAACGATGACAACCCGCCGGTATCCATCCTGGATCCGCGCGTGACCGACGGCGATAATACCGGCCTAATCGCCATGCATTCGCTGTCCAAGTCCGCGAATATGGCCTCCTACCGCGCCGGATTCTTCGCCGGCGATAACGACCTCATCGCGGAGCTCTTGGAGCTGCGCAAGCACGCCGGACTCATCGTGCCAGGCCCGATTCAGGCGGCCATGGTTGCCGCGCTTGACGATGACCCCACCGAAGCCCTCCAGCGCCAGCGCTACGCCGCGCGCCGCGCCGAATTGATGCAGGCGCTCATCAAGGCGGGCTTTACCATCGACCACTCCGATGCCGGCCTGTATCTCTGGGTCACCCGCGGCGAAGACTGCCGCGAGACCATCGACTGGTTGGCTTCCCTGGGTATCCTCGCCGCACCTGGCGATTTTTACGGCCCCTCGGGCGCACAACACGTGCGCATTGGCTTAAACGGCACCGATGAGCGGGTGCGCGCCGCCGTCGAACGCCTCGCCAGTGCCTAACTCGCCTCGCGCCTTTCGCCCGCCCGCGCGGGAGGGGATTTCTCCTCGCAAGGTGGTCTTGCGCGATCGCGTTCCTTTAGAAGGCGAGTACTGGGCCGCCCGTGCCGGGGACTCACCCTTTCCGGAGGGAACCCTCCTTCCCGCGGGTGCAAGCCTCCCGCGGCCCATTCCCGCGTGGTATCACCCCTTCGTCCCGCCGGAGGATCCGATCCCCTTTGGATACACCGTCGTCCACGCGGATGACGACATCATTGTTGCCGATAAACCGCACTTTCTTCCCACCACCACGAATGGCCGCTTGCAGCGCGAAACCCTGCAAACCCGCCTGCGCGTGGACTTTGGCGAAGACGATATCGTGCCGCTTCACCGCCTCGACCGCCTCACCGCAGGTCTTGTCATCTGCTCGCGCAATCCCGCGACCCGCGCGGCCTACCAGCGCATCTTCCTGGAGGGGAGGGCGGTGAAGAGGTATAGGGGCATCGTCAAGCAGCCGCTTTTCTGCGATGAGGAAATCAGGCTGCCGATGCACAAGCCGCGGGGCAGCAGGCAGGTGCTCGTGGCTGATAATGGCACGCCGACCTCGACGTATGTGCGCGCTGCGGGGCGGGAGGTGACCGTGTGGCCGCGGACGGGGCATACGCACCAGCTGCGGGTGCTGCTGAACCATCTTGGGCGCCCGCTCATCGGCGATGACACCTATCCCACGCCGCGTCCGCTCAGCCTCTACGACTTCTCGCGCCCGCTTTCCTTGCTGCACGAAACTATATCTTTTATAGATCCTTTATCACATTCGGAGCGTCAGTTTTTCAGTTCGCGGGGATTAGGAACTACAATCAGGTAATTACTAACCTCCGGCAAGAAAGGCGGCCCATGGCAGACCTCAGCGTTGCGCGCTTTGCGTCCAATTTTGGGCAATTCCTTAAGTTCGGTCTTGTCGGCGGCTCGGGAACCGCGGTTAACCTCTTCGTGTATTTTCTCGCGCAGAAGTTGTTCGGCGCGGCGGATATCTTTGCCGAGGATCCCTTCATGAACCTCTTCGGTTCTGCATTCCACATCCGCTGGTACCACGTCTTTGCCACCATCTCCTTCCTCGTGGCCAATACCTGGAACTACCAGCTCAACCGCATGTGGACCTTCCGGACCGTGTCCAAGGTCTCTTGGATTCGCGGTTTCTTCCCGTTCCTTTTGGCGGGAATCGGGGCGTTTATCGTCAGTCAGGTCATCCTGACGCTGCTCATGAACCCCAACTCGCCCGTGGGGCTGCCAACCGATGTCTTCGATAACTCCACCGGATTGCGCACCAAGTCCTATTGGGCGCAGGCCATTTCCATCGTCGTGGCAATGCCCATCAACTTCATCATCAACAAGCTCTGGACGTTCCGCTCCAAGCCCAATAATCCAGTCGTCGTCGACGAGGTCGCGCCGGTTTAACTACCTTTCGTCGCTGGCCACGGCCCTGCCGTCCGCACGGCTCCAGCCGCCCCAGCCGCCCTTCGCACTCACCAGCGTGGGGCGCTGGGGTCTTTTTGTACCCGCCGGTGAGCGGCAAGGGCGGGGAGGGGCATCGTCAAGCAAGTGCGTGCGGGGCGCTCTTCCCTTCGCGCTCATGGGAAGGTGGACTTCGTGCGCAGCGCTCGCCCCCCGGTGGGCGGCAAGGGAGGCCTCGCCCTTCGCGCTCACCGCCAACGGTTGCCGGCGGCGGAACCTCCTCCCGATGAGCGGCAAGGGTGGGGAGGTCGGGAGCCGCTGACGCTAGCACCCCTTCGCGCTCACGGGGCGTAGCAAACGGAAACCACCCGCCGTCCGCGGTGAGCGCGAAGGGCGGGTGGTGGAGTGCGTATTGGAGGTGGAGTGAGCATTAGTCCTCGAGCTCGGTGTCGAGGCGGGACTGGTCGCGGCGGTTTTGCTTCCGTCGGAGTGCGGGCGAGATGAGGACGGACGTGATGGCACCTACGGTGGCGCCGATGAGGTAGGGGGCGGCGGCATCGGAAAGCGCGTAGGCGTGGTAGGCGATGCCGGCGAAGCAGAGGAGCATCGGGATGAGGTAGAGGGCGGTCAAAGTCCAGTTGGAGCGGCCGGTGGGGGTGGCGATGTGCCTGCGCATCCAGGCGGCGCTGAGGGACGTGCCGGCGATGGAGGGGACGATGGCGAGGAGGGCGAGGAGGCTGAGGCGGCCGGGGAGGGACCAGGCGAGGATGGCGGCGACGATGAGCTCGAGGAAGGAGATTGGGGTCAGTGCGATGGCGGAGGCCTTGGTGAGGATGTCGCGCTCGAACTCGTCGGTGGAGGCGCGCTCGATCTGGTTGAGGGATATGTTGGCGATGGCGTTAATCATGTTGTTCAGCTCCAAAGATTTCTTCGACTGTTTTGCTTAGTTCGTGGCAGATGTCCAATGCGAGGTGCACGGACGGGGAGTAGTTGCCGCGTTCGATATTTGCGATAGTTTGCCGGGAGACGCCGACGCGCTCTGCTAGTTCGCCTTGCGACCATTCGCTCCAGCGCCGCCACTTGCGGACCATGTTGGGTTGTCCGGCCACATCATCACCTCTCTTGTCGTGTTTACATGACCTAATGTAAAGCAAACTTGACATTATGGCAAGGGTTAGACGCATAAATGCCAGCGCCAATACGGCTGGGTGGCGGATATAGGCAGCTGTGGCTTGCGGCCTTTGAGCAGGTCACGGGTGGCTTTGATAAGGAGAATGACTTGGTCAAGGTGGTGCGTGACGTCATCGGCAGTAAAGCGCAAAACCGTGTACCCGTGTGCGGTCGCGGCGTTCTGTTTGGAGCGGTCGGCCTGGAACGCGACGCTGTGGCTGTGGTAGGTCCAGCCGTCGATTTCCACGATGAGCTTGCCCATCAATAGGTCGAACCGGTACCCACACACCAGGGCGTTGTGAACAGGGAAAATGCCTTCTGCGCGCAGCGCGCGGCTGACCTTTCGCTCTGGCGGGCTATCCGCGCCGATGGCGGAGAGTCGAATCGTCTCCTTCAGCGCCCGCGGTGTCCGGCCCATTCGCTTGCGGTCCCGCTCCAGCCGGCCGGGCCCCTTCTCGCCGCGATAAAACTCCTCCAGCAGCGGGCCGCATGCCCTGGCAATCTTCCGCGCGGCCCACAGAACCTGCACTACCGGAAGCCCCTTGACCAGGCTCGTTGCCTTGAGCCGGGAATGCGAGACGCGGAAATTCTTGCCGCGCAGCGTGCGCGGCCCCTCCGCTTCCAGCGGAAAGGTCAGCGGCCGGTCAAGGTGAATCTCCTGCGCGGTCTTCCCCGTAAAATGGATGCGGCTCAGCCCATACACCAGCGCCTTCGCCACCGCCAGCGGCGACCACTCGTCGGTATAAATTCCCCGGTGGACGCGGTACAGATTGCCCGCGCGCACCCGCCGCCGAATCGCGTCCTTGCCCAGCCCCTGCTCGCGCAACTGCGCGGTCGTCCATGCCCCCATGGCTTCAACCTAAAGAAGCGGCCGCCTTCCCGTCCAGGCGGCTTTCGCCAGCCTGTGGATAACCGGCCCATTTCGCGGTCCCACGCGCCATTCTCGTCGCTGCCCTGTGGATAACTCCCTCCACCCCCTCCATGCCTCCCGCCATGCCACCCTTCGCGCTCACCGGCGGCCACTTGGGTGCGCTGGAGCGTCCCCTGGTGAGCGCGAAAGGCGAGTGTGGTCCCGGCCCACCCTTTGCGCTCACGCCCACGCTTTCCGATGCCCATTTGCTCCTCCCCGTGACCGCGAGGGGCGGCCCCACACCCGTCGCGCTCACCGGGAGGTGAAAACGCAGCACCCCGCCCAGTGCGGGTGAGCGCGAAGGGCGGGGGCGGGTGTCACAGATATGGCGCGAGGGCGAGGTGGGCAGTGAGGGCGGGGCGTCAGGTGATGAGGGTTGAGCGGCAGGCGCGGTGATCTGGATGTGAGGCAGTGATGGTGGGCCGGAGGCGGGGAGTGGCCGCTAGGTCAGCGGGAGCGTGGAGGTCGGGTCGATGCCGCGGGCCTTGGAATTGAGCACACCCGCGATGGCGAGCACTACGAACATGGCGGCGGCGGAGAGGAGTTGGGTGCGGGCGGTGGCATCGGTAAGCATGAGCACCGCGATGGCTGCGAAGAGGGCGAGGGCGAACCAGGTGAGGTAAGGGAAGGCCCACATGCGGATTGGGAGGGGGTGCAGGGCCTCGAGTTGGCGGCGCAGGCGCAGCTGGCTGACTGCGATGAAGACCCACACGATGAGCAGGGAGGCGCCGGCGGCGTTGAGCATGAAGGTGAGCAACCAGCCGGTATCGGCGTAGTTGAGGACGACTATGAGCGCGGACAGTGCGACGGACAGGGCGATGGCGGTGGTGGGCACGCCCTCGGAATTGGTGGCGGCGAAGATGCGCGGGGCCTCGCCGCGGGCGGCGAGCGAGTGCATCATGCGGGAGGAAGCGAAGATTTGCGCGTTAAAGGCGGATAGCAGCGCGAGGACGATGATGACCTCCATGATGCCGGCGGCACCGGGGATGCCGGCGCGGTCGAGGACCATGGTAAAGGGCGATTCGGCGGCGGTGGAGGCGGCATCCAGGCTGGAATAGGGAAGCAGGAACGTGATGACGAGGACGGAGCCCAAGTAGAACACGGAGATGCGCAGAATGGTGGAGCGCACGGCGTTGACCAGGGACCTTTCGGGGTCCTCGGATTCGGCGGAGGCGATGGCGACGACCTCTATGCCACCGAAGGCGAAGGCTACGGCGAGCAGACCGGCGGCGACGCCGCCGAGGCCGTTGGGCATGAAGCCATCGGCAAGGAAGACGGATGTGCCCACGAGGGTGTGGCCGGGCAGGAGGCCGAAGATGAGGAGGACGCCGATGATGAGGAAGGCGATGATGACGACGACCTTGATGAGCGCGAACCAGTACTCGAACTCGCCGAAGGTGCGCACGCGCAGCAAGTTGACGAGGCCGAAGACGGCGACGCAGATGGCGGCGGGGATCCAGGGCGGGACGTCGAACCACGAGCCGATGAAACCTGCGGCACCGGTGATTTCGGCGCCGAGGACGGCGACGGTGGCGCACCAGTAAATCCACCCTTGGGTAAAGCCCGCCCAGCGGCCGATGCCGTGCTCGGCGTATTCGGAAAAGGAGCCGGAGGCGGGAATGACCGTTCCCATCTCTCCGAGCATTTGCATCACGAGGATGGCGAGGAAGCCGGCGATCGCGTAGGCGATGATCACCGCTGGGCCGGCGGCGGAAATGCCGACGCCCGTGCCAAGGAAGAGACCGGCGCCAATGGTGGAGCCAAGCCCCATCATGGTCAGGTGGCGGACCTTCAGGCCAGAACCAAGGGTAGAAGAGTTATCAGACACTTCTCCATGGTATTTCTCGGCCGCAGGGCACGGGAATTGGGGTGGCGTTAGTTCTTGTGGAGGTCCTCGTTCAGCGCGACGGCCTCGGCATTCCACTCCACGGCCTCGACGGCACCGGAGACGGAATTGCGGCGCAGCAGCAGGCCGGAGGCGCCGGAGAGCTGGGAGCCCTTGACGGCCTCGCCATTGCCGACGCCCAGGGCCTCGGCCACCTTGCCAAAGACGGCGACCTTGGTGCCGGCGGTGACGTAGAGGCCGGCTTCGACAACGGCGTCATCGCCAAGCGAAATGCCAATACCCGAGTTGGCGCCGAGCAGGCAGCGCTCGCCGATGGAAATAACTTCCTTGCCGCCGCCGGACAGGGTACCCATGATGGAGGCGCCGCCGCCGATATCGGAGCCATCGCCCACGACGACGCCCGCGGAAATGCGGCCTTCCACCATGGAAGCGCCCAGGGTACCGGCGTTGAAGTTGACGAAGCCCTCGTGCATGACCGTGGTGCCCTCTGCGAGGTGGGCACCCAAGCGGACGCGGTCGGCGTCACCGATGCGTACGCCGGAGGGAACAACGTAGTCCACCATGCGGGGGAACTTATCCACGGAGTAGACCACGACGGGGCCGCGGGAGGCGAGGCGGCCGCGCACCATCTGGAAATCGGAGACGGCGCAGGGGCCGTAGTTGGTCCAGACCACGTTATTGAGGTGGCGGAAGATGCCGTCCATGTTGAGGCCGTGCGGCTTTACCTCGCGGTGAGAGAGCAGGTGGAGGCGCAGGTAGGCGTCGTAGGTATCGGTGGGGGCCTCGTCGAGGTCAGCGATGGAGGTTTCCACCGCCACGCGGGCCACGCCGCGCTCCTCAGCGGGGCCGACGAGGGCGGAGAACTGCTGCGGAGTCTCCTCCAAACGCGTCGTGCCGGTGGTCTCTACTTGCTTATCGGTATGAACTGCTGGGAACCAAACGTCCAAGACGGTGCCGTCGTGGGTAATGGTTGCCAGGCCACGTGCGGATGCAGAAGTCATGGTGGCTAGCTTAGCAATTACTGCCGTACTTGTTCGCGCTTGCCCGCGGGAACCACGAAGGACAAGGCGACGAGCGCGGCAAAGAGGATGATGACGGCGATGACTTGGTTGCGGGCGGAGGGATCAAAGAGCATGAAGATGGTCAGCGCGGCCAGCGCGGCGGCGGTCGCCCACGGCAACCAGGGGTAGCCGGGCACGCGGATATCCGTGAGCTCGCCGTTCGCTTTCAACTGCGGGTGCAGCTTGAGGAAGGAGGCGACGATAAACGCCCAGACCACCAAGAGGCAGCCGCCGACGGCGTTGAAGAGGAAGGCCAGCAGTCCCGGCGGGTTCCAGAACTGCAGGCCCACCGAGGCGAAGGCGAAGATCATGGACAAGATGACCGCATTGATGGGGGAGCCGGAGTGGTTGGTCTTGAGGAAGAACTTGGGCGCGCAGTGGTCCTTGGCCATGTCAAAGACCAAGCGGGAGGTGGCGTAGATCTGCGCGTTGAAGGCGGATAGGAGGGCCAGCGCGATGATGGCCTCCATGAAGCCTGCGGCGAAAGGAATCTTGGCGGCCTCGAGCACCAAGGTAAACGGCGAATCGGCGGCGGCATCGGCATCTTGGATCTGGCTAAACGGCAAGGCCATGGTGATGACCACGATGGAGCCGATGTAGAAGATCATGATGCGCACGATGATGGCGCGCACTGCGGTAGCCACGTTGCGGGCGGGGTCCTCGGACTCGGCGGCGGCGATGGTCACCAGCTCGATTCCGCCGAACGCGAAGGCCACGGCGAGCAGGCCCGCGGCGAAGCCCGGCATGCCATTGGGCAGGAAGTTATCGGTGAAGTTGGTCCCGGCCCGGGAGAGATCCATGCCGGGCAGGATGCCGAGTGCCATGAGGATGCCGATGACGAGGAAGGCGAGGATGACGGCGACCTTGATGATGGCAAACCAGAACTCGAATTCACCAAAGCCGCGCACGGCGGCGAAATTCACTATGGCGAAGAAGGCCACCGCGATGAGCGCGGGAATCCACGGGGCGATATCGAACCAACTGCCGATGATCGCGGCGGCGCCGGTGATTTCGGCACCCATGACCATGATGAGCATGAACCAGTAGATCCAGCCCATCGTAAAGCGCGCCCAGTGGCCGAAGGCCTGGCCGGCGTAGGTGGAAAAAGAACCCAGGGAAGGGCGGGCCGCGGCGATTTCCCCGAGCATCCACATGATGAGCGCGATGAGGACGCCGGCGACGGCATAAGAAATGAGCACCGAGGTGCCGGAGATTTGGATTCCCAATCCGACGCCCAAGAAGAGACCGGCACCCACCGCGGAGCCAAGGCCCATCATGGTGAGGTGTCGCGATTTCAATTGTGTGGCTTCGGCCATAATTACCACCTTGTGAGAGGTTATTTTTTACAGTGAAGTGAACATTACACAATGCAACGGACCCAGCGGGGCGCTACCATGGCGGCTTGTGACTTTAGATCTATATGCCGACCCCATTGAAGTGACCAAGGCGCTCGTCGATATCCCGAGCCCCTCCCACCACGAGGAGGCCATCGCGGATGCGGTGGAAGAAGCCCTGCGTGGTCTAGACGTGGAGGTCGCCCGCTTTGGCAATACCGTGTGTGCGCGCACGAACCGCGGGTTGGATTCCCGCGTGGTTCTTGCAGGCCACATCGATACCGTTCCATTGGCAGATAACGTACCGCATCGCATGGACACCGCCGAAGATGGCGCCGAGATCATGTTCGGCTGCGGCACCGTGGACATGAAATCCGGCATGGCGGTATACCTCAACGCCTTTGCTCACCTGCATGAATCGGAAGAGCTTCAGCATGACCTGACCGTCATTGCGTATGAGGGCGAAGAGGTATCCACTGAATTTAATGGGCTGGGCCACTTGCAAAAGGACCACCCCGAGTGGTTGCAGGGCGATTTCGCGCTCCTAGGTGAGCCCTCCGGTGCCATGGTCGAGGCCGGCTGCCAGGGCACGATTCGCCTGCGCGTGACGGCGCATGGCACCCGCGCGCACTCGGCCCGCGCGTGGCTCGGCTCCAACGCCGCGCACAAGCTTGCCCCCGTCATGACGCGCATTGCGGACTACGAGCCGCGCGAGGTCACCATCGATGGCTGCACCTACCACGAGGGGCTGAACATCGTCCACCTCGAGGCCGGCGTGGCCACCAATACCCTGCCGGACGAGGCCTGGATGTTCGTCAACTTCCGCTTCGCCCCGGACCGCAGCACGGAGGAGGCGTTGGAGTACATGAAGGGGGTCATCGGCAAGCATGAGGACGTCACCATCGAGATCGACGACATTGCTGGCGCCGCCCTGCCTGGCCTGGGGCAGCCTGCGGCGCGTGCGCTTGTCGATGCCGTCGGTGGCAACGTCCGCGCCAAGTTCGGCTGGACCGATGTCTCGCGCTTTGCTGAGATGGGCATTCCGGCCGTGAATTTTGGCCCCGGCGATCCGGGCTTTGCGCATAAGAAGGACGAGCAGGTGCCCACGGCGCAAATCACCGAAGTTTCTACCGCTCTGCTTAATTACTTGAAGGGATAAAAATGACCCCTGACCACATGCGTACCCTGCGCGGCCCGCTCTTGCTGCGCAGCGAAGGAGAACAAGGCTCCACCTTTGACCAGCGCCTGCTGGAATCCGGCGCGGACCACGAATGGCAGCATGCCGATCCGTGGCGCGTGCTGCGCATCCAAGGCGAATTCGTCGCCGGCTTCGATGCGCTGGCCAAGCTGCCCAAGGCAGTGACGGTCTTTGGCTCCGCGCGCACCAAGCCTGAGGATGCGAGCTATCAGATGGCCGAAGAACTCGGCCGCAAGCTCGCCGAGTGCGCCTACGCCGTCATCACCGGCGGCGGCCCCGGCATCATGGAGGCCGCGAATAAGGGCGCGCACGAGGGCGATGGCCTCTCGGTGGGACTCGGCATCGAATTGCCGCACGAGCAGGGCCTCAACGAGTACGTGGACTTGGGCCTGAACTTTCGCTACTTCTTTGCCCGCAAGACCATGTTCTTGAAGTACTCCCAGGCCTTCGTCTGCCTGCCCGGCGGCATGGGTACCATGGATGAGTTCTTCGAGGTTCTCTGCATGGTTCAGACCGGTAAGGTCACCAACTATCCCATCGTGCTCATGGGCACCGATTATTGGTCTGGCCTGCTGGAGTGGATGAAAAATACCCTCGCCGCCGGCGGGTACATCAACGAAGATGACCAAGAGCTTTTCCTGCTTACCGATGACCCCGATGAGGCCGTCGCCCACATCATCGAGCGCCACAAGGTAATGAGCGATAAGCGCATTAGGGAGCCGCGTTGAGCCTCGCGCGCGTGATGGCGATAGTCAATCGCACCCCGGATTCCTTTTATGACAAGGGGGCCACCTTTGACATGGACCCCGCCCTCAAGCGCTGCGATGAGGCCATTGCGGCGGGAGCCTCCATCATCGATATCGGCGGGGTCAAGGCCGGACCGGGCGAGGAGGTGGATAGCGCGGAGGAAATCGACCGCGTCGTGCCCACCATCGCCCGCGTGCACGAGCGGCACCCAGAGGTACTTATTTCCGTAGATACCTGGCGCGGTGAGGTGGCCGAGGCCGCCATCGCCGCCGGGGCAGGGCTGGTCAACGACACGTGGGCCGGCTGGGATCCGGAGCTTATCGAGGTCGCCGGCCACCACCGCGTAGGCTACGTGTGCTCGCATACCGGCGGGATTACCCCGCGTACCCGCCCGCACCGCGTGCACTTTGATGACGTCGTTGCCGATGTCATTGCAGAAACCACCGCCCTGGCAGAAAAGGCCGCGGGGCTCGGCTGCCCTGAAGATCTCACCTTCATCGATCCCACGCACGACTTTGGTAAAAACACCTATCACGGACTTGAACTCCTGCGGCGTATCGACGAGATCGTCGACACCGGCTGGCCCGTGCTCATGGCGCTATCCAATAAGGACTTCGTGGGTGAGACCCTCGCGCGCGGGGTAGGAGACCGCGTCGCCGGAACGCTCGCCGCCACAGCCTGGGCCACAGCGAACGGGGTGGCCGCCTTCCGCGTCCACGAGGTTGCTGAGACCATCGACGTCATCCGCATGACCGCCGCCATCCAGGGCACGGCCGCGCCCCTTGATACCACGCGCGGGCTCGCATGAGCGTTTCCGTCATCATCCCGGCGCTCAATGAGGAATCCACCGTGGCCGGCGTTATCCGCGCCTGCCTTGCCGATGACCCCCTCGAAGTGCTCGTCATCGACGCCGACTCCACCGATGACACCGCCGCCGTCGCGCGCGCCGCCGGTGCCGATGTGCGCAATTGGCGCGATATCCTGCCCGAACCGCCGCGCCCCGGCAAGGGCGAATCCCTTTGGCGCGGGGTCGCCGCCGCGCGCGGGGACATCGTCGTCTTTATCGACGCCGACCTAGAATCCGCCGCGCCCGGCATGGTCACAGCGCTCGCGGCTCCCTTTGCGGATCCCGGCGTGAACATGGTCAAGGCGCGCTATCGCCGCAGCCTCAACGGCCAACCCACCGGTGGTGGGCGCGTGACCGAATTGACCGCAAAGCCGCTCATCCGGCAATTCTTCCCAGAGCTAGCCCACATCGATCAGCCCCTAGGCGGCGAGTATGCTCTTCGCCGCTCTGCCGCGCTAGAGGTGCCCTTCGTGGAGGGCTATGGGGTGGAAGCGGGGCTGCTGGTGGACATCGGCAAGCGCGGCGGGCTGACAGAAGTCGACCTAGGCACTCGTGTCCACCGCAACCGGCCGCTTGATGAGCTCGCGCCGATGGCGGATATCGTGGCGCGCACGCTGCTCTCGCGCGCCGGGGTGAGTGCGCCGATTGCTCAGCGCCCACCGCTGCTAGGTAGGATTTAAGTCATGCTGTCCTGGATTGTGCTCATCGTGGTGCTCATTGCGTTCATTGTGATCGGAACGTGGCTGTGGGGTTCGATTTTTGGCCCCGGGACCGTGATGGACCCGCCCGATGAGCCGCAGAAGGTGCTGGAAAATAACCGCGCCGCCGCAGCTCAGGGCCGTTTTGAGGACGTGCAATTCGAGGTCGTGCCGCGTGGGTACCGCCAAGATCAGGTTGATGATCTGCTCGCGCAACTGGAGCTGGAATTAGCGGCCGCGCGGAAAAGCGGGCAAAAAGGGACTAAGCTGGAAAGAAACGAAGAAAGTTAAGGAGCCCAACTATGGCAGCAATGAAGCCACGTACCACTGGCGGCGAAATGGAAGCGGTGGTGGAATCCCGCAAGATCGTCATGCGCATCCCATCCGACGGCGGCGGGCGCATCGTTATCGAGCTGAACAAAGAAGAGGCCGCGGAGCTCGGTTCCTTGTTGACCGAGGTTTCTAGCTAGTCTGGATACATGCTTTCTCATATCATCGACATTCTGGCCGATCCATCCGACGGCACGGCGCTTTCCGGCGCCGATGATTTTTCCCGCCTCGTTTCGGAATCCGGCCATTCCTTTGATGTGGCCAAGCAAGGGTATGTGACCTTAGCGGCCGGTGCCGGCCTCAAGCACAAGGGCGATGACATGGATATGGTCAACGCCCGCGAAGCGTACCTAGCCACCGGCCATTTCGCGCCCTTCGTCGAGTCTGTGACCGGAGCGGTACAAGACGCGCTCGATGCCAGCTCGCTGTCTGCCTCTACGCCCGCCTCGCTTCTCGAGGTCGGCGCCGGAACCGGCTACTATCTGGCCCACACGCTTGATTCCATCGACGGCGCGCGCGGCGTCGGCCTCGATATTTCCCCGCATGCGGCCAAGCACTTGGCCAAGTGCCACCCACGCGTGGGTGCCGTGGTTGCCGATGTCTGGCAGCAGCTTCCCATCCGCGATGAATCCATCGACGCGATTTCCGTGGTCTTCGCCCCGCGCAACCCATCCGAATTCCAGCGCGTCCTCGCTCCCGGCGGCCAAGTCATCGTCCTGACCCCGGGCGCGGGGCACCTCGATGAGCTGCGCGAACCCCTCGGCATCCTCGGCGTGGAAGAGGGCAAGGTCGAGCGCATGTATGAGCAGGCAGAAGGCCACCTCGAGCAAGCGGCCGACCCTGTCGATATTTCCTTCCCCATTCACCTGGATAAAGCGGCCATCGCCGCACAGGTAGGAATGAGCCCGTCCGCCCGCCACATCAGCGCCGACGAGCTTGCCGAGCGAATGGCCGCCCTTCCTTCCACGCTGACGGTCACCGCCCGCGCCCGCCTGGACCGCCTCCGCGCGGTTTAATAAACGCAGGTTCGCCTCAAGGCACCTCGCCTTCGGCATACATACCGCCCTTCGCGCTCACCAGCAGCGCGCGGGGCGGTTCATTTGTGCTTCCGGTGAGCGCGATGGGCGGGGGTGGAATCAGCCAGCTACCGTACCCTCCTTTGGCGCTCACGGGGAGCTGCTTGCCGATGTCGCGACCTCTCGCCGGTGAGCGCGAAGGGCGGGCGGCCGGAAGGCGGGTGGCCGGGAAGGAGGGTAGCAGTATTAGAGCTTGGAGCCGGAGCGCTGCCAGTCTTGTTCGATGACCGCCTCACCGGTGGTCTCGACATCCATGCCGGAGCAGCCGCCGTCGAAATAGACGCGGGAGGCCATGGCGATGAGGCCGCCGTCGACGAATACCTCTACCGTGGAGCCGTCTTGGATGATGGTGAGGGTGTCGGAGTCGCCATCGGCGAGCGTGGCTGTGGCGGGAGCGGAATCGGAGAAGAAGTGGTCGAAGGCCTTGTTCATGGAACGATCGAGGCTGATTTCCTCGCCGGAGTGACAGATGGCGGCGGCGGGGTCGCCGTTGCCATCGCGAAGGGTGATGGTGACGCTGGAGCCGGTGGGAACCTCCATGACACCGGTCCAGGAGCGCGCGTAATCCGAAAGCTTGACCGCCACGGGCAGGCCGGTGGCCGGTGCCTGGTACAAGACGCCGCCCTCGAGCGTGACCTGGCGCGGCAGGGAGAGGGCATTGGACCAGCCTTCGGCATCCCAAGAGGCGTGTTGGGTGGCGTCGTCGCCGCGGCCATTGCCGTTGAGCAGACCGAGGATGACGGCGCGCTCGTAGCGGCTTTCTTCAGGAATCGTGCCTGCGGTGGCGTTGGTATTGCGCGGGCGGGAGAAATCGTGGCCGAAGTCCACGCGGCGGAAACCGGAGACCACCGTGAAGGTGGTGCCTTCCAGCTGACCCACGAGGTAGCCGGAGACATCGCGGCCGTCGCGCTCGAGGGTGACAAAGAGGACGTCGTAGATTTCTTCGTCGATTTCATCGCGCAGGCGCACGATGCGCGGGGAAACCACCGGAGGAATGGGGGAGTCGGCGGGCACTTCGCCGTCGAGAAAGCCGGGGTCACCTTCGAAGGTAAGGCTGCCGCGCAGGGACCATGAGATGCCATCGTGGCTTTCTAGGAGAACCGGCTGCGGGGTTTCGGTGCGGCCGGATAGCGCCAGCATGAGCCAGCCCTTATGGCCGTCTTCGCGGTCATCGGTGGCCCAATCGGGCACGACGGAAGGCGAGCGGAACCGGGTGTGGTCGGTGGTATTGCCGGCCACCTCGCCGAAGCGGACGACGTTGGGGTCGAGGGCCGAGGAATCATCGGACACCTCGCAGACATCGTCGATGCCGGAAAAGCGCGCGAGGCGAATGGAGGTGCCGGTCGCGGTCACGGAGGTGAAATACAGGTTGGTAGCGTCCTCCCCTTGGGCCACGGACCCCGCGCGAAGAGCGAGCTCGCCGCCGACGGGGGCAAGGACGTCATCGCAGTCCAGCCAGTTAAACGGCGCTTCCTCCGAGTACGTGTGTCCCCAGCGGGCGGGGGCATCGGGAGTGGGGCGATATTGGTAGAACATGTGCCACGTATCGCCATCGCAAAGGACGCCGGCGGGCGCGTCTAGGATGCCGGCATCGGGGATGAAGTGGAGTTCGGGGCGGTGAGTCGTCACGGCATTCCTCTCTTAAATCAGGTGCGGGTTACAAGCTTGGGTTGGGGTGGCAGCCACGCCGGGGAGGAAACTCGTTGACCTGCCACGCGGTAGTTTCGCCGCCGTGTGCGGGCGGGGACTTTATGGGGCAGTGTCCGGCTGTCATGTACACCCAGAGTACGGATATCTTTTAGCGCGTGCAGGGCCCTCGCTTGCCGATGCCGCCTTTTAAAGCTTCGTTACCAATGTCAGCCCCGAACCCAGCGGGAGCCGGGTTACGGTGGCGCCTTCGAGCTCGCGGAGGTATTCATCGGCCTCGCGCGCGGCGGCGGTATCGCGGTCGGTGCGGGAGGTGTCGGCGACGGTGCCATCGAGAAGCGCATTGGCAAGCACGAGCGTGCCGTGCTGGTGCAGCAGGGGCCAGGCTGCCTTGATGAGGGCGGGGAGGTCGAGGGCGGCGACGTCCGCGTAAATGACCTGGTAGGCCTCGGTGGCCAAGCGCCCGAGCACGTCGAGGGGGCGCGAGGGGAGGAAGCGGCCGCGGGTGGAAGCGTAGCCGGCCTCGCGGAAGGCGGCCTTGGCGCTGCGCTGGTGCTCGGCCTCAGGGTCGATGCACGTAAGGATGCCGTTGTCTGGCATGCCCGCGAACAGGTAGAGACCGACGACGGAGGCGGCGGGGGTAATCGCCACGGCCTGGGGACGGTCTACCACACCGGAAGACGTTGCCGTCAGCGTGGTGAGAAGCTGGCCGGTGGATTCATCCGGGACGGGCAGGCCGTATTCCTCGGCGTGGTCGCGGGCGCCGCGGAGAGCCGCCGAAGGCTCACTGGTGGAATCGATATAGGAGCGCAGTGCGTCATATGCGGTAGTAGTCACGATTAAGACAATAGGTAAAGTTGCGCGAAAGGGTGGCAAAAACGCGCGCAGCCAGCGAAATTGTGATCTGTGGGAAGTATGTGACGGACTCACAGGATATTATCAGCGCAGTGGCTGGAGTTTCCGCGCTGAGTGTAGAAAAATGACACCCATGACAGAAACGAAGCGCGATGCCGAGTCCGTTGCCTCCACCGATGCGAACGTGGAGTTGACCGGTACCGCGGCGTTCGATGCTGGGGAAGCCACGATGCCTTCGTGGGCCGAATTGGTGGCAGAGCACGCCGATGGCGTGTACCGCCTAGCCTACCGCTTGTCCGGTGACCAGCAGGATGCCGAGGATCTCACCCAAGAGACCTTCATGCGTGTCTTCCGCTCCTTGGATAAATACCAACCGGGTACCTTTGGCGGCTGGCTGCACCGCATCACCACGAACCTCTTTTTGGATATGGTGCGCCACCGCTCCAAGATACGCATGGAGTCCCTGCCTGAGGATTATGAGCGTGTTCCGGGTACGGACATGACCCCGGAGCAGGCCTATACCGTGGCCAACCTGGACCCCGTGTTGCAGTCCGCGCTGGATAGTCTGGCGCCGGATTTTCGCGTCGCCGTGGTTCTGTGTGATGTCGAAGGCATGAGCTATGACGAAATTGCCGAAACCCTCGGCGTGAAGATGGGTACGGTGCGCTCGCGCATCCACCGCGGCCGCTCCCAACTGCGCGCGGCGCTAGAAAAAGAGGCACAGACCAATGCGGAAGCGCGCATCTTGTTGCGCACGCGCTAGAATCGAATCGTTAGCTCCCCTGCCGCGCGGCAGGGGAGGATTAAGTGTGATTAATCCGGCTGTGGCATGAACGTGAGGAGGGCGTCGATGGACTCACTGCGCGGACGCCGCACCCTCTCCAGGCTCAGCGTGCGGGGCGACTTTACCCCCGCGCAGGCAAAGGCTCGGGATAAGGCAAAGGCGCGGGCGCGGCGCAGCGATTCCATCGGCCACCTCGGCCCAGAGGCCGTCGTCGCCTTCGTAGATGGGGAGATGGAGCCCAAAGCCATGCACCGCGTGCGCATCCATCTAGTCCACTGCGCGGAGTGCCGCGCCGACGTGCACCACCAGCGCCACGCTTCCGAGTGGGTACGTCACTGCAGCGATGATTCCGCGGTGAAGGCCCCACAGTCCTTATTAGCCAAGCTGGCGGGAATGGCTACGGAAGGCGTGGCCCCGGGGCCCGATGCGTCAACCCCGGCGCACCGGCCGGAGCAGGATTTCCTGGATAAAGTCGAGACGGTGGTACGCGCGATTAAGCACAATCAGCGCGGGCAGAACTAAACGGAGGGCGAGGATTTAATCGTGTTTTCTTCCATTGGCTGGCCTGAGATTATTGTCATTGTCCTCCTTGGCATCGTCATCATCGGCCCGGAGCGCATGCCGGAGGTCATCAAGGACGTGCGCGCGGCCATCTATGCCGCCCGCAAGGCCATCAATAACGCGAAGGCCGAGCTCAATGGCGAAATGGGGTCGATCTCCGCGGAATTCGATGATATCCGCGGTCCGCTCAACCAGGCGGCGCAGTGGACGCGGCTGGGCCCAAAGGGCGCTATTACCAAGGCGCTTTTCGATGGCGATGATTCCGCCTGGGACGACTTCAATCCCAAGAAGATGGCGGAAGACATTAAAACCGGAACCGCGCCGAAAGAACCCGAGCAGCGCGCGCAGGACAACAATGGCCCCGCCCGGCCTAGCTTTAACTATGCCGAGGTATATGGCGATACCACCGAGACCACCCAGCAGCCGGCGCAGCAGCCACCACAGCAACAACAAAAGCCGCAGCGCGGTGGGGAAGATTCCACCGGCAGCGGCTCTGAGTGGAGCGACGTTACTTAATACGACGCGCTTTTAGTTCACGCCCAAGTTGAGGCTCTTGCCCACGAGGGAATCGGAGCGAATGGCGAGCTTATCAGCAACCGCCCTGATTTCCTTCGCGGCAGGGGAGTCGGGAGCCTCGAGTACGATGGGCGTGCCGGCATCGCTATTCGAGCGCAGGGACGGATCCAGCGGCACGGAGGCCAGCAGCGGCACCTCGTGGCCAAGAATGACGCCGAGGCGGTCTGCGACGATCTGGCCGCCGCCTTCACCGAAGACGTCCATGGTGGAGCCATCCGGCATGACCATGGCGCTCATGTTCTCAATCACGCCGGCCACGCGCTGGCGCGTTTGCTGGGAGATGGAACCGGCGCGTTCGGCCACTTCTGCCGCAGCTGCTTGCGGCGTGGTGACGATGAGCAGCTCCGCATTCGGGATGAGCTGCGCAACGGACAGCGCGACATCGCCGGTACCCGGAGGCAAGTCGAGGAGGAGAACATCGAGATCGCCCCAGAATACGTCCGCCAAGAACTGCTGCAGTGCGCGGTGGAGCATAGGTCCGCGCCAGACGACGGGCGCGTTACCCTCCACGAACTGCCCGATCGAGATGTGCTTAATGCCGTGGGAGATGGGAGGCAGCAGCATTTCATCATCAAGCACGGTGGGGCCGTCGGTCGAGCCGAGCAGGCTGGGCACGGAGTGGCCGTAAATATCGGCATCGACAATGCCCACCTTCAGGCCCTTATCCGCCAGCGCGGCGGCTAGGTTGACGGTCATCGAGGACTTGCCGACGCCACCCTTACCCGACGCCACCGCAAAGACGCGGGTCGTCGAATCGGGCTTCGCAAAAGGAATCTCGGGTTCGGCCTGGCCGCCGCGCAGCTTCTGTTTCAGCTCGCGGCGTTGCTCATCGCTCATCGCGTCCATGGTCACGGTAACCTTGCCAACGCCGTCGATGTCCTCGACCGCGGCGCGGGTATTGGTCTCGATGGTGGACTTCATGGGGCAGCCCGCGATGGTCAGATAAACGCCAACGGTGACGTCGTTTCCTTCGATATCGACCGATTTCACCATATTCAGTTCGGTGATGGGGCGGCCGATTTCTGGATCCTGTACGTGGGAAAGAGCCTCGCGTACGACTGATTCGGTAATAGAGCTAGACATAACTCTTGCCATCTTAGTCACGGCGCTACCTCAGGTAAACACGCTTGCACGGTAGACTCTGTGGGACACTTAAATCCATCCGTTTGTATCGGTGACCTAGCAGAATCAGAAGGAGCACACTCAGTGAAGCGCAGCCCCGCCCGTCGATATGCCCGCGCTACTGTCGCCGCGGTGGTAGGCGCTGCGCTGCTTGCTGGGTGTTCAGACAAGGTCGATACTAGCCCCGCTGCGGCACAATCCGCACCGGAACGGGTGCAGATCGTCGTTGACCCTGCAGAAACAGATCAGCTCATCTTGGGCGAGGTATTCCGGCAGTCGCTCTTAGAAGAAGGACGCACCGCCGAGTTGAAGGAAGAAGAAACCTTCAAAACGCATGGTGGCAAGGGCAGTTCCCTGAACCCGGAAGGCAACTTTTACGTCGGCTGCACCGGCAGCTTTTTAAGCCACTTTAATCCCAGTGAGGCGCGCGACATCTCGGCGGAATTTAAAAAGGCAGAAGAAGACAGTGAGCCGGGCGGGGAAGACTTTCTTGCCCGCACCCATATCGCGCTCATGTCTACCTTGCCCACCCAACTTGCTACCGTCGAGCCATCCGGCGCTCACGGTTGTGAGGATGCACAACCAGAGCTGCCAGAAAACTTCGTGGTCATCTATAGCGACAGCCTCTTTGACCGCGAAGAAGAAAAATCCGTCGCCGCGGTCACCAAATTCATCACGCAAAAAGACATCTCTGACATGGTGGAGGCTCTAGAGGATGGCGAAGAGCTGAAGAAGGTCGTCCACGAATGGATGGAAGCCTCCGGACTGGACATTGTCAATGAAGAAAGCGACTCCGGCTCCTCCGGTGGCTCGGATCTGAGCAGTTCTTAAGTAAGCGGCGCGGTCCGTGCTACCCACCTACCGCCCTTCGCGCTCACGGGCAGCCGCCCTTTAACATGCGATCGCCCCCTCCGTGACCGCGAAGGGCGCCCGGTCTCGCCATCAGCTACCGCCCCGCCCTTCGCGCTCACGGGCGCAGCTTGTCGATGCCCCTACCACCTCGCCGGTGAGCGCGAAGGACGAGTAGGTGACCGGTGTGAGGCGAAGGAGGGGAGCTGAAGGTAGGGAGAGCAGGAACGGTGGCGAGGTAGGAGGATCGGGGAGAAGGCAGCAGAAACCATGAAAATGCCCCAGTGAGGAAATAACCTCACTGGGGCATTCAGCGCTGCAGTGCGCTAGGTGCCGATTCGGCGGTTAAACGTCGAAGGCCTCTTCAAGCAGGTTCTTCTGCTCAATCTGGTGCACCTTGGCGTTACCCGTAGCCGTAGAGGACTGGGCGCGGCGGGAGACGCGGACCATTTTCGGCATATCCGGAATGAGGTCGCGCAGGTGCTCGTTGTAGAACGGCCATGGGCCTTGGTTGGCGGGCTCGTCCTGTACGAACCGGACCTGGGTGGCGTTCGGGTACATCTCGAATGCCTCGCTCAGGCGGTTGAACGGAATCGGGTGGAGCATTTCCACGCGGACGATGGCGATGTCATCGCGGCCGTCGGCCTCGCGCTTCTTCTCCAGGTCCCAGTAGAGCTTGCCGGAGACCAGCATGATGGTCTTGACCTTGTCCGTGTCGCCGACCTTCTTGTTATTGACGTCCACGAAGTGGGGGTCATTGATAACGGAGCGGAACTTCTTGACCTCGGTGAACTCCTCAACGGAGGAGGTGGCGGCCTTGTTACGCAGCATGGACTTCGGGGTGAAGACGACCAGCGGGCGCTTCATCTCGCCCAAAGCCTGGCGGCGCAGCAGGTGGAAGTGGTTAGCCGGGGTGGACGGCTGGGCCACGGTCATGGAACCTTCCGCGCACAGCTGCAGGTAGCGTTCGATACGGGCGGAGGAGTGGTCCGGGCCCTGGCCCTCGTAGCCGTGCGGCAGGAGGAGAACCAGGCTGGACAGCTGGCCCCACTTGGCCTCACCGGAAGACAGGTACTCATCGATGATGGTCTGGGCGCCGTTTGCGAAGTCACCGAACTGAGCCTCCCATGCCACGAGGGCGTCGGGGTTACCCACGGTGTAGCCGTATTCGAAGCCCATGCCAGCGAACTCGGTCAGCGCGGAGTTGTAGACCATGAACTTACCGCCGTTGTCCTTGGACACTGCCAGGGAGTTGAGCGGGTTGTACTCGTTGCTATTGCGGGGATCGAAGGTCACGGCGTGGCGCTGGGTGAAGGTACCGCGGCGGGAATCCTCACCGGCCAGGCGCACGACCTTGCCCTGGTTAGCCAAGGAACCGAAGGCGAGCAGCTCGCCCCAGCCCCAGTCGATGCCGCCTTCGCGGACAGACTTCGCACGGTCCTTGGCCACCTTGGCCACGCGTTTGTGGTACTCGAAGTCCTCGGGTGGGTTGCCGTAGGCATCGCCAAGCTCGACCATCTCTTCAGCGGTGATGGAGGTATCCAGACCGTGGGTGAGCTCCTGCGAGGAGGTAATACCGGTCTGTTCCTTCGGGCCGGCCTTCTCGGCTTCCTTGTGCTCGGTGAACACGGACTCCATCTGGTCGTGGAAGTCGCGCGCCGCTGCCTCGGCGTCTTCAGCAGACAGGTCGCCACGGCCGATGAGCTCGTTGGTGTAGTGCTCGCGCACCGGCTCGTGGTTCTCGATGACCGAGTACAGCTGCGGCTGGGTCATGGATGGGTCATCGGCCTCGTTGTGGCCGCGCAGGCGGTAGACCACGAGGTCAATGAAGACGTCCTTGCCAAACTGGCGGCGGTATTCTGCAGCCATCTGGCCTACCCAGACAACGGCCTCTGGGTCATCACCATTGACGTGGAAGACTGGGCAGTCAAAGCCCTTTGCCAAGTCGGTGACGTAGTGGGTGGAACGGCCAGAATCCGGGGTGGTGGTAAAGCCCACCTGGTTGTTGACCACGATGTGGACGGTACCGCCGTTGGTAAAGCCACGCAGCTGGGACAGGTTGATGGTCTCCTGCACTACGCCGAGGCCGGTGAAGGACGCATCGCCGTGGAGCATGACAGGAACGACGGAGTAGCCGTCCTTGCCCTTGTCCAAGATGTCCTGCTTGGCGCGGGCGATGCCCTCCATGACTGGGTCGACAGCCTCAAGGTGGGACGGGTTGGCAGCAAGGGTGACCTTGATTTCGCCATCGCCGAACATTTGCAGGTGCTCGCCCTCGGAGCCCAAGTGGTACTTCACGTCACCAGAGCCACCGAGCTGGCCGCCCTTGTAGTTGCCGTCGAACTCGCCAAAGATATCCGCCAGCGGCTTGCCCACGATATTGAACAGCACGTTCAAACGGCCGCGGTGCGGCATGCCCATGACAACCTCGTCGAGGCCCTGGCCCGCAGCGGTGTCGATGATGGAATCCAGCAGCGGGATGAGGGTCTCAGCACCCTCGAGGGAGAAGCGCTTCTGGCCCACGTATTTGGTCTGCAGGAAGTTCTCGAATGCCTCGGCGGCGTTGACCTTCTGCAGGATGTACTTCTGCTCGGCGTTGGTCGGCTTTGGCATGCCGGCCTCGAGGCGGTCCTGCATCCAGCTGCGCTCGTCGCGGTCCAGGATGTGGGTGTATTCGGAACCGACCTTCAGGGTATAAGCAGCGCGCAGGCGGGAGAGCACCTCACGCAAGGTCATCTGTTCCTTACCACCGAAGCCGCCGACATTGAAGACGCGGTCCAGATCCCAGATGGTCAGGCCGTGCGTAGCGATGTCGAGGTCGCGGTGATCGGGGCTAGGCAGGCCGGGCTGGGACCAGCCGAGCGGGTTGACATCGGCAAGCAAGTGCCCGCGGGAGCGGTAGGACTCGATGAGCTGCATGACGCGGGTGTTCTTGTCCACGCCAGAGTTGGGGATGTCCTGTGCCCAGCGGAAGGGCTCATAAGGAACGCCCATGGACTCGAAGAGCTCGTCCCAGAAGGCATCATCAACAATGAGCTGGCCGATGGTGCGCAGGAACTCGCCGGACTCTGCACCCTGGATGACGCGGTGGTCATAGGTGGAGGTCAGCGTAACCAGGCGGCCGACACCCAAGTCAGCCAGGCGGTCAGCGGAGGCGCCAGCGAACTCTGCCGGGTAATCCATGGAACCAACGCCGATAATGGAGCCTGCGCCCTTGGTCAGGCGGGCAATGGAGTGGCGGGTGCCGATGCCGCCCGGGTTGGTCAGGTTAATGGTGACCCCAGAGAAGTCATCCATGGTGAGCTTGTTCTTACGGGAACGGGTAACGATGTCCTCGTAAGCCTCAATGAACTCGGCGAAGGACTTAGTCTCGCACTCCTTGATGGCGGCGACCACGAGGGCGCGGGAGCCATCCTTCTGCGGGAGGTCAATGGCAAGGCCCAAGTTGATGTGCTCAGGCTGGACGACGAAGGGCTTGCCGTCCTTTTCCTCGTAGCGCACGTTCATTCCAGGATGCAGCTGCACGGCCTTGACCATGGCGTAGCCAATAATGTGGGTAAAGGAGATCTTGCCACCGCGGGTGCGCTTCAGGTGGTCATTGATCATGGAGCGGTTTTCCCACATGAGCTTGACCGGCATGTCGCGCACGGTGGTAGCGGTAGGAATCTCGAGGGATTCTTCCATGTTCTTAGCAATCGCCTTGAACATGCCCTTGAGCTGGCGCTCGTCGCCGCCCTTATAATCTTCTAGGTTATCCAGCGGAGACTGCGCATTCTTGCCCGCAGAATGCTTAGCCTTTGCGGACTTTTCCTGGGCCTTGGATACGGAGTCCTTCACGTTGGTATCGCGGGCCTCTTGCTTGCGGGCGGTGGTAGTACCTTCGGTCTTCTTGGCCGAGGACTTAGACTCTGCCTTTGCCTTCTGTGGCTGTGGCTTAGATGCTTTAGAAGGAGCCTCAGCTTCTGGCTGCGCCTTGGGCGCGCCGTTTGCTTCGAAATAGTCGCGCCACTCCTTGTCTACGGAGCTAGGATCCTTGGAGTACTGCTGGAACTGCTCGTCTATCAGCCACGCATTCGGGCCGAAGATGCTCGATGTGCTCACGGCAGGTTTTCGCCTCATTTCTCTGCTTTAAAATGGTCGTTTATTCGACTTTAGTCCGGACTTTGTACGAGCGCATTTCTCACCCGCCAAAGTGTCTGCCTATATGATACGGGCCAATCCCTCACCTTCACTATGTCAGGGGTAGCGAATTCGCTCTAAACGATCACCACTAACCCGCCTTTGTGTGGGAAAGAGGGGAGAGCTGCTGGCGGGCGTATTCGATGACCTGATTGGCCAGCTTGCGGTTGGCCTTCGTGCCAATGACCGCCCCGATGCCCATAGGCATGAGCTTGCCCACCCAGGCCCACTTCATGCGCTTGGTGATTTGCTTGGTAAATACCTTTGTCAAGCGGCCATTGATGCCAGATAATGTGGGCCCGGAAAAGCGGGAGAGCGAGGCAACCGAACGCGCCCCCGTGACTGTGCCGAGGTCTCCAACGAAAGTATCAACCACCGCGGAGCCCTTCGAGCCTGTCAATACCACCAGCACCAGGGCGCGGCGGCGCTCGGGCGAGGAGATATCATCGCCGCGCAGGTACGCGGACGCCAGGATGTACCACGCAGCGGCTTCAAGAAAGACTACGGATTCCGCACCAATGGTGGCCGCGCCCGTAAATAGCCCAATGCCGGGCACGGATGCGGAGGCACCAGCGGCCGCGCCCGTGCCGGACGTGATATTGATGAAGTGCTTGTTAATAAAGCCCTGTAATTCTTGGTCAGTGGCTTCTGGGTGGTGCTTCTTTAGGCTCTTGACGTATTTGGAAATAACACCAGATTGCACGGATACGGCGCGGTCCAAGGAGTTCAGCAGCGCCTTGGTAAAACGGCCGCTGTGCTCCGGATCGATGTCATATGTGTCAGTAGCTGCTTTATCCGGGGTGGATTTTTTAAATATGGACATGCCTTCTCCCACACCAATCCTTGAGTTTGTTGGGGCAGTGGTATCAATTGATTTTTTTACCTAGCATAGCCCTGACCTTGAAAGACGGGGGTCGCCATGTGCGATTCAGATCGCCACCGGCGCGCAATCTACCTAAGGTAGGGAGTATGCCTTACCCGCAGGATAGTCAACGCGACAGTGGGGACTCTTATTCCGAAGAGTCCATCGCTGCCGCGCGCTTGCGGGCCATGCGCGCCCACGAGCGCGCCCGCCAGGCCCACGAGCGGGCACAGAACGCCTATGCGGATGAACTCACCGTGCGTACGACCTCCGGCTGGGTGCGCGGAGTAATCGAGGAAGACCTGCGAGTAGATCGCCCCATTAGCGCCGGGCCTGTGCGCACGTGGCGCGGCATTCCCTTTGGCGCCTCTACGGCCGGCGACAACCGCTTCCGCGCCCCACGCCCGGCACCGCGCTGGGATGGCGTGCGCGATTGCAGCCAATTCGGGCCAATCGCCCCACAGCCCACGTACTCCTGGACCGACCGCATCGTCGGCTCCGAGGATTGCCTGTACCTCGACATCGTGCGCCCCCGCACGGAGGAAAAGCTGCCCGTCGTGGTGTACCTGCACGGCGGCAGCTTCATCATGGGCTCGTCCCACATGCTCATGCTGCGCGGGTTTGAGCTCGCCACCCGCATGAACGTGGTCTACGTATCCATCAACTTCCGCCTCAACGCCCTGGGATATTTGGACTTGCGCAGCCTCGGCGGCGAGTGCAGCGCTAACCCCGCCGTGGCGGATCAGATTCTGGCCCTTAACTGGGTCCGCGACAATATCGCTGCCTTTGGCGGCGACCCCGACTCGGTCACCCTCATGGGCGAATCCGCCGGCGGTGCTGCGGTACTGGCGCTAATGACCAGCCCGCCCGCCGAAGGGCTTTTCCACCGCGCCATTGCCCAATCCCCACCCATCGCCCTGGTGCATTCCCGCGCCCAATCCACCTTGTGGGCCCGCGAACTTGCTCGCCGGGTGGGCCTGCCGCGCCGGGTGAGCGTGGATGACCTGCGCCAGGAAGACTGCGCGGATGTGGTGCGCTCCGGCCAATCCATGATGTGGCGCGCCGGCGAGCTCCTGCACTTAAACTCCTGCTACGCGCCCACAGTGGACGGCGAGCTTCTGCCCGAGCACCCCATCACCGCCTTTGAGCAGGGCCACCAGCACAAAATCCCGCTGCTGATAGGCACGAATTCGGACGAAGCCAGCTTTGGCAAGTTCCTCTTTCAGCGCCAAAGCGCCCGGGAGCGCGCCGCCCTGCGGCTCTTGGCCTCCTACGATCCCCACCACGCCCCCGAGGTCGTCGCCGCCTACCGCGGTGCGGTCCGACGGGAAGATTTTGCGCATCTGCTTGCCGATGCCCTCTTCTGGGCACCCTCCACCCGCATCGCCAGCGCCCACTCTGAAGTAGCCGATACCTGGATGTACCGCTTCGACTTCGCCTCTGCCGTCTTGAAGTGGCTGGGGCTAGGCGCCATGCACTCGATGGAATTGGGCAATGTCTTTGGTGATCCCCAATCCTCGCGCGCCTCCCTGTTAACCGGCTGGGGCTCGCGCGCTGAGATGGAGGAATTGACCTCCACCATGCAGGATCACTGGGCCGCGTTCATCCACGGCGGCAGCCCGAAGGCGCAGTGGCCGCGCTATGAGGGCGGTGAGCGCGCGACCATGATCTTTGATGAACAGGCCTATATCGTGCACGCCCCCAATGACGGTCGCCGCAAGGCGTGGGAGGATTACCACATGGTGGAGTGGGGAAGTGGGCGCCCAGAGCTGGTGCGCTCCCTTGGTTTCCAACCACACCGGCGGGATTAGCGGTAGACTCCACAGTGACCGCGGGCGGCGTCTTGCCCACCGCGGGGACCTCTGCTTCCGAAGGATGGATTTTTAAACCACCATGAGCTTTTTCGAAGAAATCGCTTCCGCATTGGACGCCGAGGGCATTGAGTCCCGCGTCAACGAAGACGTCATGTTCGTTCCAATCACCTCTGATTTGGAAATCCAGTTTGTTGAAATCGATCCTCTCTTGCCGGCGGCCAACGTGTACATCGCTGCCGCGGATGTGGATGAAGACGATGAAGAATTCGAGGCCGTCCTGGTCTCCGTCGCCTTTTCCGTCGACGACGCCGTAGAGGCCGTTTCCCGCCACATCGCCACCGACCAGGTTGTCACCGTCTTGCGGGACCTCTTGGAAGGCACCGATGAGCGCATTGCGGAATTGGAGTTTGACCAGGATGAACTCAACCCGCATCTGGTGGTCGCGGAAGTAGGCAATGATTCTGAGCTGCGCGTATTGGTAGAAACCATCGACGGCGTGCCCTCTGCCATCGTGCGTTTCTTGGCCTTCGACTTCGATGAAGAAGACATTGAAGAGCTCGAGGATGAGGCCGTCACGGAGATGTGGCAAGTGGACGAGGAAGGCGAGGACCTCGATGAAAACGAGCGCCTTGCCCTCTTTGACAACACTGATTCTGATGACATCCCCATCGTGGAAGTCCCCGCTGAGGCCCTGGAACTGGGCACCTACACCGATTTCGACCGCCTCTTTGACGTGCTCGGATTGGTCTCGGAACAGGCTCTGGACTGGGAGGCCCAGCTCGTCAACTTTGATGAGGATGACTTCGAGGAACCAGACGTCTACGACATCTTTTGCGAAGATGCCGATGATGACGAGGACGAGGACCTTGAGTTCTTCGACACCTTCACCGAAGACGACGACGCTGTCGCCGACGACGAAGAAGGCAACAACAACTAAGCCCTAGGCCGCTTGCTGGAATCCCGCGAAAAGGGATTCCGGCGAGCGTACGGGTTTAAAGGCGCTATCCACGAGCCATACGTAGGTGGCATTTGGCCCGCGGGAGATTTCGTGGACGGCGCCAGCTAATTCTGCGGGGACAAGCGTGCGCACCCACCCTTCCGCCGTGGCGGGATCGACTACCTGCCCAAAGTTATCGGTGATGCGAATGGTGATGAGGTAGGCGGGGATGCGGCTTTCGCCGAACCCGCGGATCCGTGCCTTTACTCGTGCTCCCACGCGGTGGCGTGTAATGCTCATGCTGTAGTCCGCACCGCCTGGCGTGGGTGGCAGTTGCTTTATGGGCGGGCGCCACGTCGGGGTGGGACGAGCCAAGGACCGCGGGTGGTGCATGATGGCGGAAATTGAGCTGACGGTCTCATAGTGGTGATAGGCCAAGTCGGCGGCGATTTCCGTCGCCGTGGCGCTGGGTTGACTGGGTACTGTGTGCGAAAAGTTCTTATTTACGTTGTGCATGGCACTCACTCTAAACCGCAGGGCTGACACGAGTTCGAATAATTCAAACATGTGTGCGAACAAGTGGGCTAAATAGCTTTCAGACCTTCAAAGGCATAAGGTTGCACGTGCTATGAAGAGTGCTAATGCCGAACCGGCGCCCTACGAAAAGCCCAAGGTGCCGCGGGAAATCTGGGTAATGGTAACGGCGGCGTTTATTATCGCCTTAGGTTATGGCCTGATCGCCCCGCTTTTGCCGCAGTTCGTGGTCAGCTTCGATGTTTCGATGGCCGCCGCCGGCCTGGTGGTATCCATCTTCGCCGCCTCCCGGCTGATCTTCGCGCCGGTGTCTGGTTCGTTGGTGGACCGCGTCGGCTCGCGCCGCGTCTACCTGGTGGGGCTGATGACCGTGGCCGTAACCACGGGCTTGGTTGCCATTGCCCAAGAGTATTGGCACATCGTGGTGCTGCGCGCGTTGGCGGGGCTGGGCTCAACCATGTTTACCGTCTCCGCGATGGGCCTTATCGTGCGCCTGTCTCCGCCGTCTATTCGCGGTAAATGTTCTGCCACCTACGCCACGGCATTCCTGCTGGGCAATGTCGCCGGCCCAGTGCTCGGCGCCAGCCTGTCCTTCCTGGGCTTTCGCTGGCCATTTTTCATCTACGGCATCGGCGTGATGCTCGCTGCTTTCGTTGTCTGGTGGCAGATGCCGCGGGTCAACCACTCCCAAACCACCACCTCGGAACTGCCGCCCATGCGCCTGCAGGAGGCCTGGGGTGATACCGCATTCCGTGCGGTGCTGACCTCCAACTTCGCCCACGGGTGGATCAATATGGGCGTGCGCGTGTCCGTCCTGCCGCTTTTCGCTGCCGCCATATTCCATAATGGCGCAGCAGCCTCGGGCTTGGCTCTCGCGGCCTTCGCCGCAGGCAATGCGATTATTCTCCAGTTCTCCGGCCGGTGGTCCGATCTCCATGGCCGCAAGCCGCTTATCTTGATTGGCTTGGTGGGTTCTGCCATCTTCATGGTGCTCATGGGCCTGGCCACCAGCGTGTGGTTCCTCTTGCTCGTATCCGCCCTTGCGGGTGCTGCGTCAGGCCTTATCAATCCTTCCCAGACCGCCGCGGTGGCAGACATCGTGGGCAACGAGCGCTCCGGCGGCAAGGTATTGTCCGCCTTCCAGATGGCAGGAGACTTCGGCCAGATCGTGGGCCCCATGCTCATCGGGCTGCTTGCCGATGTCTATGGCTTCCCCACAGCCTTCACCGTCTGCGGCGCCATTGCCATTTTCGGCATCATTGCCTGGCTCTTCGGGCGCGAGCCCCGCCAGCAGTCCACGGTGGAAGTAGAGCGGATGCCGAAAAAATAGTTAACGGCAACCGCTCAGTGCCGACGCATCCCGCTCCACGAGGTCGAGAGCCTAAGGGTAATCGGCGCGTACCTTGAAGATTACGAGCAACAGGGCTAGAAGAGCCCTGCGACCTGGGACACACACAGGTAGACAAAGGCCGCAGAAATGATGCCCATCAGGGTGTTGATGAACCAGCCATTGCGCCATTTTTTCGGGGTGTGCTTGGTATTCAGCAGAACCAAGAGAGTAAGTCCCAGGAAGGGCATGAAGAATGCGCCCAAGACGCCGTAGCCAATGATCAACCCGGTGGGCTTGCCCAGCAGCAGGAGCAGCATCGGTGGGAAGGTCAACCAGATGAGGTATGCGCGGTAGTACTTACCGCCCGTGCTGGTGCTGGGGTGGCCTTGTGGGAGGTTCTTCAGGTGGCCAACGTAGTCCGCGAACATGAGGGACACACCGTTCCACACGCCCAAGCAGGAAGAGAATGCGGCTGAGAAGAATCCGACGATGAACCACTTAGAAATAAAGGTTCCGTAGCGAGCCTCCAGCACGTCCGCCATGTCTACCAAGCCCTGGTCGTTATCGGAGACAGCGACATTGGCGCTGTACAAAAGCTCGGCACCCAGGACTAGCGTAGCGAGCACGAAGATACCGGTGACGGCATAAGCCACCGAGTTATCCATGCGCATGACCTTCATCCACTTGGGCGTGAACCATTTCTTCTCACGCAGCCAGTAGCCATAGGCAGCAAGGGTAATGGTGCCGCCGACACCGCCGGCGATGGAGAGCACGTAGACGAAAGAACCATCCGGGATGGTGGGGACGAGGCCGCGCAGAATCTCTGGCAAATTAGGCGCGGTAATTGCTGCAATGCCCACCACGGTGACAAACATGATGCCAACTAATACGGCGGCAAGCTTTTCAAAGAGCTGGTATTGGCCCAACCACGTAAGCGCAAAGCACAAGACGCCGGTCAGGATGGCCCACATAGTCAAGCTTGTACCGGGGAAGAGCGCGCTCAATGCCAAGCCGGTGCCGGACATGGCGGCTGCGCCATATACCAATCCCCAGATGACGATGTAGGGCGCGAAGTACCACGAGGTCCAGCGCCCAAGTTCCCGCCACCCGTGGAACATGGTGTTTCCGGTGGCCAAGCTATAGCGGCCGACGCCTTCCACCAGCACGATTTTCATAATCGTACCGACGATGACGGCCCACAACAGTGCGTAGCCGTAGCGCTGGCCGGCAATCATGGTTGCCACCAAGTCGGCGGCACCGACGCCGGTGGCTGCGGCGACCAAACCCGGACCAACGAGGGTCCATTTCACCTTTGCTTGTGGCTCAGAGTTGTGTGTCTGTTGGCCTTCGTCGGATGTTGCGCCGGTGTGGTTTTCTGATTGGCTCATGACACTTCCTTAAGTGGCTGTGGTGCGAATCACTTAAGAGAAATGTATCACTCTTGACGGGTAAAGTGCAGCCCAATTATTTAACCACGCGTGCTAAGCGACGGTCCGACCAGCAGCGTACAGAGCCTTTGGCATGGTTCTTTGCAGCTTCCATTGGAACTGAATGGGCTTTTCACCGTGGTGGGAAACATAATCCACAGCACCCAAAAATGTATAGGCGCTCGCGGTGCCCACAGAGTTCTTCTTAGTAAAGCGAGAGGCGATAAGAATCTTCCCACCGAGCTCATCATGCTGAATATATCGGCGTGCTGCCTTCGATTTTAGAGTTGTTGTCGATTGCGATTCCCAGTGGAGGAGATCCGGTGAAATCGGGTAGTCCCGGTAATTCGTGGTGGCGCTCACTTGATCGTCCTTTTGGAAGGTCACCAGGAACAAGTCCATGTTCATCTCGGGGAAGTATTTCACTCCCTCGCGCGGAAGGTTGACCAGTTTTTCTAAGTCGCCAGTTTGCAAGGCGCCGACTAACTCTGCCAGAGAGTAATCGGCGTGAGTTTCCAGAACGGTATCGTCGCTTGGCTGCGGGATAATGCGCGAAGCATCGTTTTGTAGCCGCATTACCTGTTCAAGTTCCCAAATAACTCGCGGGTGCTCTCGCAATATTCCCAGCGCTTGGTCAAAAGAAGACGGGCTGGGTGCATTGGAATTAGCCCAAAAGCCCAAGACCAGCATTCGTGCAAAGGCTTGATCAGTGGGCGACATATCGCCGAATTGCGAAGTGGAGGATTTTAGGATTCGAAGATAAGCCTCAATGCGTGTCGCATCATTGACGTGGAGGAAAACTTTAATCCGGTTGAGTAAGAAGCTTTCCATCTCATCGTCACGTGGCTCGAGGAGGCCTTCCTCGCGCAGGAGGTGGGTCCAGGAGTATTTGTTGGGGCGATAAATATCCTCCAATTCGAGGTTTGCCTCGTCGAGGAATTCTTTGAGATCGGTGGTTCTTATTTCCGCCACCAGCGCACGCACTTTCCGCAAGTTGCTCCGTGCCGTCTTCTTTACGTTGCTGAGTACCTGTTCCGTCGTCGACTCATCGAATTGGATGTGCGTTCCCGGCGGCGTGGTGGGAAAGCCCTGCTCTATCTCGGTGAGTAGGCGTTTTCCGCGTTTTCTCGTTAACGCATTGAATTTACGCTCAAAATCGTATTCAACATGCTGTTGGCCAATGAAATCGAATACGGTACAAGAATCCTTTCCGGGGGCAAGGCGAAGACCGCGGCCAAGTTGCTGTAGGAAGATAACCGGGCTTTGGGTCGGCCGGAGCAAGAGCAGTGTATTGACCGCTGGGATGTCGACGCCCTCATTGAAAATATCAACAGAAAAGAGAGCCTTGATGGCGCCGGTTTCTAGCTGTTGAATGGCTTCAGCGCGTTCAGAAGAAGTTAATTTGCTCGTCACGGCCTGGGCTGGAATTCCAAAGTGCTGAAATTGCTGGGCCATATGCTCTGCGTGGGCAATGGAGACGCAAAAGCCGATCGCTTTCATTTCAGAAAGATCGAAAATCCGTTTATCCAGTTCATTTATTATAAAGCGAGTCCGTTTTTCGCCAGACTTGATATAAAACTCTGACAACTCGTTGGTGTTGTAATCTTTCTTGCCCCTGTTCCACGTAAGTGAAGAAAGATCCGTACCGTCTGCAATTCCGTAATAATGCATGGGAACCAAAAGTTGCAGGCGCAAAGCATCCCAGAGGCGTAGTTCATGGGCAATGCGGTAGTCAAAGTACTGTTGGACATTTTTGCCATCGCCGCGCTCAGGTGTTGCGGTCAGCCCAAGTAATTCGTCTGGTTCAAAATGGCTAAGAAGCGCGTTATATGTTGGAGCTTCTGCATGGTGGAATTCGTCGATGACCACGACATCGAATTGATCCGGCGCGAGCTTTTCTAAGCGAGCGGAATTGAGCGACTGAACGCTTGCAAATACGAAGTCCCAGCGCCGGGGCTCGGTGCCATCGACAAGCAACTCGCCAAAGTTGGCATCCTTGAGCACCTCGCGGTACGTACGCCGCGCTTGGTGAAGAATTTCTTTGCGGTGTGCGACGAAGAGCAAACGTGGGCGACGCTTCCACTGCCGGCAAAGATTGAGGTAATCCAGGGCAGCTACGACGGTCTTGCCGGTGCCTGTCGCCGCAACGAGTAGGTTTTTGTGGCGATCCTTTACCTCACGTTCGGACCGCAGCGCCTCGAGCATCTCTTCTTGATAAGGATAGGGAGTAACTTCTAGGCCAGAAAGCTCTAATTGGCGCAAAGCTTGTGGGGACTCCGTTCCTTTTGCAATGCGCAGGGATTCCTGCAGGCGATCCATATCCCTGGCGGGGTCAAAAGTCTTGAAGTGGCTATCGTGCCAGTAGCTGTCGAAAGTCTTTATGAATTTTTCGATGACCTCAGGCGTCGCCGTAGCAGAGCCGCGCACGTTCCATTCCCAGCCATCGATAAGAGCAGACCTCGAAAGGTTCGAGCTTCCAATAAAAGCGGTGTCGAAGCCAGAATTCCGTCGGAATAGCCATGCTTTGGCGTGCAGGCGTGTGGATTTATGCTCATAGCAAATCTTTACATCGGCGCGATATTTTTCTACCAGGCGTTTAAGAGCCGCCGCATCGGAAGCCCCACAGTAAGTAGAGGTCAATAGGCGGAATGGAATCTGGTTGTCGCGCAGGAACTGCAATTGCTGGTCAAGGACACTGATTCCGGAGCTTTTGATGAAGGCACACAATAAGTCGACGGAATCAGCTGTCTTTATCTCCCGCTCAACCTCGCTGGTCAGGCTGGCCTCGCCCTGGGCATTAGTAAAAAGCGCGCTCTTAGTCAGCGATACATCCGGAAGCAGCGGAGGCTCGGCTAAAGAAGTGTTGTAGACGGCGTAGAGGAGTTGCTCGGTATCAATATTTTCGTCCTCGCCAAGCATTCCAGCGATTGTATTGATAAGGGCTACTCGGTCTGCTGAGGATTTGAGCCCCATGAGGCGTTGCTCTAGTAAATCGCCGATGTGTTGAGACATGGCCGAGGTATAGCGCCCGCGAGCGCTATCATCTGTGCCGTTTCCTACCCCGAATCCCGCCGATGGGTGTCGGCTTTGCGTTTCCTCCATACGCTCACGAATGCGCGAGGTCACCGGGGTTTCGTAAACGCCGAAGGGGAGCGAGGAATCCAAGGAATGGCTCATAGCTACAAGATTCTAAGGGCAAAGTTTTTCCACGGCTGGAATATCCGCTGGCGCCCAGGTCAGCTCCATTGCTTCTGCGGGGGTAACCCACCTGGTTGCGTCATGATCGCTCAGGCGAAGCTCGCCGCTGGTGAGCGTGCAATAAAAGGTGGTTAGTTCGATGGTGGCAAAGTCGTACTCGTAGATGGTCGTCGTGAGTTTGCTGCCTACGCGGGCAGTAAGGTTGAGTTCCTCGCGAATTTCGCGGGCTAAAGCCTGTTCGGGTGATTCTCCCGGTTCGATTTTTCCGCCCGGAAATTCCCAATGTCCTTCTAGGGGTTTTCCGGGTTTCTTGCGGCAGGCGAGGAAGCGATCGCCATGGTGAAAGACGGCGCCGACGACGCGGATGGGGTTAGACATAGTCCCATTGTGCCTTGAGCTAAAAAACGCTAGACAACAACATGTTATTTAGATAACATAATCGCAATGTTCGCGTCAGGCTGTCGCGCGGGCTTGATCATCATGCAAGCTTGAGGGGCGGTCTATCATGACTTCTACTGATTCAGTTAATTCCTCCATCCAGAGCCATGACGGGGAAGTCCCGCGGCCTGGGGGACGGTGGAGACTCTTTGTTTATAGCGCCATTGGCGCGTTCGTGTTCTTCTTTCCTGTGACGTATAAGGAAAAGAACTCCATTCCTTTGGACCACATGGTCACCATCGTGCGCGATAGCATTCCGGCGGTGGTGCCGTGGCTTATTTTTGCGCTCGCCGTGTATGGAACGGTGCGCAGCTTTAGCACTGGGGCGTTTAAGCAAAGTGCGCTGCAGGCGGTCTTTGCGGTCCTCAATATCGCAGGCGCGGTCATTTCCTTCCTCATGGTCATTGACGCGCTGCCGTGGGTATTGGGCGATGAGGACTTGGTTCCCTTCTTGTGGAACTCCATTGCTACGCCGGTGGGGCTTATCGTGCCCATCGGCGGTACCTTCCTGGCATTTCTTATTGGGTTTGGTCTCTTGGAATTTGTTGGGGTGCTGATGCAGCCCATCATGCGCCCGCTGTGGAAGACGCCGGGGCGCTCCGCTATCGATGCGGTGGCATCCTTCGTGGGGTCGTATTCGCTGGGCATCTTGGTCACGGACCGCGTCTATCAAAAGGGCGGTTATACCGGTAGGGAGGCTGCCGTTATTGCCACGGGGTTTTCCACGGTATCGGCGGCGTTTATGGTCATCGTGGCCAAGCAGCTGGATTTGATGAATATCTGGGGCACCTACTTTGCCGTCACGCTGCTGGTGACGTTCCTGGTTACGGCCATTACCGTGCGCATCCCGCCGCTGCGGACGATCCCGGATGAATACTGCGCGGGTGTAGAGCCAGACCCAGAAAAGCCGGTGGAGGGATCGCGCTTTAAGAATGCGTGGCGCGAGGCGATGCTGGCTTTGCAGCGCGCGCCGTCGCTGCCACAAGCCATTTGGGATAACCTGCGCGATGGCGTGCGGATGGCCGCGGCCATCGTGCCGTCCATTATGTCGGTGGGCCTTATTGGCTTGCTGCTTGCGCGGTTTACCCCGATCTTTGAATGGATCGGGTACCTGTTTTATCCCTTTGCCTGGATAGTGCAGCTGCCGGAGCCGGCACTCGGCGGCAAGGCCGCGGCGATGGGCATTGCGGAGATGTTCCTGCCTGCCACCGCGGTGGCAGGCAGTGACTCCATGGTGCTGAAATTCGTCATCGGGGTCGTGGCGGTCTCTGCCATTATCTTCTTCTCCGCTTTGGTGCCGTGCATTTTGGCCACCAAGATTCCGGTGAAGCTATCCCACCTGGTCATCATCTGGTTTGAGCGCGTAGCCCTCACCATCGTGATTGCAACCCCGATTGCGCACCTTCTGTTTTGATGTTTATTGCCCGCTTACCGCAGTGAGGTGGGCATTAACGATGTCATCGATAAGCCGCGCCGCTGCCTTGGCGGTGCGGTTGTCTATGTCAAAGGTGGGGTTGAGCTCGACGACATCGACAAGCGCGAGCTTGCCCGTCGCGGCGATGGCGACCGCCAAGGCGCGGATGCGCTCGTAGGCAACGCCGAGGCTGGCCGGGGCGGATACACCCGGCGCGGTGGAGGCGGGAAGCACGTCCAAGTCGATGGAGAGGTGCACCTTGTCCGCGGCGGCGGTGGCCTGGGTGGCGAGCGCGCCGCATTCGGCCGGGGTGAGGTTCACCAGCTCCTCATCCAAGGTGTAGTTAACGCCGAGCTTATCGGCATCGTTGAAGAGCACCGCGGTGTTATTGGGGCGGGAAATACCGAAGACGGTGTAGTCAAAGTCATCGGTGAGCTGGGAAATCTGGGTAAAGGGCGTGCCGGAGGTGGCGTGGTCCGCGTGGCGGAGATCGAAGTGGGCATCCAGGTTGATGATGGGGGTGGCACCGCGCGCGCGGAATAGGCCGCGGTGGGAGCCGAAGGCGGTTTCGTGCCCGCCGCCCAAGATGATCGGCAGGGTAGCGCTGCGGACGAGTTCTTCGACCTTGTCAGATAGCGCCTCGTGTGCGCCGTCGAGATCGTCGCCTTGGGTGGTGATGGTTCCGGCATCGGCAAGCGCATGGCCGTGGTGGACCGCGAGGGAGCCAAGGGCTGTGCGCAGGGCGGCGGGGCCGGCGGCGGCACCTTGGCGGCCGCCGTTGCGTAGCACGCCCTCATCGGAGGCAAAGCCCAACAGGGTTACGGGCGCGGATTCGGCTTGGTTGATAACACTATGCCAGCGCGCGTGCTCGGGGCCGGGGCCATCGGAGCGGCCGGACCACTTGGGGGCGGGAGTAAAAAGTGGGGCTGATTCGGTATTCATAGTGCCGATGGTAGAAGCGTGCGGTGAATTTGTCTGGCAGTAGCGGAATATAATTGGGCGCTGTGAGTGCTAACCGAGTCCCCGCCGCGCGCCATGCCCTGGACATCCTCAAGCTGCTATCGACTATCGATGTCCCGATTTCCGCCGCCCGCATCCAAGGCGAGCTCGGCCTGCCGCGCTCGACCACGTACCACCTGCTCGCGGAGATGGTCGATGCCGGCTTCGTTGCCCACCTGCCCGAGCACAAGACCTACGGCTTGGGCCTGGCCGCGTATTCGATGGCCTCTGCCTATGTAACCCAGCAGCCGCTGGTGCGCATGGCCACGCGTGATCTGGAGGAATGCGCGCGGTTGGTAGGTGGATCTGGGCACCTTTCGCGCATGGCAGGCTCGGAGATTTTATACCTGCAGGAGGTCCGCGCGCCGGGTGCGACCTCCTTGGTCACGGAGGTGGGGGTGCGCCTGCAGGCGCATAAGACTGCCTCGGGCAGGGTGATGCTGGCGCACCTGCCGGAATGGGAGGTCAAGGCCGCCTTCGATACTGCGGGCGGGGAAAATTTTGGTTTCCTTAAAAAGCAGCTGGACCGGGCCCTTGCGCGCGGATGGGACCAAGAGGTGGAAGAAATCTCGCGGGGGCAGGCCTCGGTGGCAGTGCCCATCCTGGACCACCTGGAGCGGCCTGCTGCGGCCATTGCGGTGACCTATCCCGTGTCCACGCCGGCAGATAGGGTAGAGGCGCTCATTGCGGCGCTGCGCCAGGGCGCGGAGAAAGTTGCGGGGAAAATGTATCGCCAGCGTGAAAAGTGAGGTACCATGCGGGCTAGCGCGTTAGGCTGTGACGTGAGCTATATTTTGCTGCCCTAAAGACACTAGGAGTCATCATGCCTAATGCATACCCATCCACCGTTACCGTCGGCGTCGGAGCGCTGACCATTGAGGAAGTCGTGGCGGTTGCCCGCTACGGCGCCACGGTAGAAATCTCCGCCGAGGCCCTGGACGAGGTTGCCTCCACGCGCGACCGGGTCGAAGAACTGGCCCAGGACCCCACGCCGGTCTATGGCATTTCCACCGGCTTTGGCGCGCTTGCCCGCCGCCACATTCCAGAAGAGATGCGTGCGCAGCTGCAGCTATCCCTGGTGCGCTCCCACGCGGCCGGCACCGGCCCTGAGGTGGAAGAAGAAGTCATCCGCGCGCTCATGCTGCTGCGCCTATCCACCTTGTGCACCGGCCGTACCGGCGTGCGCCCCGTGGTGGTAGAAACCTACGCCAAGGCGCTCAATGCTGGCATTGTGCCGGTGGTGCGCGAATACGGTTCGCTGGGTTGCTCCGGCGACCTGGCCCCGCTGGCCCACTGCGCCCTGGCGCTCTTGGGCGAGGGCGAGGTCCGCGTGGGTGGCGAGCTCAAGGACGCCGGCGAGGCCCTTGCCGCCGCCGGCATCGAGCCGCTGGAGCTGCGCGAGAAGGAGGGTCTTGCCCTTATCAACGGCACCGATGGCATGCTGGGCCAGCTCTGCCTGGCCATTACTGACCTGCGCGCGGCCGCCAAGACCGCCGATATCGCCACCGCGATGACGGTAGAAGGCCTGCTGGGCACCCTCGTTGTCTTCGCCGATGACCTCCAGCAGCTGCGCCCGCACCCGGGCCAGGCCGATTCTGCTGCCAATATCCGCCAGGTCGCCGACGGCTCCGAGATCCTCGCCGCAGCGCTGGAGGAGTTCAAGAAGAACCAGGTCCAGGACGCCTACTCCGTGCGCTGCGCGCCGCAGGTAGCCGGCGGTTTCCGCGATACCTTGGCGCATACCGCGCAGGTGGCAGAGCGCGAGCTCGCCGCCGCCGTGGATAACCCAGTGGTGGCCAAGGACGGCCGCGTGGTCTCTAACGGCAACTTCCACGGCGCCCCGGTGGCCTATGCGCTCGACTTCCTCTCCATCGTCACCGCGGACCTGGCGTCCATTTCTGAGCGCCGCACCGACCGCTTCCTGGATCCGGCCCGCAACCGCGGCTTGAACGCCTTTCTTGCCGATGACCCCGGTGTCGACTCCGGCCACATGATTGCCCAATACGCCCAGGCTGGCATCGTCAGCGAATTAAAGCGCCTGGCCACCCCGGCCTCGGCCGATTCCATTCCTTCCTCTGCCATGCAGGAAGACCACGTATCCATGGGGTGGTCCGCCGCCCGCAAGCTGCGCAAGGCAGTCGATGGCCTCCAGCGCGTGCTTGCCGTGGAGATCCTCACCGCGGCGCGCGCCATCGACATGCGCGAGGGAACGCCCGCTGGCGGCACCGGCGCGGTCATTGCCGCCCTGCACGAGACCGTTCCTGGTCCCGGCACCGACCGCTACCTATCGCCGGAAATCGAGGAGACCGTGCGCCTGGTCAAGTCTGGCGCGCTGATCGATGCCGTCGAGGCTGCCACCGGAAAGCTGCGTGGTTAATATGGCTTCCTTAAAGTGGAACCCGCAGTCCGAGCCGAACCCGTTGCCGTATTCGCCGTTTAAGTCCAGCACGGTGCCGCGCCCCATTGGGTGGTTGTCCAGTGTTGATAGCGAGGGTCGAGAAAATATCGCCCCGTATAGCCAGTGGCAAAACCTCACTTTTGACCCACCCATGGTGATGTTTTCTGCCAACCAATACCCGGATGGTCGGCGCAAGGACACTGTGCTCAATGCGGAAGAAACCGGCTGGTTTGTGTGGAATATGGCAACCTATGACCTGCGTGAAGAGGTTAATAAGTCCGCGCAGGTGCTCGAGCACGGCGATAGCGAATGGGAGCGCTTGAATGTCACCAAGGAATACGCGGAGAACTACCGCATACCCATGGTGAAAGAATCCCCAGTGAAGTTTGAGTGCGAATATAAGACCACGCTGCGCCTGCCGGGAAATTCCAAGGTCGGCACAATAGACCTCGTGGTTGCGGATGTTAAGACCATCCACATCGATGAATCCGTTGTTGATGAGGATGGCAAGCTCGATATCGTCCGGATTAAACCCATTGCACGCATGGGCTATTTCGACTACACGGTGGTTACCGAAAAGTTTGAGATGCGCGTTCCCGGATCGGACGACGCCGCCCGCGCCGGGCTAGAGGGCTCTGCCTAACGCCTCGGCCATTGTCACCTGGCCCGCGTGGGTGGGGTGCATGGGGAAGGAATCGGTATCCTGCCCTGTAAAGTCCACCCACGGTTCATCCGAGCAGGCGGAGTGCTGCGAGGCATCGTCAGGCAGCACGTAGGTGGCGCCGTTGCGCTCGGCGGCCTCGCGCACCGTTTGGTTGATGCGCTGGATGGTATCTGCCAACCACTCCCGGTCTGTGGCCGGGATTTTTTCTATGAAGGGGCAGGTCTCGCCGGGGTTGATGAGGGGGATATAGCCGGTGGCAATGACCTTTGCCTCGGGCGAGCGGTGGGCGATTTCCCCGTAGACCTTGTCCAGGCGTTGGGGCAGATCGTGTAGCTCCAGTTCTATCTGCGGGCCCGATTCGTCTTGGCATATATCGTCCGTTGCGCATTGGGTCAGGCGCACAAAGCTGGCATCGTTGCCGCCGATGCTCAAGGAGACAAGGGACGTATCCGGGGCAAGCGCGTCCACCTGGGCGGGGTGCTCGCCCGCGGAGGATAAAACATCCAGCGTGCTCGCGCCCTGGCAGGCGACGTTGCGGAAAGAGCTCGTGGTGATCTCTTGCGCGGCGAGTTCTGGATAGGAATCTTGTGCGCGTGCGCAGGAATCGGGCGGATCGAGCGGGAGCGTCGTCGAGCCCATCGCCGCATAGGAATCCCCGAGGGCCACATAGTTTTCTGTGTCTTCAGGGGCTTCTTCCGGCTGCGAGGAGCACCCTGCCAGCAGGCAGGCGGCGGCGAGGGCGGGCAATACGTGGCGCATGACTGCCATCGTAGCCGTTGAGTCTGAAATGCCAGACAGTTGGTGACTGTGCAAGCTCTAAATACGTTGTGCATCACACTAAATTGATATCTGTGACGCTCGCCAAGCCCCCGGGAGACAGCCCCGGGAAACCGGCCTTGGGGTAGGGCACGGCGTCGATAAGCACGAGCGAAAGGAAGCCATGTCTGAACCACGCGAAGTCCGCGCACCCCGCGGCACCGAACTCAACGCAAAATCCTGGCAAACCGAAGCGCCACTGCGCATGCTGATGAATAACCTAGATCCAGAGGTGGCAGAGCGCCCCGAGGACCTCGTGGTCTACGGCGGCACCGGCCGCGCAGCCCGCAGCTGGGAGGCCTTCGATGCCATTGTGGAATCGCTGAAGGACCTAGAAAGCGATGAAACCCTCCTCGTCCAATCCGGCAAGCCGGTGGGCATCTGGAAGACCAATGAATGGGCACCGCGCGTGCTCATCGCCAATTCCAACCTGGTGGGCGACTGGGCCAACTGGGAGCACTTCCGCAAGCTTGAGGACGAGGGTCTGATGATGTACGGCCAGATGACGGCCGGCTCTTGGATCTACATCGCCACCCAGGGCATCCTGCAGGGCACCTACGAGACCTTCGCGGCCGTGGCCAAGAAGCGCTTCGAGGGCAGCCTGGCCGGAACCCTGACCCTGACAGGTGGGTGCGGCGGCATGGGCGGTGCCCAACCGCTCGCCGTGACGCTGAACGGCGGAGCAGTGCTCATCGTGGACGTGGACGAGCACCGCCTGCGCCGCCGCCAGCACAAGCGCTACCTCGATGAAGTGGTCACCGACCTGGATGAGGCCCTGCGCCTGGTCCTCGACGCCAAGGAAAACAAGAAGGCCCTCTCCGTGGGCTTGGTGGGCAATGCCGCCGAGGCATTCCCAGAGGTGCTGCGCCGCCAGCGCGCCGGGGAATTCAAGGTAGACATCGTCACCGACCAGACCTCCGCGCACGACCCACTGTCCTACCTGCCCACCGAAATCACCGTGGATGACTGGCAGTCCGAGGCCAAGGCCGATCCCACGACCTTTACCAAAAAGGCCCGCGAATCCATGGCCGCACAGGTCCAGGCGATGGTGGAATTCCAGGACGAGGGCGCCGAGGTCTTTGACTACGGCAACTCCATCCGCGATGAGGCCCGCCACGCCGGCTACCAGCGCGCATTCGAGTTCCCCGGCTTCGTTCCCGCCTATATCCGCCCGCTCTTCTGCGAGGGAATGGGCCCATTCCGCTGGGCAGCGCTGTCCGGCGACCCAGAGGACATCAAGGTCACTGACCAAGCCCTGAAGGAACTATTCCCGGAGAACGAGCACCTGCACAACTGGCTGGACGCCGCTGAGGAATACGTCGAGTTCGAGGGCCTGCCTGCCCGCATCTGCTGGCTCGGCTACAACGAGCGCCACAAGGCCGGCCTGCTCTTCAATGACTTAGTGCGCGAGGGCAAGATCAAGGCCCCCATCGTCATCGGCCGCGACCACCTCGATTCCGGCTCGGTTGCCTCCCCGTACCGCGAGACCGAAGCCATGCTCGATGGCACCGACGCCGTCGCTGACTGGCCGCTGCTTAACGCCATGACCGCCGTATCCTCCGGCGCCACCTGGGTCTCCCTCCACCACGGCGGCGGAGTGGGCATGGGCCGCTCCATCCACGCCGGCCAGGTCACGGTTGCCGATGGCACCGATCTCGCCGCCGCCAAGCTGCGCGCCGTGCTGACCAATGACCCAGGCATGGGCGTTATCCGCCACGTCGATGCCGGGTACTCTCGCGCAGAGGAAGTAGCCAAAGAACGCGGCGTTCGCGTTCCCATGGAATTTAAGGCAAGGGATTAAATGAGCACACTTTTTACCGGAATTTCAGAACTCCGCACGGTCAGCGAGCACGGCACGCTTAACGATGCCGCCCTCATCGCCGACCACGGCACCATCGCCTGGATTGGCCCCGCCTCCCAGGCGCCCGCCGCTGATGACCAGGTGGACCTAGGCGGGCGCGCCGTCCTGCCGGGTTGGGTGGATTCGCACACCCACATGGTCTTCGACGGTGACCGCTCCGCTGAGTTTGAGGCCCGCATGTCCGGCGGTTCCTATGAGGCCGGCGGCATCGCGGTGACCATGGACGCTACCCGGGAGGCGGGGGCAGACCGCTTGGATAAGCTCGTCGCCGAGCGCGTGGCCGCTGGCCGCCGCGGTGGCACCACCACCTTCGAGACCAAGACCGGCTACGGCCTCAACACGGAATCTGAAGTGGAAGCCGCGCGCGTGGCATCCCAGCACGTCGATGACGTCACGTTCTTGGGTGCCCACCTCGTGCCGCCGGGAGCGGATGCGGAAGACTACCTCGATGAGGTCGTCGGCCCGATGCTGGACGGCGTTGCCGAATACGTCCAGTGGATCGACGTCTTCTGCGAGCGCGGCGCGTTCAATGAAGAGCAGTCGCGCCGCGTTCTCGAAGCCGGTAAAAAGTTGGGCCTTGGCCTGCGCGTGCACGGCAACCAGCTTGGCGAGGGCCCGGGGGTTAGCCTCGCAGTCGATCTTGGCGCCGCCTCGGTGGACCACGTGAACTACCTGAGCGATGGTGACATCGAAAAGCTCGCCGCATCCGAGACCGTGGCCACCATGCTCCCGGCTTGCGATCTTTCCACGCGCGAGCCCTTAGCGCCTGGCCGTGCGCTTCTCGATGCCGGCGCCACCCTCGCCATTGCCTCCAACCTCAACCCAGGTACCTCCTATACATCGTCGATGAACTACTGCGTGACCACGGCCGTCCTGCAGCAGCACCTATCCGTCGACGAGGCCATCCACGCCGCCACCACCGGCGGTGCCACGGCGTTGCGCCGCCATAATGTGGGCAACGGACTCGACCCGCAGGGCCGCCCCGCGAAGGGCACCCTGGTGGAGGGGGCTGCCGCTGACCTGCACGTGCTCGATGCTCCCAGCGCGGTGCACTTGGCCTACCGGCCGGGCATGCCGCTGAGCTACCGCACGTTCGTGGCGGGGGTATAGCGAGGAATGGAGTTTGCCGCCGGTATCGCGTAGGGTTGGACGAGCAATGAGCATTACCGATAACGCCACCGGCGGCGTAAACGAGCCGGAAGATTTTAATAAGTCGGAATCTCAGGACAACTCGCAAGGTGTCAACCAGGACACCAGGGCTGCGAATACTTCTGAGGGCACCGGCGCTGAGTCCAAGGACTCGGCCAACGACAACTCCCAGGGGTTCGAGCACCTCGGCCTGCCAGATAAAATTCTGCAAGCTGTTGCGAAAGTAGGCTTCACCACGCCGTCCCCCATCCAAGCAGAAACCATCCCGATCCTGATGGAAGGCCGCGACGTCGTGGGCCTTGCACAGACCGGTACCGGCAAGACCGCAGCCTTCGCGCTGCCGGTCTTGTCCCAGCTTGACCCGCAAGCGCGCCACCCGCAGGCACTCGTCCTTGCGCCTACCCGCGAGCTCGCCCTGCAGGTTGCAGACGCCTTCCAATCCTTCGCGGAAACCCTCAAGGGCATCGAGGTTCTTCCCATCTACGGTGGCCAGGCCTACGGCATCCAGCTGTCTGGTCTGCGTCGCGGCGCCCAGGTCATCGTGGGTACCCCGGGTCGCGTCATCGACCACCTGGAAAAGGGCTCGCTCGACCTGTCCCAGCTGCAGTTCCTCGTCCTCGATGAGGCCGATGAGATGCTGAACATGGGCTTCCAGGAAGACGTCGAGCGCATCCTGGAAAGCACGCCGGACCGCAAGCAGGTGGCGCTTTTCTCCGCCACCATGCCTAATGCCATCCGCCGCCTGTCCAAGCAGTACCTGCACAACCCGGCGGAAGTAACCGTTAAGTCCGAGCGCCGTACCAACGACAACATTAAGCAGCGCTTCCTGCTGATTCCGCACCGCGCAAAGATGGATGCCTTCACCCGCATCCTCGAGGTCATTACCTATGACGCCATCATCGTCTTCTGCCGCACCAAGCACGAGACCGAAGAGGTGGCCGAGGCCTTGCGCGATCGCGGCTACAGCGCCGCTGCCATTAACGGCGACATCGCCCAGGCGCAGCGCGAGCGCACCGTCGACCAGCTCAAGGATGGCCGCCTAGACATCCTCGTCGCTACCGACGTCGCCGCGCGTGGCCTCGACGTGGAGCGCATCACCCACGTGGTGAACTTCGATATCCCGAACGACACCGAGTCTTACGTGCACCGCATTGGCCGCACCGGCCGTGCCGGTCGCTCCGGTGAGGCAATCCTGTTCGTCACCCCGCGCGAGCGCCGTATGCTGCGTTCCATCGAGCGCGTGACCAACGCCCGCCTCGAAGAGATGGACCTGCCTTCCGTCGATGAGGTTAATGAGAAGCGCAAGGAAAAGTTTGCGCAGGCCATTACCCAGTCCATGGACAACAAGCAGGCCGATTTCTTCCGTAACTTGGTACGCAAGTACTCGGAAGACAACGATGTTGCCATGGATGACATCGCTGCTGCGTTGGCCGTCATGCACCAGGGTGGCAAGAACTTCCTCTTGGAAGACAAGCCTTTGCCCAAGCCAAAGAAGGACCGCCGCGATCGCGATGACCGCAAGCGCGACCGCGACTTCAAGGGCGGCGGCAAGAACCGCGGTGGCTCCAAGCGGCCAGATGGTGACTTTGAGACGTACCGGTTGGACGTCGGCAAGCGCCAGAATGTCCGCCCAGGTGCCATCGTCGGCGCAATCGCCAACGAAGGTGGCCTGTCCGCCAAGGACTTTGGCCGCATCACCATTGCGGTGGGGCACACCCTCGTGGACCTGCCGAAGAACATGGACCCAGCTGTGCTGGACCGTCTGAAGGATACCCGGATTTCTGGGCAGCTCATCAAGATTCAGAAGGATACTGGTCGCCCGCCTCGCCGTGATGGCGGCGGCGGTGGACGCAAACATGGTGGTCGCTTCCGCGACTAATTAAACCTCCAAAGGGCCTCTTTTAGAGGCCCTTTTTTCATGCCCTGTGACCTGCGCTTTTACTATAAATGGGGGTAGTGTGTCAAGGCGGTTTTGTATGGTGTATGGCGAAAGCATGTGCTAGTAAATCTCTCGAAAGAAAGTCCATGAATGCGCCATATTATGCCAATACCAATCCGGAAAATTCTACCTCCCGTGCAGCTACAGAGATTAGGAAAGCGGAATACCAGTTCTGGGAGAGGCTTCACCCTGACCCGGATGATGATATCGAAATTATTAGCCAATCCCTTTCTGACTTAACTGGGGCGCGTCAGTCCCGAATTAGAAATATTATCTTCGCCTTCGAGCGATTACAGGAGCTGCCGCGGCTGCGCGCCCGGCAAGAACAGCATTTCCATTTAGATTTAGACCGCCTGATAACGATTGATCAAACCCTAGCCAAGCTCGGCGCCATTGATGCGGAGAAGAAGTTCACTATCGATGACGCCCTGACCAACTACTTGACCCCAACCCGCCCCAATCAAAAGCTGCCCTCGCACCGCAATCTCCGCCGCAAGTTACGCGAGCTCATTGTGCGCCTCGATCCCTCTATTGCCACGCGGGATCCGCGCCGCAAGCAAGCCTATAGCGTTGAACCTACAGGCGGGGAGTGGGCCGCGGTCTGTCTGGACGTCGGGTTAGAGACCGCGGAGATCATCGACCGCAATATTCGGGATATAGCTACGGACAAGGACTTCACGATGGCTGAGGCCGCAGTGGAGTTGCTGACCGGAAAGGCGCAGGCAAAGGCCAAGGTCGTGTTGAATATGTATCGCTGCGACCTGCCGGATGCGCCCGCGTTTGTACAGAACTTGGGCTGGGTATCCCCGGAGACCGCGGATGACCTACAGGCTCGGGCGACTACGACAAGGGATATGGAGAAGGCCGGTCAGGCGGAGAGCCCTAACTATGTGACGCCGCCAGATATCCGGGCGTTTGTAGAGGGGTTGGATGGCACGTGCCGGTGGCCAGGCTGCACGCGGCCGGCGGTGGCTTCTCAGATGGACCATCGGCACGACTTTGCAGATGGTGGGCCGACCTCGGCGGCAAACCTCACTTGCCTGTGCCAGCACCATCACAACATAAAGACCGATGGGAGGGCCTTTTATATCAAGGACCCGATAAGTGGGGACATCATCTGGCTTTTCGATGACTCTACGTGGGTCTACGACTCCGCGAGCGGACCGCTGGCACCGAAGAACCGCAGGTGGGCGCAGACGGTGGCGCAGGCCACGCAGAAGCGGCGGGAGAATGCGCATGCAGATGCGCAACAGTTAAAAGAAGAACTTCGGGAGGAGTCCACGCATGAAAAAGGGGACAGCGATGACACTGTCCCCGATAAGTAATTGGCTTCCTAGAGGTACATCAAGATAAGGCAGATGATCCACAGGAGGTTGAAGACGCCGCCGAAAGCGGACAGCGACTTCTTAATGGAGCCCAGATTGGCGGTATCGCCGGACTCTAGGGCTGCCTGCGCCGTACGCTGCTTAGGAAGGATGAGGAAGAAGAGCAGGCACCACGCGATGATGGCCACAAGGATGGCGATGTGGAAGTTGACCTGGCTCTTGAAGGTTTCGATATCAGACAGGAACACAGCAAGACCAAGGACCGGCACGAGGGCGGAAATATAGCCGTAAGTGTTGGTGATGTTGTGCAAGTTGCGGGCGGCTCCGAGGGCCGTCTTATCGCCCTGCGCTGCGCCCCGCAGCTGGGTCTGGTAAATGGAGGTGGAAATGCACACGGGGCCAAGCAGGACGATGGCCGCTGCCACGTGCAGGAAAATGAAAAAAGTAGTCATGGAGGATGCCCTTCAGTTAAGAAAAGTTGCCTTGTTCACCCTAATCAATTTCCCTGCTAGAAATCGAACCGACATTGCCTTCTCATCGCACGGACGTCCGCGCGGGGCAAGGGCAGCTCGTACTTCCGCGCGATTTCTGCGAGGCGCCGCGAGTAATCGCAGCGGTTGGCAGGCGGCAACCACTCGGAAGGGAGGGAATCGGACTTTTCTTGATTGAGCTTCCGGCTGGTCGCCACCAGATTGAGGGGATCGTTGGCGAAGCGGATCTTGGTGTCTTGGTCCCATTCTGCAGCACCCATGTCATATGCGGCGGAAAGAGGGAAGATGTGGTCGACCTCGATGGGGGAGGTGGCTGAAATCATCTCACCCGCGTAGGGGTCATAGATCGTGCCGGATTGCGGCCGACAGTTTGCGAAGGCGTCGCTGGCTTGGTTCTCCATGATGGCCTCGCGCGTGGTGCATGCGCCGTTGGGCTGCCAGCCGCCGAACTCGTCGCGGTCGTAGCCTGGCAATTCCGCGCGATCCGGCACTGTGGAGACATCAAAACGCGGAAAAGGCCACGCATACCATGCGATAACGAGAGCGGTTATGCATGATAGCGCGGCCAAATAATAGGACTTCATGTCCTATTGGACTCCGCGAGGAGCGGGAAGGTTCCTACTTGTTATCGGAAACCTTTTCTGCTGCTTCCTCGAAGTCCAGGGAGTCGTCCTTCTCAACGAGCTTGGCAAGCTTCTCGGCTTCCTCGAACTCGTCCAGGACCTCCTGGTCTGGCTGCTTGGTAGCCAAGGTGGCCAGAACGGTAACGAGGAGTGCGGAGAAGAAGCCTGGGACCATCTCGTAGAGGGAATCGCCAAGCGGGGACATTCCCCAGCCGATGGCGACGACTGCACCGGTAACCATACCGGCGATTGCACCGGTTGCGTTGAGGCGCTTCCAGTACAGAGCCAGGATAACGAGCGGACCGAATGCGGAACCGAAACCAGCCCATGCGAAGCCGACCAGGCCAAGAATGGAGTCGGACGGGTTGATAGCCAGGAGTGCGGCGATAATCGCAATGGCCACAACGGCGGTACGGGACAGGTTAATCAGAACGCCCTCGGAAGGCTTGCGCTTTGCGATGATGAGGTAAAGGTCCTCAATCAGGGAAGAGGAAACCACGAGCATCTGGGAGGACATAGTGGACATGATCGCTGCCAAAACTGCGGTCAAGACGAAACCAGCAGGCAATGGGTGCATCATGGCCTGAGCCATATCCAAGAAGATGGTCTCGAAGTTCTCTTGGTCAGTAATAGTTTCACCGAACTGGGTGAAGTACACAGTGCCGGTAAGCGCAACGAAGATAGCGCCGATGACGGAAAGACCCATCCAGGTGATGCCGTAGAAACGGCCCTGCTTGGCGTCGGAAGGCTTACGCAGCGCCATGAAGCGCACGATGATGTGCGGCTGGCCAAAGTAGCCAAGGCCCCAAGCTGCGTTACCAACGATAACACCAGCGGAAACGCCAGCGAAGAGAGAGAAATAGTTATCGTTTGGCTCAAGTGCGCCGTCGGTAGCGTAGCTGTTTTCGGTAGCGAAGGAGAAGATCGCGCCGGCATCGTCAAGAGCGAAAAGCGCCATGATTGGCACGATCAGCAGGGCGACGAACATCAGCATGCCCTGCATAGCGTCGGTGTAGGACACTGCCAGGAAGCCACCGATGAAGGTGTAGAAAATGGTCACTGCGGCGATGACCAACATACCGGTGATGTAGTCGCCACCGAAGGTGGACTCGAAGTAACGACCACCGGAGACCATGCCGGAAGAGACGTAGAAGGTAAAGAAGAAAATAATGATAACTGCGGAGATAATACGCAGCAGGCGTGACTTATCGCGCAAACGGTTCTCGAAGAAGGAGGGAACCGTAATGGAATCGCCCGCAACCTCCGAGTAAGCGCGAAGACGCGGCGCAATCCACTTCCAGTTAGCCCATGCACCGATAAGGAGGCCGATAGGCATCCACAGCTCGGAAAAACCGGAAAGGAAGAGCGCGCCAGGCAGACCCATAAGCAGCCAGCCGGACATATCTGATGCGCCGGCGGAGAGAGCAGCTACGAATGGGTGCAGGCCACGGCCGCCCAAAACATAATCGTCATATTCGTCGGTTTGTTTGTAGCTCCAGTAGCCAATGGCTGCCATTACGAGGAAGTACACAATCATCGCAATGACGTACCAAGTTGATTCTTGCACGTTTCACTCCTTGTAGTGATTTATCGGACATATACACGTTAACGGTGACTTAAGGTTCACCCAAGCTAAAATACAGCTGTGGCGTAGATCTCTGGTGATGTTTTTCACCATTTAACTGCGCAAAGACGTGAATATAACGAGCTTGTAACAAAACTAAACCGGGCTGCTATGCTGGCCGTTATGGCTTCTTACCTTGTGCATGGCCTTTGGCTGCCGGTCTCGGGGCTTGGTCTATGGATTGAGCAGGTAGAAGGGCACAAGATTGTTATGCCTTCGGCCGTCCCAGAGGGGACGTTCCCACAGGCAGTCGATGCCATCTTGGCTAAGAAATCTTTCCGGAACCGGGCGCGGGTATCGCTGCGGACCCCGAAGGGCAAAGACGTCTCGCTCATGGTGCCCATGGCCATGTTTGCCCCGGAAGAAGCGGTAGAAACCCTTGCCCAGCTGGAATACCTGGATCATCATCCACCGGCATCGATTGCGCCGGATCTGCACTGGCTCATCCACGCATATAGCGGGCTGAGCAAGTTTGTCCGCGCGGGCAGGGTGACGTTCCGGCTGGCGTACCAGGCCAACGAGTGGTTTCCCATGTGGCAGCTTGCCTCGGGTTTGGGCGAGCGCGGTTGGCTCGCAGAGATGATGGCTGCGGCACCGGGGATTCTCCACATAAATAATAGAGCCCTTTCGGATGACCTAGCGGATGAACTGACGCATTGGATTGCCAACCGGGAATTGCAGCCGCTACTTAATGAACCACGGCCCATGCCTTGGCATGACTTCGCCCGCGCATTGCTGACGACGGCCCCCATCCGCCGCGGTCGTGCGCAACTGCTGCGTGGCCTCAATGAATGGAAAAATTCCATTTACCAGGTGGAACTCCAGCTCGTCTACATCGTGGAGGAACCGGCAGAACAGGATCCAGAAGATGCAGCGTGGCCGATTCGGGTGCGCGTGCGCTCTGGAACGGATTCGCCGCGGCCGGTATTGGCGGATGAGTTGGATAGGGCGAGCATCGAGAAGCTGCGCGAAAACCACCGTAAGGCCGTGCATGCGGCGCCGAGCCTGGGCCAGAGTACGCAAATGCCCCAGCCTGGCGACGGCGATTGGGATGTCTACCTGGACACGGAGCACCTCACGCAGTTTATTGCACACGAGGTGCCCGAGCTGAAAAAGCGGGGCATTACCGTCATGCTGCCCAAATCGTGGGCGCAGATGGATACGAAGGCCAAGCTGGAAACTCGTGAGGCGAGGGATCCGGCAGAGGCCGCCACGAAGAAACACATCGGCATGAATCAGCTCGTGGACTATAACTGGCGCATGTCCGTGGGCGATGTGGAGCTTACCGAGTCTGAGATGGACGAGCTGGTCAACTCCAAGTCCGGGCTCATTCAGCTGCGCGGCAAGTGGGTGATGGCCGATACCCAGGTCGTATCCAAAGTCTCGTCCTATATGGAGGAGCTGGCGGATAAGTCCCGGGAGCGCGCCAAGAAGGAGCTCGAGCAGCTGGCGGCCTCGGCAGAGATGGCCAAGAAGCTGGGTGAGCCGGGCTGGCAGCAGCTCATGGCGGAGGTCGAGCGCCGCCGCGCTGAGTTCAACGAGAAGAGCGAGCACCAAGTCACGGTGGCGGAGCTGCGGGAGCTGGCGCTCGAGTCGATGGCCCAAGAACCCATCGAATTTACCGGCAGCACGTGGCATACCGCGTTGCTCGGCGGCATGGATACGGTTGCGCCTAAGCGCGTGGATATTCCGGAGACCGTGCATGCTGAGCTGCGCGAGTATCAGCGCACGGGCGTTGACTGGCTGTATTGGATGTCGCGCAACAATATTGGCGCCGTGCTTGCCGATGACATGGGGCTCGGCAAAACACTCCAACTACTGTCCCTATTGGCGGTGGAGAAGGAACGCGGTGAACAGACCGGGCCCACCTTGGTCGTCGCGCCGACCTCCGTGGTAGGTAACTGGGCTCGAGAGGCCCGCCGCTTCGTGCCGGATTTCGAGGTTATGGTGCAACACGGCGCGGGGCGTCCAGGTGGGGAAAAGTTCCTCGAGGCCGCCGGAAAAGCAGATCTCGTCATTACTACCTATGGCACCGTGAGCCGGGATTTCAACCTCTTGGGCGAGGTGTCTTGGCAGCGGGTGGTCCTCGATGAGGCGCAGGCCATCAAGAACTCGGCCACGCGTTCCTCCAAGGCGGTGCGATCCCTGCCCTCCGAGCACCGCGTGGCGCTAACCGGTACGCCGGTGGAAAACCGGCTTTCGGAGATGCGCTCCATCTTGGATTTTTGCAACCCAGGGATCTTGGGAACAGCGTCCTTCTTCCGCAATCACTTTGCCAAGGCCATCGAGCGCAATAATGATGAGGAGATGTCCGAGCGCCTGCGCGCGCTGACCGCGCCCCTTATCCTGCGCCGCGTCAAGACCGATCCCAATATCATCGATGACCTGCCGGAAAAGTCCGAGCAGATTCTTACCGTATCCATGACCACCGAGCAGGCCGCCCTGTACAAGGCGCTGGTCAATGAGGTGAAGAAGAGCTTGGAGGATGCTACGGGCATCAGCAAGCGCGGCATCGTCTTGGCCTCGCTGACCCGCATTAAACAGATTTGCAATCACCCAGCGCATTACCTGGGGGATGATTCGCCGGTGGTTATTAAGGGAAGGCACCGCTCGGGCAAGGTGAAGGAGCTGATGCGGATTGTCGATGCCGCAACCGAGTCCGGCGAGCGCCTGCTGATCTTCACCCAGTACAAGGCCTTCGGGGATATCTTGCAGCCCTACCTGAGCGAGCAGCTGGGCCACGAGATTCCCTTCCTGCACGGCGGGGTGACGAAGAATAAGCGCGACCAGATGGTGGAGGATTTCCAAGCCGAGGATGGCCCACAGGCGATGATCCTTTCGCTCAAGGCGGGCGGCACGGGCCTCAACCTAACTGCGGCATCGATCGTGGTGCACATGGACCGCTGGTGGAACCCTGCGGTGGAAAACCAGGCTACCGACCGCGCCTTTCGCATCGGTCAGCGCCGCAACGTGCAGGTGTATAAGATGATTACCGCTGGCACGTTGGAAGAATCCATTCAAGACATCTTGGATGGCAAGACGCAGCTTGCTGGTGCCGTCGTCGGCGAAGGCGAGGGCTGGCTCACGGAATTGGAGCCAGACCAGCTGGCAGAGCTCATGAGTTACCGGGGAAAGGAGTAAGCGGATGGCCGTTAAGGGCGATGACAATGTCATCTACGCGAACTTTGGTACCCGCAAGCGCGTGAGTACCCCGGACGAGGTCAACCATGTCGACCGCAGCGGGCGGCTGCTGTCCAAGACCGCCGCCCGGATTTCGTCCTTTACCAGCTATGATGCGGACCGGGGGCGGATTAGCCGCGGGCGCCAGTACGCCGAAGGCGGTCACGTCGTTGGTTTGGAGATCCGCAATGGTGCCATCCATGGGCGCGTGGCTGGTTCCCAAAACGAGCCTTTTTCCATACTCATTCAGCTGCCGTACCGCGATAATGACGATATTGCGGCACTCGCCGGCCAATTCGCGCGCACCCCTAATTCCGTAGCGAATGCGCGCAAGGGCCTGTTATCTGAGGAAGCGCTGGATACGCTTTTTGCCAGCGAGGCCGAAGAACTGCGTCTATCCTGCACGTGCCCGGATTCCGCCTATACCTGCAAGCACATTGTGGCGGTGGGAGATAGGCTCGCCACCCGCGCGGATGCGGATCCAGCCGTGATTTTCAATATGCGCGGGCTGGATTTTGCGCGTTTGGAAAAGGCCGTCATGGAGCAATCGCAGCAGGTCTCCCGTGAAAGCTTTGGCGCCAGCGATTTATCCGCGGAAGAAAAGAACGACGTGTTCTGGAATGGCCGCGAGATGCCTAAGCTGCCGCACCCCAAGGTGGCCCCAGCATTGGAAGATTCCGATCCTGACCACTTGCGCAAGGCCCTTCGAGCCGTATCGCATACCAATATTGATCTCTTGCGCGCTGTGTCCGATATTGAAGACCTCTACTACCACTTAACGCACTGATTATGACTGCAACGACCTTTATCCACACGTCCGACTTCCAGCTGGGAATGACCCGCTGGTTCTTAAAGGGGGAGGCGCAAGGTCGTTTCAACGATGACCGCGAGTCCGCCATCATGCACCTAGGCCAGCTCGCGGAGGAGGTTGGCGCGCAGTTCATCGTCGTTGCGGGCGATGTATTTGAACACAATGCGCTCTCCCGGGAAATCTTGGCGCGTGCCACCGAGATGTTTAAGCGCTTGCCCGTGCCTGTATATGTGCTGCCGGGAAACCACGATCCGCTGGTCGCGGACTCGGTATTTTATCGTACCAGCGCAGATAATGTGCACGTCATCGCGGATTCAGAGCCCATCGAGGTGGGCAAGGGCGTGGAATTGGTGGGCGCGCCGTACCTGTCTAAGCGCGCCAACCACGATTTGGTGCGCCAGGCATTGGAGCCGCTTGAACCCACGGAAGGAATCCGAATTGCCGTGGGCCATGGCCAGGTGGATTCGCGCTCTAGCGGGGGAGATGCCGATACCATCGACCTGGAATTCGTAGAGCAGTGCTTGGAGCGCGGGGTGATCGATTATTTGGCGCTGGGCGATACCCACTCGACGGCCAGCCTGGGAAAGACCGGCCGCGTCTGGTTCTCTGGCAGCCCGGAGACTACGGACTTTAAGGAATGTTCCACCGGTGGCGGCGAGGCCGATTCTGGGAATGCGCTGGTGGTAAGGATTGAGGGGGAGGACATAGACATCGATAAGCGCAGCATCGGGCGCTGGACTTTTGAAGCCCTCGATGCCTCCGTCAATTCCACCGAGGACGTCGAGCGCTTCCTGCGCAGCCTGGAGGAGTACCCGGATAAGGTGCGCACGGCGATTAAATACAGCCTGCAGGGGACCCTCGGTATTGCGGCGCACGCCCGGCTGCAGCGCGGGCTGGATGAGTTGGAGGCGGTCTTCGCCTCGCTGCGCCCGCGCGAGCGGACCATGGACCTGTTCTTGGAACCGAGCGAAGACGAACTAGCCAACCTGGATATTTCCGGCTATGCCGCCGATGCCCTGCAGGAGCTGCTGGATAACCACGAGGATCCGGTGGCCCGCGACGCCGCCAACCTGCTATTTCGCCTGGAAGGATAAACCACATGCGCATCCACAGCTTAGAGATTAAAAACGTTCGCGGCATCGAGCACCTGGTTCTAGATGACCTGCCAGAAACCGGGGTGGTGGTCATCCACGGCGAGAACGAGGCCGGTAAATCCACCATCGTGGAGGCCCTTGATGTGGTGTTGACGGAAAAGCACACGGCGCGCCCCAGCGGCATCCGGGACCTGCAGCCTGTGGGCAAGGACGTATCGCCGGAGGTCATTGCGGATATTTCCGTGGGGGAGTACCGCTTTCGCATTGCCAAGCGCTGGTTGCAGAAGAAGTATTGTGAACTGGCCATATCGTCCCCGCGCCACGCGCAGTATACCGGCCGCCAGGCCGATGATGAGCTGGAACAGATCTTAAGCGAGAACATGGATCGCCAGCTTCTCGATGTCCTCTTTATGCGCCAGGATGACTCCAATGACGCTATCTCCGCGGTGGGCATTCCCTCGTTAACGCAGGCCCTCGAGCAGGAATCCGGCCTGGCTGAGGACGAGGTATCCGGCGATGATTCCCAGCTTCTGGGCAAGGTAGATAAGGAATATAAGCGCTACTACACCGAAAAGACGGGCAAGCCGGCCGGCGAGTATAAAAAGGCCCAGGAGACTTTGGAGCGTGCCGAGCAGGAGCTGGAGGAAGCAACCGCTGCGGTGCGCGGGCTCGATTCCGTGGTGGAGCGCTACGAGCACCTGGAACACCAGCAAGAAGAAGCCGAAGCGCAGCTTCCCGGGGCCCGCCAGGACCTTGCCGAGAAGCAAGCCGCCGCGGACGAGGCCGTGCAGGCTCAGCACCAGGTGGATGCGCACAAGGCGGAGCTCACCCGCGCCAAGGAGGATTTCCAACGCGCGAAGGACGCGCAGTCTAAGCGCCAGGAGATGGCCGAGGCACTCGAGACAGCCGGTACCGCAAAGTCGAGCGCTGCGGATAAGCTCACATCCGCCCGCGAGAAGGCCGCAGAGGAAAACGAGAAGAAAGAGGCGGTGGAAAAGAAGCTTGCCACCGCGAAGGAGGACTACGCCACCGCGCGCGTAACGCTCAAACAGGCGCGGGCTTATCAGGACAAGGAGACCTTTCAGCGCCTGGATAAGCGCCTGCTTAAGGTGGAGGAATTGGCGCAGGGTGTGGAGAAGGCCCAAGCGGAGATAGCCCAGCGCGGGCGAGAGATGACGGGCGCGGATGTCGAGGAACTCCGCAAGGCGGATGCCGATTTGTCGTTGGCCAAGCGCCTGCACGATGCCACCGCCGCTAAGGTGGAATTTTCCGGTCCGGAGGGCGCGGAGATTGGGGTGGATGGGACGCAGGTGGACATCGGCAAGCAGCCCGCAATTGAGCTTGTCGATGGCCGCGAGATCACCATCGGCGATATCACCGCCCGCTTCGTGGCCGGCGCGTACTCTTCCGATAAGACCCAGCGCGAGGTGGATCAGGCCGAGGCGCGTTTACAGGAGCTTTTCGATGCCACCGGTGTGGACTCCATCGCCGCCGCTGAGGATCTGCACAAGGCGCACAGTGAGCAGAATGCCGGGTTGGATGCGGCAACGCGCAAACTCGAAGGCGAGTTGGGGCCGGATGATTTAGGTGAATTGCGCGCCCAACACGCGGCGCTCAAGGAGAAGGTCACCGGCCTCGATGATGCCCCGGCCATGGATTTATCCGCTGCGGAGGAGGCGGAGGAAGAGGCACGAGAGCTTGTCGATGCCCTCGACCGCGAGCTTATTCCCTTCCGCGATAGCCGCATCGCCCACGACGTGGTGCGCTTAGAAGCCGAGCTTGAGGCCGCCAACGAGAAGGCCGAGCGCGCCGAGCGCGAGCTGGCTGAAGCGCGGGAGAAAACTTCCGATGCCGGCTTGGCAGAAGAAGCGGAGCGGTTGGGTGCGCTGGTGACCCGGCTGCAGGAACAGCTATCTGAGATGGAGGCCGTGGACCTGGCCACCGCTCAGAGCTTGGTGGAGGGTGCGCAATCGCACCTGGAGTACCTGCAGAACCAGGTGCAAGATACCAAGGTGGAGCTGGGCAAGCTGTCGAGTGAAATTAATTATCACTCCGGCGCGGCAGAGCGCGAGCAGCAGGCGCAAGCGGAAGCAGAAATGGCGCAGGCGGTGCTAGAAAGCGTGGAAAAGCGCGCGCTGGCGGCGCGTTACCTGCGCGAGCTGCTACTCAAACACCGCGATGCCGCGCGCCAGCGCTATGCCGAGCCATTCGTGGCGGCACTCGCCCAGCTGGCCCGCACCATCTATGGCGGGGACATCAGCTTTGAACTGGCAGACGACCTTTCCGTCACCGCCCGCACCCGCGATAATGAAACGGTGGCCATGACCAGTCTGTCCGGCGGCGCGCGCGAGCAGCTGGCCATCCTTACCCGCTTCGCCATCGCGCGCTTGGTGGCAGGGGAGGAAACCGTGCCGGTCATTGTCGATGACGCGCTGGGCTCCACCGATGCTCACCGTCTGGAACTAATGTCCACCTTGTTCTCACAGGTGGGACGCGAAAACCAGGTTTTGGTCTTTACCTGCATGCCGCAGCGCTATTCGCGGGTGCTCGGGCGCAGCGAGCGCGACATCGCCATGCTGAAGGGGGTAATCTAGTCCTTATGTCTGAACAAACCCGCTGGTTAAACGATGATGAACAGGAGCTATGGCGCCTATTATTGGCTGCGACCCGCAAGATAGATAGGGGCATGGACGAGACCCTTAAGGCGGGCGGGGAGATTTCCGTCTCAGAATTCGCGGTCTTGGTATCCCTCTCGGAAGCCCCAGATCAGCACCTGCGACTGCGCGATCTGTGCACGGAGCTCGCCTGGGATCGCTCGCGCGCCTCCCACCAGGTCACCCGCATGGAAAAGCGCGGGCTCTTGGTCAAGGAAAAGACCACCGATGACGGCCGCGGGGTCAACGTGCACATCACGGAGGCCGGGCTTCACCACCTCGAGCGCGCGGCCCCCGAGCACGTGGAATCCGTCCGCCGCTTGGTCTTCGACCACCTCCATGAGGATGACGTTCCCGCGCTCAAGCGTTTTTTCCATGGGGTATTGCAGGTCAATAATATCCCCGGCTATTCGGGATTCGTCCCGGATTCTTTATTGAAGGGAGGAAAATAACACCGCCATGATGGGTCAAGAACTTTTCGAGCATCCGAAAAAGCAGCATAAAACGTATGGCTTGACGGCCTTGGGCGGGCTGGGCCAGCGAATTGGTGATCCAGAGGCCTTCGCCGAGGATCGTGCCGATGCCGATCAGATTGCCGCGATGGAAGAAGCCTTGGAAACCTACCCCGATTCCGCGGTGACCTTTGATGAGGACGCCGATACCTGGATTGTGGGCGCGGAAGAGGATATCGAGAAGATGTTCGAGGGCCGCGAGGCATTCCTCGAGGCTTTATTAAATGACGAAGATCCGGGGATCTAATGCCACCGCGGAGACCATAAACTGTTAAGATACTTTTAGTTAATCTTCGGTGAAGCGAGAGGTTTTATCATTATGAACGAGCGCGAGGCTCAAGAACAACGCGAGGCAGCGGCCCGCCAGCAATCCGAGGGCTGGGTTTCCGTTTTTGTCCAGTGGATCCCCTGCATGCTGCTAGCCCTAGTGCTGCTCGGCGCCATGTTCTTTGGCATGTACTACATCGAGCACGGCACCCTGGATATCACCCAGCCGATCACCAACGAATTCATCGTTGAGTAATTCGGCGCAATAGAAAAATCCGGCCTCCCTTTGAAAGTGGGAGGCCGGATTTATTTTTATTTCTTGAGCACCTGGCGCCAGGTCATCTTCTTGCCATTATTCAAGATGGCGCGGCGGTAGATGCGCGCGACAACGATGAGGATCAGCGCGGTAACTACAGCGAGGACCGCGTAGCTTCCCGCCAAGCCCAGCCAGCTCATATTGCCGCTCGCGACTTGGAGGGGAGCGACCAACATGGAGACCGGCGGCACCCAACCCATGACCTGCATCCAGGTGGCATCCAAGTTGGTCCATCCAAACATGGTGATATACATGGTGGCAAAGACGAGGAGCAGGATGGGCGTCTGCGTCGATTGCAGATCCTCGGTGCGCTGCACCATGGAGCCAGCTGCGGCATAGAGGCTGCCGAAGAACAAGAGGCCGAGGATTTCCCCGACGAGCAGGGCAGCGATGAGGCCATAATCGAGTTGGATTTCGCTCGCTGCGCCAGTAAATGCCAGGGAGGCCACGCCGCCGGCCAGGATGAGGAAGGTGCCGAGCAGCCCGATGATGGTATTGCCAATGACCTTGCCGGCCAGGAAATCCACCGGGCGCACCGTGGAAAGGATGATTTCGACCACGCGGGAAGACTTCTCTTCGGTAACGCGGCCGCCGATGAGCCCAGCGAAGGTCATGATGGAAAAGACCACCACCATGGAGGCGATAAGGACGATGGCAACATGTCCCATCTTTTCTTCGGAGGACTCATCGGCTTCCAGATCAACCGCGGTCACTTCGGCTGATGGAGTGGCGGCGGCAAGCTCTTGGGGATCAATATTCAGCGTATTCAAGGCCTCTGCCTGCGCCTGCGCCGCAACCACTTGATTGACCGTAGTGGAGATGGTGGTGGAGGCAGTGCCGTTGGCCAAAAGCTCCCATCCCTCGTCGGTGGCGGGCACGAGCGCGGCGTCGACGTCGCCGTCATCGATAAGCTGCACCGCGTCATCGCGGTCATCTGCGGCCTGGGCCTCCAGCCCGGAATCAGCGAATGCGTCTGCCTCCATGCCCACCACAGCGACGGAATCTGGTTCATCGTCTCCACCGGAGAGCAAGTCAATGATGATGGGGGTGGCGATGGCACCAATGAAAAGCAGGAGCATCATGATGACAACGGATTTGGTTTTTAAGGCAACCGCCATTTCGCGCTTGGCGACGGTCCCTATGGTCTTCATTGCCGAATATTGCACGGGCTAGGCCTCCTCGGTGCTGGTGGTGCTGGTGACGACGTCTTGGAAAAGCTCGGTAAGGTCAGGGACCTTGAGGCCGAAGGAGTGGACGGGGCCAGCGGCCATGGCAGCGCGCAAGATGGTTTGGTCATCGGTGCCGTCATCGGCTTCGAGCACTACGCCTGTATCTGTTTCCTCTACCAAGTGGGTGCCCTCCGGGTACCACCCGCGGGCGGGGGTTTCGACCCCATAGAGCGAGGCTCCCTGGGTGCGCAGCTCGTCTACCGTGCCTTCTGCCACCATGCGGCCTTGCGTGACGATGCCCACGTGATCGCACAGGCGCTGCACCAAGTCCAGCTGGTGGGAGGAAAAGATGACCGGCACCCCGCGCGCGGCGCGCTCGCGCAGCATGTCTGACATGACATTGACCGCGACGGGGTCCAAGCCGGAAAAGGGCTCATCCAAAATCAGCATATCGGGATCGTGGATGAGGGAGGCGGCCAGCTGCACGCGCTGCTGGTTACCCAAAGACAAATCATCCAGCTTGTCTTTCTGGCGTTCACCCAGCCCCAACTGCTCCAGGAGTTCCGTGCCGGATTTCTGGGCGGCCTGCTTGCTCATGCCGTGCAGGGTGCCCAGAAACGTTAGCTGGCTGAGTAGTGGTTCCTTGCCGTAGAGTCCGCGCTCTTCGGGCATATAGCCAATGCGGCGGCGATTATCGTCATTAATGGGGGAGCCATCGAAATATACCTCGCCGGAGTCTTTCGCGAGCACACCCAGTGCGATGCGCATGGTGGTGGATTTTCCGGCACCATTGGAACCGACGAAACCGAAGATCTCGCCCTCCTGCACGCTAAAGGTCATATCCCGCAGCGCTCGGACACTGCCAAAGGATTTATTGAGATGGTCGATTTCTAAGGTGGGCAAGGGGTCTCCTCCATGTCGCGCCTATACTGCATAACTTTCGTGGATCTAAGTACCTTAGTATTTCATAAGCCTAATAGTTTGGCAATGGCATCCATCGAAAGCTAGGTTGAATGACATTCTGCCTGCTTCAAAGCTTCAGTGCTGTAGCGTTAAGAACAAGCAGGAGGGAGGTGCACAATGAAGCAATACAATGCCCATCAAATCGCAGAATGGCTCGTAGCTTGGGCTGAAGAAACCGAAGAAGCCGAGCTCACACCGCTGAAAATTCAAAAGCTGCTTTATTACGCAAAGGGTCTTTACATGCGAGCCTCCGGAGGAGTGCCGCTCTTCAATGAACGGATGGAAGCATGGGCCCACGGACCTGTCGTTGTAGACATCTACCGCGAACTTAAAAAGTACGGTAAGAGCCCGATCGACCCCGATACTTTTATTTCTGATGACTTCAACTGGGACGATTACCGGCCTGTGGAAGATACCTTGATTGAAGTATGGAATAAGTACGGGCCCTATTCCGCATGGGCTTTACGTAATAAGACCCACACGGAGTCGCCTTGGAAGAAAAACTTCGTTGATGAAAAACGGGGGCTTGAGATTTCTGATGCCGACCTCAAAGAATACTTCAACTAGATATGGGAAAGAAAAGTAAGAGACGTGGCACGCGCCTGGTCTCGAAGAATCACAGTGGTGCAGATACAGGCGTCTTGAGCGCAATACGAGCGGCATCAAACGAATACCCGCTCCTGTCCACTAGGTTTCTGCAGAGCGGATGGGGATTCGGGCAAATGACCGATAGGATGCGCCGCGAGTTCCTCGATAAATGGCACAAACGCTCACTAACTTCTTGGACAGATCTCGTTAATCACCACAGGCACGGGCTCGGCTCGGAATTTATCCCAAAAAACGAAATCAAAGCTCAAATCCCTAGGCAGTTCCAAGAGCTAACCAAATTCCGCGTGTTCCGACACCAAGAAAACCTTCCATTCGTTGGCTGGAAAGACGGTGGAATTTTCTATGTTCTATGGATAGAGACTAAATGGGGGGACCTTTACTCACATTAAAGCGGAGCCCGCGACACCTGCCACGCGCTGGCCCTAGCCCCGTCTCACAATTTCCGCTCGGCGTTTGCGTCCGTGATTCGCAGGCTTATTTTTTCCATACTTTCTTGTAGGTGGCACAGCCAAGTACAACCACCGCCATACCGGTGAGAATGGTGCTGGAGGTAGTGAACCCGTTGATGACGTTGATGGTCAGGGATATGGCCAGTAGGGCCAGGGCGACGAAGTAGAGAGTTCGTGCGCTCACGATTTTGTCCTTTCGTTTAGTATTGGAGGGGTAGCCTCGGGGTTCAGGATGGTTGATGCTTCCTGAACCCTCGGTGGCTACATAATCCGAAAACGGGGCTCACAGTGAAGCCCCTCGCTGGCAAAAGCGAGGGGCTAAAAATTTTGTGTCCCCGACAGGGATCGAACCTGCGACCTTCGGTACCGGAAACCGATGCTCTAATCCGCTGAGCTACGGAGACATCGCTGGGAAAATTCCCAACGATGTAATTCTAGCGCATCGCCCGCCCGGGAACTAAATCAGGCCCGGTGCGTCAGCGGTGGTTACCTCACCGGTGCGCAGATAGTGCACGCCAATCTCATCGACAGCCTTATTACCCAGCGCAAAGTGCCCGTGGCCGGGGCCGTGGACGGTGACGACGCGCGATTGCATGGGCTGGGAGAGTGCCTCGTGGTACTGGTACGGGGTCTGCGGGTCGCCCGTGCCTTGGATTTGCAGGGGCTTGGTGGCAAGGTGCGAGCCATCGAGTGGCGCCCCGCCGGTAACGGGTTCGCGGCCGCCACACCCGGCGCCAGATCCATACATGGAATTAACCAGGGAGAAAATATCGCCGGTGACAAAGTTGGACCACAGGTAGGTAGGGAAGAGCCACGGGTTACCGGCGACGGTGTTCTCGTTGCAGACGATGAGGTTTTGCATATTGATCATCTGGATAGTTTGCTGTTGTACCGCGCGGGCAAGCTCCGGATCGTCGACGACATTGAATGGCTTACTGCCGTTTAAGTGCTTGGCAAAGTCATCCCAGTGCGCAGGCATGGGAACGACCTCGCGGGTCTTGCCCAAAGTCACCGATGCTCGCTGGTCTGCCTGTGGGTTAAGTGCCTTGTCGGCGAGGAATTCTGCCTGCACGCGCAGCTCACCCGTGGCGGTCATGATATCCGCGCCCGGTTGGCCGGCGAACTCGAGCCCTGGGGGAAGGTCACCGATTTTCGCGTCCGGTGGCAACACCGTAGGGCGGGCGCCGGCTTCCATTGCGACTTTCTGCGACCACTTTTCATAGACCTGGAGTGGAGTAGAGCCCAAATGGTAGGTGGCGTCATTATCCGCGATGAACTGGAAAAGATCGTGCAGCGCATTCTCATATCCCTGCTGCTGCGAGGTAAAGATGCCGTTCCACGCAAGCTGTGGGCTCATGCCGGAATCGAGCAGCACCTTGCCGGTGTGCTGCGGATACTGGGTGGCGTAGGCGGAGCCAAGATAGGTGCCGTAGGAGATGCCGGCGATGTCAATGACGTCCTCACCCAGAGCTTGGCGCACCATCTCCCAGTCTTGGGCGGTATTGGCGGTGGTCAAAGAGTTGGTATAGCCAGGAGTATTCTGCTCGCAGGCGTCTCGGGTGGCCTTGCCAATCTGCGTGGTGGCCTCGATGGGATTGAAGTTCGGGGTAGCAGCGCAGTCCACCGGGGTGGAACCGGGCAGGCCGCGCGGCTGGACACCGATCAGATCCCATTCGTTGCGAATTTCTTCGGGCCATTCGACGGTATCGTTTCCAGCCCAAGAATAGGCGTCACCGCCAGGGCCGCCTGGGTTGGTAAAGAGCGCGCCGCGGCGCGCGTCTGGTTGTGCCGCAGGTACGCGGACAAAACCAACGCTAATGGTGCCGGCCTCGGGGTTATCGTAGTAGGTAGGTACCTCTATCCGGCCGCACTCGGCGCTATCTAGGTTGACCTGTGCGGGGCAATCCTCCCAGGTGATTTCTGGTTCCGCCGCGGCGGCGGTGGGGGCTGCCACGCCCAGTGCGAGGGCGCTAGCGCACACTACGGTAGAAATTTTTCGAGAAAAAGAAAGCATAAGCTAAAGCTCCGACTCCTATAACGTTTGTCAGAGTTAGCTTATGCTTCTTTCAGGTTCGTGGCAGGAATTTCCACGTGACGGGTGCCCTAACTCGGCACCCTAGCCACGCTACTTCACAATAATCACGATCAGATCGCGCGGGCCGTGCACGCCTTCGACGCGCGAGAGCTCGATATCGGAGGTCGCGGAAGGGCCAGAAATCCACGTTGCGGGCTTGTCAGGGTTCATCCGGGAAATGACCTCGGGGATACCGTAGACAATCTCGTCGCGGCGGACGATACAGATGTGACGGTCCGGTACCAGCGTCAGGGCGCGGCGGCCGCAGCGGGAATCGGACTGCAACACAATGGTGCCGGTCTGTGCGGAAGACACGAGGGACTCGGTGACGACGGCATCGGCATCGTCAAGCTCGCGCGGATCCGCGTCTTCGTCGTCCGGGCGGGCAGGAAGGCCATCAAAAAAATCGGCATTCATGCCTGGGGCGTAGCGGATGTCGGTGCAGTTGCGGTCGTGGACGATGGTATCCAGCGTCTTTTTCAGATCGCTTTCCTCCGTGACGTGGACTTCTGCCTTGTAATCCTCGAGGCGATCGACCAGCATTTCGCGCAGTTCATCATCATTCAGCGTGCCTTCGCGCTGGTATTCGCGCGGCACATCGACGTGATCTGGGAGCCCAGCCTGTTTCTGCGCCGAACGAATGCGGTTTAGGATGTCTTGCTTTGCGCTCACTTGGAAGCCTCCTTACGGGCATTGGACAGCAGCTCTTTGCCTTCTTCGGAGTCGAACCATTGGCGGAAGGATTTCTTCGGCGGAATCGCGGTATCGCGGCCATCGGACCAACCGGACATAAATAGCGGCAGCGACTCGATGGTGCCGTTGAATCCGCCCATCACGCGGCCAAGTGCCACGAGGTGGGTGACCTTATCCCACATCTTCGGGTTGTCCCAGAGCAGCTGTACCGTCTTGAACAGCTTCGGCTCGATCGGCGAGGCAGCGTGGGTGACCTTCTGATGGCGGTTTTCCAAGATGACATCAGAAAGCGGAATCTTCACCGGACACACGTCGTCGCAGCGCCCGCACAGCGAGCAAGCGTACGGCAAGCTAGCTGATGGATCGTTGTGATCCTTCATGCCGGTGAGCTGCGGAGTCAGCGAGATACCGATGGGGCCCGGGTACACGGAGCCATAGGCGTGTCCGCCGGCGCGCTCGTAGACTGGGCAGACATTGAGGCAGGCCGAGCAACGGATGCACTTTAGCGCCTGGTGACCAACGGGCGAAGACAGTGCTGCGGTGCGCCCATTATCCAGCAAGACGATGTGGAAGTTCTGCGGGCCATCGCCCTCCGTCACGCCGGACCACATGGAGGTATAGGGGTTCATGCGCTCCGCGGTGGAGGAACGAGGCAGCAGCTGCAGGAAGACTTCCAGGTCCTGGAAGGTAGGCACGAGCTTTTCGATGCCCATGACGGTAATCAGCGTTTCCGGCAACGTCACGCACATGCGGCCATTGCCCTCAGACTCGACAACGTTGACGGTGCCGGTTTCTGCCACACCAAAGTTGGCGCCGGAGATGGCGACCTTGGCCTTCATGAATTGCTGGCGCAGGAACTGGCGGGAAGCCTCGGCCAACTCGGCGGGCTCGGCCTTCAGCGAGTCGTCCGTATTGGGCATCTTATCGACGAAGATATCGCGAATTTCCGCGCGGTTTCGGTGAATTGCGGGCACCAGAATGTGCGATGGCATATCGTCACCAAGCTGGACGATGAGCTCTGCCAAGTCGGTTTCCTGGGCGTGGATTCCGGCGTCTTCGAGGTGTTCGTTCAAGCCGATTTCCTGGGTAGCCATGGACTTAACCTTGACTACGTCGGTTTCGCCCGTTTCGCGGATGAGACCTTCAATGATCTCGTTGGCTTCCTTGGCATCGCGTGCCCAGTGGACGATGCCGCCGCGGTTAGACACGGCCTTCTCAAATTGCTCGAGCAATTCCGGCATGCGGGCTGCGACGTCCTCTTTGAGGGCAGAGCCGGCGTTGCGGAGCAGCTCCCAGTCATCCACTTCCTGCACGGTGTTAGCGCGCTTTTGGCGGATGGTGGTGGTCGCGTGCTGCAGGTTATGACGCTGGGTAGCGTTATTCAGCCCGACGTGCGCGAGCGGGACGAAGGCCTTGCTGCCGCGCAGGTTGCCGTAGCCTTCAGGAGCGCGTGGTGGGGTGGTGTCGAGGAAAGAGGTCATTAGAGCATCGTCTCCTTGGAGTAAGCGGCGGAGTTTGGCTGCCACGGGTGTTCCTTCGTGGAGGCCAAAATCTCTGCCATGTGTAGGGCGCGAATGCCGGAGCGCTGGCGGTGGAGCGCGCCGCCGATATTCATCAGGCAGGACGAGTCACCAGCGGTAACGTACTCGGCTTCGGTGTCTTTAATGTGGCGGGTTTTATCGGAGACCATTGCCTGGGACACCTCTGCATTCTTCAGGGCAAACGTGCCGCCGAAGCCGCAGCACTCTTCGCTATTGGCTAGCGGTGCCAAGTCGATGCCCTCGACTTCTTGCAAAAGCTTGTAGGGGCGGTCTTCCAGCTTAAGGAAGCGCAGGCCGTGGCAGGCTGAGTGGTAGGTCACTCGGTGTGGGAAGAAAGCGCCGACGTTGGTCACGCCTTCAATATCGACCAAAAATTCCGTGAGATCGTAGGTCTTTCCCGCAGTCTTCTGCGCGCCATCGACATCGGCGGAAGTGCCGAAGCGGTCGGCAATGCTTTCGTGGCGGTCGCGAACTGCTGCAACGCAGGAACCGGAGGCGGCCACGACGTAGTCAATGGAAGGATCTGCGAAGGCATCCGCATAAGAGCGGATCATCCCCAGAGTTTCCTTTTGGTAGCCGGTGTTGATGTGCATCTGGCCGCAGCAGGTTTGCTCCTCCGGAAGGACAACTTCGTGACCTAACCGGGAGAGAACCAATGCCGTCGCCTTTTGGACGTCCGGGAAAAGGGTGTCACCAATGCAAGTAGAAAAAAGCGCAATGCGCATACGGTGCTCCTTATTAGTTTTTAAGTCATGGAGGTGTCATTAACACTACACATTCACTGCGTGGAATGTAGTGTGAATCACGTTCTACCAGCATATATTTTGTAATATATATCGCAATATAGGTTTGCCTAAGAGGTCTATTAAATGAGCGATCTCCGCCCGCGGAAATGTTAGCCAGTGCTTCTTTTCGCACGTGTCGGGGCAGTGAACTAGACTCTTGCCACATGACTCCAGCTGATTTGGCCACCTTAGTTAAAGAATCCGCCACCGAGGTCATGGCAGAACATGACCTAGACGCGTCCGTATTGCCGGAATCTGTCACGGTAGAGCGCCCCCGCAACCCAGAACACGGTGACTACGCCACCAACCTTGCACTGCAGGTGGCCAAGAAAGCCGGCGCGAATCCGCGCGAATTTGGTGGCTGGTTAGCGCAAAAATTAGCCCAGCACGATGCCATTGCGGAAGCCGATATTGCCGGGCCTGGATTTATTAATATCCGCTTAGCCGCCGCTGCCCAGGGTGAGATTGTCGCCCAGATTCTGCAGGCAGGCGCGGACTACGGTTCGAATGACTCCTTTGCAGGCAAGAAGATTAACCTGGAATTTGTGTCTGCCAACCCCACGGGCCCGATTCACCTGGGCGGGACGCGGTGGGCCGCCGTCGGCGATTCGCTAGGCAGGGTACTCACGGCTTCCGGTGCAGAAGTCACCCGCGAGTACTACTTCAATGATCACGGCGGCCAGATCGATCGCTTCTCGCGCTCCCTTGTTGCCGCAGCTAAAGGCGAGCCCACGCCGGAGGACGGCTACGGCGGAGATTATATTCGCGACATCGCAAACGCGGTTGTGGAAAAGAACCCCAACGCGCTCGAGGGCGATGCTGCGCAGGTGCAGGAGGCCTTCCGCGCCGATGGCGTAGAGATGATGTTTGCCCAGATCAAGCAGTCCCTGCATGAATTTGGCGTGGATTTTGATGTCTACTTCCACGAAAATTCGCTGTTTGAGTCTGGGGCGGTAGATAAGGCCCTTGAGACCCTGAAGTCTGAAGGCCACCTTTATGAGGCGGATAACGCGTGGTGGCTGAAATCTACCGACTATGGCGATTCTAAGGATCGCGTCGTGGTGAAATCGGACGGCAATGCGGCGTACATCGCCGGCGATATCGCCTACGTGGCCGATAAATTCGACCGCGGTCACGATCTTAATATCTACATGTTGGGCGCTGACCACCACGGTTACGTCCCGCGCTTGAAGGCGGCGGCAGCTGCCTTGGGCTATGACGCCGATGGCGTCGAGGTGCTCATTGGCCAGATGGTCAACCTGTTGCGCGACGGCAAGCCGGTGCGCATGTCTAAGCGCGCGGGCACCGTAATCACCATCGAGGATTTGGTCGCCGCCATTGGTGTCGATGCATCGCGTTATTCGCTGGTGCGCTCTTCCGTGGACCAGTCCATCGATATCGACCTGGGCCTGTGGGAGTCGCAGTCCTCGGATAATCCGGTCTACTACGTGCAATACGGGCACGCCCGGTTGTGCTCGATTGGACGCAAGGCAGCGGAGCTGGGAGTTAGCTCCGAAGGCGCGGACCTGTCGCTGCTGGAGCATGAGCGCGAGGGCGACCTTATCCGCACTTTGGGTGAGTTCCCTGCCGTAGTGGCAGATGCCGCGGAACTGCGCGAGCCGCACCGCGTGGCGCGCTATGCCGAAGAGTTGGCTGGCGTATTCCACCGTTTCTATGACACCTGTCAGGTTTTGCCCAAGGCAGGGGAGGAACAGCAGCCCATTCACAGCGCACGCCTCGCATTGGCGGAAGCATCCCGCGTCGTCCTGTCCAATGCCTTGACTATGGTTGGCGTGAGCGCACCGGAGAAGATGTAAATGGCTGATTTCAATGAGCTTCCCGCCCACGTGTGGCCGCGGAATGCGAGCCGCCAGGAAGACGGCGTAGTTACCGTAGCGGAAGTGCCCTTGCCGGATTTGGCAGAGGAATTCCAGACCCCGCTCTACGTCTTTGATGAGGACGACTTCCGCTCGCGCTGCCAGGACATGGCGCGTGCCTTCGGCGGGCCGGATCACGTGCACTATGCTTCCAAGGCGTTCATTTCCAAAAAGGTGGTGCAGTGGGTCAACGAAGAAGGCCTGTGTCTCGATGCTTCCGCGCTCAATGAGCTAAAGATCGCGCTCGCCGCAGAGTTCCCGGCCGCGCGCATTACGGCGCACGGCAATAATAAGGACGAGGAATACTTGCGCCTGTGCGTGGACGCGGGCGTGGGCCACGTGGTCATCGATAATGAACAGGAGCTCGAAGAGCTCAACCGCATCGCCGGCGAGGCAGGCGTGGTGCAGCCAGTAATGATTCGCGTCAAGCCGGGTGTGGACGCGCATACCCACGAGTTCGTGGCCACCTCGCACGAGGACCAGAAATTCGGTATTTCCCTGGCCACGGGCGCGGCATTCGCCGCTGCGAAGCGTTGCCTTGAGGTGAATAACCTCCACTTGAGCGGCCTGCACTGCCACGTGGGTTCCCAGGTTTTCAATGCCGAGGGTTTCAAACTCGCCGCCGAGCGCGTGCTGGAGCTCTACCGTCAGATCCACACCGAGCTGGGCGTTGATCTGGCCGAGCTGGACTTGGGCGGTGGCTTTGGTATTCCGTATATGCCTTATGAGGAAGCCCTGAATATTGACCGCGTGGCCCAGGACATGCTGCGCGCCGTGGACCAGACCGCGGAAGAACTCGACATTAAGGCGCCGTTCCTCCTCGTGGAGCCGGGGCGTTCCTTGGTGGCCGGTTCTGCGGTGACCGTTTACCGCGTGGGCACGGTCAAGGACGTGGAAACCGGTAAGGCCGATTTGCCGGTGCGTCGGTATATCTCCATCGATGGGGGAATGTCCGATAATATCCGCCCCGCACTCTATGGTTCCGAATACGATGTGCGCCTGGTGAACCGCTTTAGCGATGGCGAAATGGTGCCCTCGCGCATCGTGGGCTTCCACTGCGAATCCGGCGATATCTTGCTAGAAGAAGGCGAATTGCCCAATGACATCCAGCCGGGGGACTTGCTCGCCTTCGCGGCCACCGGTGGGTATCAGTACATGATGTCCTCCCGGTACAACGGCGCGGTGCGCCCGGCTGTGGTGGCAACGCGCGTGGGAAATACCAAGCCCATGTTGCGGCGCGAAACCATCGAGGACCTCTTGTCCTTGGAAGTGGATTAAGCCAGTACCACCCCCGTTAAGCAGGTGCCGCATTCGGCCCGTGCGGCGGGGGTTTTCTGTAGCTGAACGAATATTATCCCCCGCATGTCGCAATATAGACAGCTCGTTCTGTATAGTGACCTGTAGCCGCGTAAAGCGGGAGACATTTTCCACCACTAAATCGACATGGAGACGGACTATGGATGCTTCAAACAGTGAGCTACAGCTACATTCGCGTACCGGCAAGGGTGAAGGCGAAACCGTTGGCATTGCGCTGCTTGGATTCGGCACCGTGGGAGCGGAAGTTTTCCGCCTCTTAGATGAGAATGCGGATGCCTTTGCTCATCGCATCGGTGGGCCGGCAGAGATCCGCGGCATCGCAATCCAGAATAAAAACAAGCTGCGTCCGGGCGTGCCCAGCGAGTTGCTGACGGATGATGCCAAGGCCCTGATCTCCCGCGATGACATCGACTTGGTGGTGGAGGTCATCGGCGGGATCGATTTCCCGCGCGAGCTGGTTTTGACCGCGCTTAATTCCGGCAAGTCCGTGGTGACGGCAAATAAGGCGCTCGTTGCCGCGCACGCTGATGAATTGGCGGAGGCCGCAGAACGCTCCGGGGTTGACCTCTACTTTGAAGCCGCCGTGGCCGCAGCTATCCCCGTCGTGGGTATGCTGCGCCGCTCCCTGGCGGGTGACCAGATCGAGCGCATCTCCGGCATCGTCAATGGCACGACCAACTACATCTTGGACGCCATGGAATCCACCGGCGCCACCTATGACGAGGCCCTAGCGGAAGCTACCCGCCTGGGCTATGCCGAGGCGGATCCCACCGCGGACGTGGAGGGGCATGACGCCGCATCGAAGGCCGCCATCATGGCCTCCATCGGCTTCCACACCCGCGTGAAGTTCGAGGACGTGCACTGCGAGGGCATTACCGATATCACCGCAGACGATATTGCCGCGGCAAACGATGCCGGCTATTCCATCAAGCTGCTCGCCATTTGTGAGCGCCTGCGCCGCGAGGATGGATCCGAAGTGGTCAACGCGCGCGTGCACCCGACCCTGGTGGCTAAGGATCACCCGCTGGCTTCTGTCAGCGAGTCCTATAACGCAATTTTCGTTGAGGCTGAGGCCGCCGGGTCGCTCATGTTCTACGGCAATGGTGCCGGCGGCAACCCTACCGCCTCGGCAGTGCTTGGCGATGTCGTCGGTGCCGCCCGCAATATCGTGCACGGCGGTCGCGCGCCTGGCGAGAATACCTACGCCAACCTGCCCATTGCAGACTTTGGCGAGGTCGATACCCGCTTCCACATCGATATGGAAGTCCAGGACCGCGCCGGCGTCTTGGAAGTCATTTCGGCGCTCTTCGCACAGCATGGGGTATCCCTGCGCACCGTGCGCCAAGAAGACGGCGAGGACACCGCGCGCCTTATCGTGGTCACCCACGCCGCCAAGGAAGCAACCCTGGAAAACATCGTCTCCGCCTTGGGCGAGCTCGATGAGGTCAAGGCCGTTCACTCGGTCATCCGCCTGGGCAGCTAAACCGGTTCGATATATTAGTCACCATGAGCATCGAAGTTGAAGTCGGCACCAAAGCGATAGTCACCGTCCCCGCTTCCACGGCGAACCTGGGGCCGGGATACGACACCCTGGGCATGTCATTGAGCATGTACGACACCGCCGAGGTTGAGGTCATTCCCTCCGGCCTTGAGGTGGAGATTTTTGGCGAGGGGGCAGAAGACCTACCGCGCGATGGCTCGCACCTGATGGTCAAGGCCATCCGGTCCGCACTATCTGCCGCCGAAGCCACGGTGCCAGGGCTGCGCGTGGTCTCGCATAATACGATTCCCCAATCGCGCGGCCTGGGTTCTTCGGCATCTACGGCGGTCGCCGGCGTGGCCGCGGGCAATGCCTTGGCGGGTAACCCGCTGACCCAAGAGCAGATCGTGCAATTGTCCTCGGCGTTTGAGGGCCACCCAGATAATGCCGCGGCCTCGGTTCTGGGCAGTGCCGTGGTCTCGTGGACGACGGTGCCTGTCGATGGCCGCTCCTTGCCGGAATACAAGGCCGCTACCATCAACGTGCATCCCGATATCCGGGCGACCGCGCTGGTGCCGGATTCCCATGCTTCCACCCAGGCGGTGCGCCGTGTGCTGCCTTCGCACGTGACGCATTCCGATGCCGCCTTTAACGTCTCCCGTACCGCCGTCCAGGTAGCCGCATTGCAGAACTACCCAGAGCTTTTGTGGGAAGGCACCCGCGATCGCTTGCACCAGCCGTATCGCGCCGGCGTGCTGCCCGTGACCGCGGAGTGGGTGAACCGCCTGCGCAACCGCGGGTACGCCGCCTATCTTTCTGGGGCGGGGCCGACGGTGATGGTGCTGCACACGGAGGACATCGACGAGAGCATTCTTGATGATGCCCGCGAGCAGGGCCTCCGCGTCTTCGATCTCAAGGTTGCGGGCCCGGTCCGCGTGGAAGTTACGCAGGCTTAATCTCGATCTGGCAGACCTCGGGGCGCTGCATCGGCGTTAGGGCAATGTCCGCGTCCGCGCCGCTGGCTTCTTGCAAAAAGCCAGCGTGTATGGCACAGACAAAGGGGCTTGGGGTGGTTCCGGAGGAGACGAACGGGCAGGCATTCAGCTCGATTTCGGAAGGATCCGCGCCCTGCGAAGGATCAAAACCCATATCGCGCAGGGTGGCAAAAAGGGTGTCGAGCGCCCCGCTCTGGATATCCGCGCCCGTTGCGCGCGCCCATTGCCGTCCCAGCTCTCGGGCCTGTGGGGAAGAGAAATCATCGAGCTCTTCCTTGCCCGCGAGCATGGTAGTTAGCACGCTAATGAGGCTGACATATTCGTCTGCGATGGCGCGGTTATCCGGCACGCGCGCCTGGAAAATCAGGGACGGGCGCCCGCGCCCGGTGCTGTGCTCTGGAGCGGCGGTCACGGCACCGACATGAATGAGTTCATCGATATGCCCGCGCGCGGTATTGACGTGCATGCCTAAATCTTTTGCTACCTCCGCAGCACGGGCTCCTCGCGGGTAGTGCTGGAGCTGCGTGAGCACCTCGTGCTGCTTAGGGGATAGCTTGAGTGCTTCTGGGAAAAGATCGGTGCTTGGGCGGGGGAGCGAATTAGGCATGCGATTAACTTCGTATCTCTGAGTGCTGATGAGGGGCTTGATTAACAGAAATCTTATCTTTAGCCACGCTATAGGATACGGTATCGCCCGTATCTATACCTAAAGCTACTTGCCTACTCACCGGCACGGTAATCGTGTGCCCGCCCATATCCAGGCTCAGCCGGGCATCCGCCATGCTGGCCGCTTCTACCGCGATGACCTTGGTGGACCAGCGATTGACCCCGGTAGAGGCTTCAGAGGCAAGGTGCACGTCGCTTGGCTTAAACGTGACCGCTACCGTATCTCCGGAGCGGAGATCGCTCGCGTCGCCGGTGATGGTTGTGCTCCCGCAAGAGACGATGGTCTCGGTAGCGTTGGCGTCTTCGACGGTGCCCTCTACACGGTTGAGCCCGGCGATGGAAGCCACGAAGCCGGTGGGCGGCACATCGAGGAGGTCCGCGGCTGGGCCCTGGGCAGTGACGCGGCCGGAATTCATGACCACCATGTCATCGGCAAGCCCGGCAATATCCAGCGCATTATGGGTCACCAGCAAGGTGGTCCGGTCGCGGCGGGTAGCGCGCAGGAAGCGGCGCCACTTGCTGGCGGATTCCACGTCGATGGCCGCCAAGGGCTCATCCAGAATCAGGATGGTGGGCCGCGCGGCGAGCGCGCGGACGAGGGCCACTTGGGCGGCCTGGCCGCCGGAAAGGGCGGGCACGGGGACATCGTTAAGCTCACGCAAGCCCGCCGCCTCCAGCAACTGCGTGGCACGTTGCTTATCGCGGGTGACCATCGCGATGGCTTGGTTGGCGGTGGCTCGCGGTGGCAGGCCGGGGCGCTGGGTCAGCAGGACGATGTCATCCTGGTTGGCGTTAATCTCCGCGCCGGTCAGCCGTCCGGCGATGCGGCTCATCAGCGTGGTTTTGCCCGAGCCATTGGAACCGACGATCGCGGTGATCGCGCGCGGGCTAAATTCCGTGGTTTCCCCATCCGCCGTGACGGATAGGATAGGGGCATTTTCTGGGGCGGTCAGGGCGCTGAGTTTCTCGTAGTCCATGCTGTGCAGCTCGCGGGCCTGCGCCTGATAGGAACGCTGGCGGAGCGAGGGGAGCCCGGCGAGGGCGAGGCAGACAATCGCCATTGCGATGAGGATGGCGGAGAGCACATAGGCGCCATCGGTATCGACCTCGCGCTCCAAGTAAATGCCGAGCGGCATAGTGCGGGTCACGCCCGGCTGGGAGCCCGCGAAGGTCAGCGTGGTGCCGAACTCGCCGAGGGACCGCGCAAAGGCAAGGCCGGCGCCGGTAGCTAGGGCAGGGGCGATGGAGGGGATGGTGATTTTGCGCAGTACCTCCCAGCGGGATAGGCCTACGCTGGCGGCAGAGGCCAAAATCTCCTGATCTAATTGGCGCAGGGCGGAATCGACCGCGACCACGACGAAGGGCAAGGCGACGAAGCACTGCGCGGCGATGACGCCGGGGAAAGCAAAAGCAAAATGGAAGTCTATGGCGTCAAGAAGCGGGGACAGATAGCCCCGGCGGCCGATGGCGGCGGTCAGCGCTAGGCCGCCCACCACGGGTGGCATGGCCAAGGGCAAATAGATGAGCAGGCGGATAACGCCGCTGCCCCGGCCAAGCTGTTGGACCCAAAGGGCAAGGCCAGTCCCCAGCACCATCGCCAGCAGCATTGATTGGAATGCCGCGGTAAGGGACAGCTTGAGCATGTCCCAAATCTCCGGTTTGGCGAGGTATTCGCCGATGCGGTTCCACGGTACGCGCAGCCCCAGGGAGGCTACGGGAACGAGGATGACAACGACCGCGATAAGGCCGATAAGGCCGATAACGAGCGGAGACTTAAGGCGGATGGGCTGGGGAGGGGGCATTGACTAATCTGCTGGGTTAAAGCCGAACTCTTCCCAGGTCTTATCAAAGTCATCGGCCAACAGGTCGAGGACCTTTTGTGCCTCTTCTGGGTGCTCAGCCTCGGCGGAGACTGCGCCCAGGATCTGGTTGGCAAACTTATCAGCATCCGGGATCTCGATGACCTCTACATCATCGCCAGCGGCCGCGGCGTCGGTGGAGTAGACCCAGCCGGCATTGGCCTCACCGGAGACGACTTTGCCCAAAACGTCAGCGACCTGCTGCTCCTGGGAGGCGGGCTTTACGTCCAGGTCGTTTTCTTCGATGATCTGGGAAGAGATATCGCCGCAGGGAACCTGCGGGTCACAGATGACGAAGCGGTCTTCGTTCTGCAGATCCTCGATGGAGTGGATATTGCCCGGGTTGCCCTTCGGTACGACCATCACCATGACGTTGGTGGCAAGCACCTTCGGGTCCTTCACAGTTCCGTCATTGATTGCCTTGTCCATGGTCCTTTTGGACGCGGTAAGCAGCAGGTCCGCAGGAGCGCCCTCGCTGAGCTTATTGACCAAGTCAGAAGAGCCGCCATTTTGGAACTCGAGGTCAACCGGGGTGTCGAGCTCGGAAGCGCGCTTTTCTAGTTCGTCATTGATGACGCGGGTGGACGATGCAGCCAAGAGGTTCAGGCTGGTCTGCTCTGCATCGGAGGTGGTGGAGGTATCGGGAGAGCAGGCGGAGAGCGCCAAGCCGGTCGCAGCAACGGCGGCTGCGGCAAATTTCTTATTCATAGTGAATGCTCCGTGTTATATAGACAACTATGTACGAGAGATAGAGTTATCACCATTTAGCCTATCGATTTGCACGGGAATACACTACGAAATTCGCGTGAACTTGATGTGATAGTCGTTTTCTTCTTCCTTGAGGTAAGACAGCTCGAATTCCTCCGCGCGCTCTTCCACTTCCTTGAGTAGAGGGAGTGGGTTGTGCGGGGCGATGAGGATCATGGCTTGGCCCACGTTCAGGGTGCCCAAAGCGCCGTGGATGGCGCCGTGGCGCACGGCGTGGGGGATTTCGGTGGCGTTGAGCGTGGGGATGGAGTTCTGCTGGGAGGAATCGGTGATGGGAAGTTCCATGGCGAGGATCATCCTTTCGGAGGTGGGGCGAGGGTTTTACCTTGCCACCAATATTAGTACGATTAAAGCCGTGATAAATAATAGGCTCGCGCACCGCTTCTTCTTCCTTGCCTGCGCGGGGCTGTCCTTGCTGGTTGGGCTCGCCGCCGGGGCATCCCTGCTCGGCGTGGGGTTCTCGCCGGCAGCCTCCGTCGCCGCCGATCATGGCCCCTTGATGGTCTTTGGCTTTGTCGGCGGCGCCATCGGGCTAGAGCGCGCCGTCGCCGTGCGCACGCGGTGGGCTTGGGTAGGTCCCATCTTCCACGCCGCCGGTTTTGCGGGCATCGTCGCCGGCCTACCGCGGCAGGTCCCGGCCTTGTGCTTCGCCGCCGGCTTCATCGTGCTGGGGTTGATCTATGCCACCATCCACCGGCGCCAGCCGGCCCTGTCCATCATTGTGCAGGCCACCGGCGTCATCGGTGGGGTAGCAGCGGCACTGCTGTGGGCCATGGAGCCGGCCTTTTCTACGGCGATGCCGCTGTGCGTGCTCTACGTGGTAGCGACGATCATCGGCGAGCGCATGGAGCTTGCCCGCATCACCATGGCCGGCACCCAGGCGGAAAAGCGCATTACCCTGTGGGTTTTGGGGTTGGCGGCGCTCAGCGTGGTCTATATCCTTTCCCCGGCCGTGGGCTACCGCGCGATGGGTGCGGCGCTTATCGGCGTTGCGGTTTCTACCGTGCGCGTGGATGTGGCGAAGAACCTAGTGCGCTCGCGCGGGCTGCCGCGCTATTCCGCAGCCTGCATGCTCGCCGGGTATTTTTGGCTGGCCCTGGGCGGATATTTCTGGCTGCTTTATGGCGAAAGCTCGGGCTTTGCCTACGACGCCTCGGTGCACGCCATCTTTTTAGGCTTTGTCATGTCCATGATTTTTGCCCATGCCCCCATCATCATTACCTCCGTCATCCGCCGCCACTTGCCCTACCATCCGGTGCTTTTTCTCCCCGTAGCGGTCCTGCACGGCGGGCTGGCGCTGCGCATTCTTGCCGATGTCGCCCGCCACACCGTTGCCTACCAGGTAGGTGGCCTGACCACCATCGCCGCCGTCTTGGTATTCCTCGCCTGCGGCATTACGTTGACGGTGAAGGAGGCCCACCGTGCGCATTAATGACATCTCCCTGGCCGCCCGCAGCCGCTGGCATATCCTTACCGCCGCGCTTATCGGCGCGTGGGTACTCATCGGCATCGGCATCAACGTGGCGGGCCACCTGGGCGCCCCCGTGGTGTGGTGGGAACTCATCCACCCGCTGACCATTGGCGCGCTGACCACCGCCATCATCGTATTTTCCACCCATTTCACCGAGGCGCTCACCCGCACCGCCAATAATGGTTACCGCGGCGTGGGCACGCGCGTGGCGCTCATCCAGGTGGGCCTCATCCTGCTCATGATCGATCGCGCGGGCTATGACTGGGGCCTGCTTGCCGATGCCGCCTCCCTCCTCATCATCGCCGCCCTTGCCTGGCAGTTCGTCTTCACCTACACGCGTTTGCGCGGCTCGCTTTCCGGATCCTTTGCGGTGACGGTGCCGTTTTATGCGGCCGCATCCATCTTCATGATCGCCTCCGTGGTGCTCGTGATCTTAAGCGGCAATGGTGTGGGTAACTATTCCTTCCTAGTGGCAGCGCACTCGCGCGGCATGGTCTGGGGGTTTGCGTGGCTGACCATCGTGGGCACCATCGTGACGCTGCTTCCCACCCTCTCCGGCACCGCGATTTCGCCTACCGCGCGGATGCGGTGCACGCGCGGGCTCATCGTCCACTGCGCCGGGCTGGCACTGACCATGGTGTGCGGTGCGGTGGGGTGGACGCGCGCGGCGGGCATCGCCCAGCTGCTCGTCGTGCTCGCCGCCATCATGATCATCCAACCGGTACTGGCTACCGTGCTGGGGCGCAACCCCCGGTTGACCACGGCATCGGTATCCGTCATCGCGGGGCTGCTATGGATGGCGGCCCTGTGCGCCGGGGATGCCGTGGCCGCAGCGCTTGGCGCCTACCCGCGCGTCATCACGCTATTTTTGGTCCCGGCCTTCATCGGTGGTGGAGTCTTGCAACTGGTCACGGGCGTATTGCACCACCTCTTGCCCACGCTGGTGGGAGGGGGTCCTGCCAAGGTGCACCACGGCCGGGCTACCGCGGACCGCGCTGGTTTCGCCCGACTCGTCCTCATAAACCTCGGCGCCCTGCTGAGCCTTGTCAATGCCCTGGCTGCCGGGCTTATCCTCATGGGGATAGGCTTAGCATTAAACGTGCTTGCCGTGGGCCGCGCCGTTTACCAACAACAGAATCTGGAGAATTAAATGCTTAGTATTTCTTCCCCACAGCCACAGGATAAGCCGCCGGAGCCCGGCAACTCCCAGTGGGCCTCGTGGCTGCTCATCGGCATCGCGTTGGCCGCGGTTATCGCGTTGGCCCTCGTCAATACCACCTCTAAGGACTCCCAACCGTCGAGCTCTGTCGCCGAAGGCGAAACCCACACCATTGACGTGGAAGTCGATGGCATGGCCTTCGTCCCCAACCACGTCGATGTGGATCCCGGCACCCACTTGGTGGTCAACTTCACCAATACCGGGGATCAGGTGCACGACCTAAAGATTGGCGATGCCGAAACCGGCCGCGTCGATCCCGGCGATACCGTGCAGCTCGATGCCGGTGTGATCGAATCCAGCATCGAAGGCTACTGCACCATCGCTGGTCACCGCCTGCAGGGCATGACCTTTGACGTCAACGTGGGTGACTCCGCGCCAAGCACCGGCGGGCACGATCACTCCGTGGCAGGCGCATCCAACCCGCACGTTGATGTGCCCAGCGCCGCCGAGCTCGGCGCCTCCCGCGAAGGTTTTAAAGCCCATGACGCCTCCCTCGCGCCAGCGGCCAATACCACCACGCACGAAGAAACCTGGTCCATGACCGAGGAAATCGTTGAGGTAGCCCCCGGTGTCAAGCAGATGCAATGGCTCTTTAATGGACAGGCACCAGGGCCGACGTTGCGCGGCAAGGTGGGCGATAAGTTCAAGATCACCATCAAGAATGAGGGCAGCATGGCCCATTCCATCGACTTCCACGCCGGTGAGGTCAGCCCGGATGAAAACATGAAGTCCATCCAGCCCGGAGAGGAATTGACCTACGAATTCACCGCGAATCGCGCCGGAATCTGGATGTACCACTGCTCAACCGCCCCGATGTCCCTGCACATCGCCAACGGCATGGCCGGCAACGTCATCATCGATCCACCAGACCTCAAGGACGTGGATGCCGAGTACAACTTCATCGCCAACGATGTCTTCCTCGGCGAGGAAAAGACCGGCGCCGATGCCCAGCGCGTGGCCGATGGTGACTTTGACCTGATGGCCTTTAATTACTACCCCAGCCAGTACGATGTCGACCCCATCAAGGCCAAGGTGGGCGATACCGTCCGCCTGTGGATCATGAACGTAGGCCCCGACCAGCCGCTTAGCTTCCACGTGGTGGGCGAGCAATTCGATACCGCCTATAAGGAAGGCGCCTACCTCATCAAGGACGAGGATAAGACCGGCTCGCAGGCCTTCGACCTGCTTCCCGCGCAAGGCGGGTTCGTCGAGATGACCTTTAACGAGCCCGGAACGTATTCCTTTGTCAACCACATCATGACTAACGCCGAGAAGGGGCAGCACGGCAAGTTCGTCGTCACCGAATAACGCGTTCTTAGCTTTCTGTCCCCACCCCCGCCCTTCGTCCCCCGCCCTTCGCGCTCACCAGGGCACTGCCGAGAGGTAGTTCCACCTCTTACCGTGAGCGCGAAGGTCGGGGGTTCTTTATTGGCCACCTCCCTTGGCGCTCACAGGGCGGCGGTGATTGCAGGCGTACCGCTCTGCCGG